>JBIKZZ010000037.1:0-17348 GCA_044354435.1 Rhodoferax sp. | reverse complement strand
GTGACCATGTGCGTGGGCGGCGGCATGGGTGCTGCGGGTCTGTTCGAAGTAATGTGATGCCCGGCGCGGCTGGGGGCCAGCCGCGCAGCTCATCCTTGGGCGAAAATGGTGGTCTGCTGCGCCTGACTCAAGCTCCCCATGACCCACCCCGTCCTTTCTGCCCTACTGCCGGTGGCGCTGCTGATTGCTATTGGGTTGATAGCAGGGAAAGTAGGCTGGATAAGGGCTGAGGCCACCAAAGACCTGTCGAATCTGGTGTTTATGGTGCTCAGTCCGGCCTTGCTGTTCCGCACCATGAGCGTGGTGCATTTGGAACAGCTTGATTTTCGGCCAGTGGCCATGTACTTTGTGGCCGCTGCCCTGGTGTTTGTGGCCATGCTAGCCTGGCAGGGCCTTAACCGCCGCGCCATCCTGATGGCGCTGACCGCAACTTTCAGCAACACCGTGGCCATTGGCACGCCCTTGGTCGGCCTGGCCTACGGGCAGGCCGGGCTGGTTATTCTTTTTGCGCTGATTTCGGTCCACGCGCTGGTGCTGCTGACGCTGGCCACCGTGGTGCTTGAACTGGCCACCGTCCGCGAGGCGGCGGCCAGTGGTGCAACAGGTGCTGAGCGCCACCCGCTGCGCACCGTGCTGGATGCGGTGCGCAGCGGTATCGTGCACCCGGTGCCGCTGCCCATCATCATCGGCCTGCTGTTCGCGCAGACCGGCTGGCTGATACCCACGGTACTGGACCGGCCGCTGCAACTGCTGGGCAATGCCTTTGGCCCCTTGGCGCTGTTGCTGGTGGGCCTGTCGTTGACTCGGGTGCCGGTGGGGGCGCAGTTCAAAGGCGCGCTGGGTTTAAGCCTGCTCAAAAACCTGCTGTTGCCGGCCCTGGTGGCCCTGCTGGGCTGGGCGACGGGACTGAGTGGCTTGCCATTGACCGTCATGGTGGTGGCCGCCAGCCTGCCGGTAGGCGCCAATGTATTCATGTTTTCGCAACGCTACGCCATAGCGCAGGACTTGGTGGCGGCCAGCATGGCGGTGTCGACCGCGATGGCCTTGGGTACCGTCACGCTGGTGATGGCAGTGATGGCGGTGTTGTAGACCGTCCGACCCGGCGACTAACTGAACCGTCAGGGCGCCAGGCGCTCGCGCACCCAACTGGGGCTGGACCCGGTGCCGGCGCCGGTGTCAGCCAGCCGGTAACGCAGGCGGTCGTGCAGTCGGCTCTTGCGGCCCTGCCAGAACTGCCAGTTGTCGGGCTTGAGCCGGTAGCCGCCCCAGTGCGGCGGACGCGGGGGCTGTAGCAAGAATTTTGCGCCGTAACGGGCGGCATTGGCCACCAGCACACCGCGGCCGGAGATCACCTCGCTTTGCGGCGAAGCCCAGGCGCCGATGCGTGAGTCGAGTGGGCGGCTGTGAAAGTACGCGTCGCTCTCTGCGGCGCTGACCTTCTCGACCACGCCTTCAATGCGCACCACGCGCTCCAACTCGACCCAATGGAACTGCAGCGCCGCAAAGGGGTTGCCGGCCAGTTCCTGCCCCTTGCGTGAAGCGTAATTGGTGTACCAGACGATGCCGCCGGCATCAAAGCCCTTGATCAGCACCACCCGTGTGCTCGGTCGCAAGTCGCTGCCCACGGTGGCCAGAGTCATGGCGTTGGGCTCGGGCACCTCAGCGGCGATGGCCTCCTGCAGCCATTGCGCGAACTGCTGAAGCGGGTCGGCGTGGGAGGCGTCTTCGCTGAGTTCAGCGCGTTCGTAGCTTTTGCGGAGGTCGGCGAGTGAGGTCATGGCCTCAGTATAGAGAGCAGGCCGATTTCTGGCATGCTCAGGGCTATGTCGTCAACTTATCCCTTGCCATCACCTCCCACCGTGCTTGTGCTGGCCTCGGGCCGGGGTGAGCGCTTTGCTGCGTCCGGCGGGCGGGTCCACAAGTTGCAGGCCTTGCTGGGCGACAAGACTGTGCTTGAGCACACGCTGGACGCCGTGCGCGCCAGCGGCCTGCCCTGGCACCTGGAGGACGTTGGCCACCCCGGCATGGGTGACTCGATCGCAGCGGCGGTGCGGGCGACCGCCAATGCCGCTGGCTGGCTTGTGCTGCCCGGTGACCTGCCGCTCGTTCAAGCTGCCACGCTGCACCAAGTCGCGCAGGCGCTGCAGCAGAATTCGGTGGTGGTACCCGTATTTCAGGCTCCGGGCGGGCCGCGCGGCCACCCGGTCGGCTTTGCACGTGGCTGCCGTGAGGCGTTGCTCGCTTTGAAGGGAAATCAGGGTGCAGCCCCCGTCCTACGGACGTTTAGTGCTACAGAATTGATAGTGAATGACGTGGGTACGGTGACCGATATTGACACGCTGCAAGACTTGGAGCGGGCCTCTGCGCTTTGGGCAATGCGTCAGTTGTGATGCATGTTGCCTGGCCTCGTTGGGCCGATTCAGCTCATTGAGGGGCCGATGAATGCGTCGATACTGACCTGGATGGCTGCCATCGCGGCTGCGCTACTCAGGCCTTGATCCCGGCGCAAGCGTATCCAGGCTTCTGGGCTGAGCAGCATCAGCAGGGCCTCAAACCGGGGGGTATCATCCTGAAGCGCCTTGGGCAAAATATGCTGCAAGACAGTTCGCTCCAACTCCACTTTGCGTTCAAAACTGGCCTCTATCATGCCCGAGGTATGGCGATGCACCTGACCGCTGATCAAAAACGGCGTGATCGTGTCGTAAAGTTGGCAGCGCGACTGGATGTTTTCCTTAAGGCGCTCCTGCCAGGTGTCTGCTTTCATGACCATTTGCAGCATCAAGGCCACATTGATTCCCAACTCTTGGTCAATCTCCTGGTACAGCGTGTCCATATCGTCAAAATGACGAAACACGGTGCGCAAACCCACGTCGGCACGCGCAGAGACCTCTTCGGCTGTCGGTGTTACTTTGCCTTCTTGTACCAGCGCCGCAACGGCAATGACAATGCGTTTACGGGTTTCAACGGTTCGACTGCGCCGGCCATCGCGCTGCCTGGGCGGTGTCGTGGTGCTTTCTGGGCTCAGAGTTTTAGTCATAGATTTAGTTGAGCGATGTCAAATAAATTGTCGCTCTTGGGAGTTTAACCCTGTGCTGTTGAGATCGGAGTTAGGGTTGTCCCGTCTGCCCGCTGCTTTTTGTTTTGGCATTTTAGCTGTCATGAAGGACTAAACTGTTGCCATGAAAAACTCAAAAACCTGGCTACTGGCGCTGCTGTTAGCGGGCGCCTGTGGCGCCTTGATGGCCGCGACTCGCCCGAACCTGGTGGTGTTGGTGGCCGACGACTGGGGCTTTACCGACCTGGGTGCTTTTGGCGGTGAAATTGACACCCCCCACCTGAACGCGCTGGCGCGACGCGGCACCCGTTTTGCCAATTTTCATGCCGCCGCTTCCTGCGCGCCGACCCGCTCCATGCTGCTGACTGGGGTGGACCACCATCGCAGCGGCGTGGGTAACCTGCGCGAGACCCTGCCGCGCGAGCACATTGGCAAACCCGGTTACCAGGGCTCGATGACGCAAAACGTGGTCACGGTGGCCAGCCTGTTGCAGGACAGCGGCTACCGCACCTACATCACTGGCAAGTGGAACGTGGGCTCCGAGCCCTACAACCTGCCCAATCGCCGCGGCTTTGACCGCTCCCTGGTACAGGGTGATACCGGATCCGACAACTGGGTGCCGATGCAGCGCTACCTGCCGCACGGCGCCCGGGTGGACTGGTTCGAGGACGGCAAGCCAGCCGTCATGCCGGCCGAGTTCTACTCGTCCACCTATTTTGTGGATCGGATGATTGGCTACCTTAAAGCTGACGCGGTTCAGGACAAGCCTTTTTTTGCCTACGTGGGCTTCCAGGCCAACCATGTGCCGATTCAGGCACCTAAAGCTTTTGTCGACAAATACAAAGGTAAATACAAAGACGGTTGGGATGCGTTGCGCGAGCAGCGCCGCAAGAGCGCCGCGGCCCTGGGCGTGATCCCGGCTGACACGGCTATGGTGCGCATGAGCACCACGGAGGCGTGGAATGCGCTGAGCGAGAAAGACAAGCTCTACCAGCAGCGCCAGATGGAAGTCTACGCCGCCATGGCCGAGGCCATGGACTTTGAGGTTGGCCGGCTGGTGGCCCACCTCAAGGCCACCGGGGCTTATGACAACACGGTGTTTGTGTTCATGTCGGACAACGGCGCCGAAGGTTCTGACTACGCGGACGCCCAGATCTGGCTCAAGACCCAGTACAGCCAGGACATCGACCAGCTCGGCGGCAAGGGCGCCTATGGCATTCCCGGGCCGAGCTGGGCCAGCGCCATGGCGTCCCCGCTGACCGGCTACAAGTTTTACTCGGCCGAGGGTGGTATCCGGGTGCCGATGTTCATTGCCGGTCTGCCTGGCGCCCCTGGCAACGCCCTGAGCCATGCGCTTACCCACGTGACCGACCTGGCACCGACCTTGTTGGAACTGGCCGGTGTGCCCCAGCCCGGACGCAGCTACCGCAACCAGCCGATCGAGCCTATCGCCGGCAAGAGCCTGCTGCCCCTGCTTACCGGCGCCGCCACCGGCGTTCGTACCGCCGATGAACCCCTGGGCTATGAGCTGTCGGGCAACGTGGCGCTGTTCCGGGGGGACCTCAAGCTGGTCAAAAACAGCCCGCCGGTGGGCGACGGCCAATGGCACCTGTATGACATCGGCAAGGACCCAGGTGAAACCCGCGACCTGCAAACCGCCTTGCCCCAGTTGTTTGCCACCATGCAGCAAGACTACCTGGCCTACGAAAAAGCCCATGGCGTGCTGCCCATGCCCGAGGGCTATAACCCGGTGAAGGCGGTGTTCATCAATGGGGTCTACAACTACTGGCTGCCGACCTACGGTCCCACTGGGGTGGTCCTTTTGGTGTTGTTGGCCAGTATTGCCCTGCTATGGAAAAGGAAGCGCCGGGCCCAGCATCCATGAGGGCTGGAGGCTACTTTGATTCCCCTTGGCCGGCTGAGGATGGCGGGCCGCAACGCCTGCAGACGGCACCCGTTGCAAGCGTACCAGGTCTGAACCTGCGCCCGGGCGAGCGCTTGCAATGCACCGCGCGCCACACCCTGCTGTCAACCATGACGGTGCTGGGCGCCCCGGGTGAGGTGTACTTGCTGACCCATTCGGCCCTGCGCGCCAGGCTGGGCCTGCCCACCACCGCCTGCGTGGAAAAAATTGACCCCATCAGCCTGCAGCCGCTGGCCCGCTCGCCTCGCTTGCATGGCGGCCCCATGTGGCCGGGTGGCATGGCGGTGCACCGCAACGGCGACCTGTTTGTGGTGTACGGCCGCTACCTGCACCGGCTCAGCCGCCAATGTGAGCCCTTGGCCAGCTTGCAGTTGCCTGTCAACGCCCCCTACAACTCCTTTGTGGTGCTGGACAACGGCCTGATCGTCACCAAAAACCTGTCCGATACCGTGGCCGCCCGCCTAACTGTGGTCGACCCGGCCAGCACGGCACGTGCCTGCGCCGACCTGGACTGCCCCGAGCCCTCGATTGCCCGCCTGAGTGCCATGGGCAACACGGTGTACGTCGTCGGTGTGCGTTCCATCTTTCGCTACCACTGGTCGGATGCTTACTCAAAACTGGTGTTTGATGCAGACTGGCGCTTTGACTACATCGGCGCCAGTGGCCAGAGCTACGGCTGGGACGTGGTGCTGGACGGGCAGCACGCCTGGTTCATGGACAACGGCCGCCACCGCTACCTGTTTCGCATGGTCGGCGCCGGCGTCAGCCCAACGCCCAACCGCCTGATCCGGGTTTCGCTGAGTGACGCGGCCGACCACCAGGCGCTGGACGTGTGCGGTGCGTCCGGCGGAAGCATCACCAACCCGCCACTGCTGGACTTGCAGCGACAGATCGTGGTGGGCTATGACTCGGCCAACTGCCAGATGCAGGCCTGGCGCTTCGACCCGGACCTGCGCAACTTGCAGCCGCTCTGGCACAAGCCCGAACTGGGCTGCGCTAGCCACATGCTGCTTTACCCTGCGACCGGCGAGCTGGTTACCAACGACTACCGGCGCCTGGGCGAAGAGGTGGTGGTGGTGCTCGACATAGAAACCGGCCAGGAGCGCGGCCGGGTGCGGGTGGGTGGACTGACCCAGGGCGTGGTGTTTCCCAGTGTTGGCTGGGGCCGGGATCTGTATTGGTGTTCCATGGGCAAGCTGGCGCGGGTGTTTGTGCAGTAAGCTGGCCCGCTCAGGTATGAACGGGGACGAACAGGGACGAACAGGGATTAAGCCATGACAAAAACCATCCTCATCACTGGCGCTGGCACCGGCATCGGCCGCGACACCGCCTTTGCGCTGGCAGCGCGCGGCCACCACGTGATCGCCACCACCTTTAACGAGGCTCAGGCGGAAGGGCTGCGCGCCGAGTGCAGCACCCGAGGGCAAGCGCTGCAGGTCTTCAAGCTCGACATCACCCAGGCCGAGGACCGAGCCCTGTTGCTGCCGCTGCAACTGGACGTGCTGATCAACAATGCCGGCATTGGTGAATCCGGCTCTCTGGCAGAGATTGACCTGGACCGGGTGCGCCGGGTGTTTGAGGTGAACCTGTTTGCCACCCTGGCGCTAACCCAGGTTGCCCTCAAGGGCATGATCGAGCGCCAGCGCGGCACGGTGCTGCTGGTCAGCTCCATCGCCGGTCGGCTGCCCATGCCGTTTTTGATGCCTTACTCCATGACCAAGTTTGCCCTGTCAGCTGCTGGCGCGGGCTTGCGCGCCGAGCTGGACCAGTTGGGCAAAAACGTGCACGTAGCGTTGATCGAACCTGGCGCCATCCACACCGGCTTCAACCAGGCCATGACCGACAGCAAATACGCTTGGATGAACGAGTCTTCGTACTTTCAGGCCCAGGCCGCGCAAATGCGACGCAAGGAGCAGCGCACCTTTGCCTTTCTGGAGGCACGCGACACCCGCAGCATCGTGGCCCAGATCGTCAAGGCGTCCGAAGCCCAACGGCCCCGGCTGCGTTATGTGGCGCCCTGGGCGCAGGGGCTGATGGTGCGGCTGGCGCGCATGCTGGGCGTTTAGGCGCTGTCGCCCGCGACCGGCGTTGCCTGCTGCAGCGCCCGTATCAGGTCCTGCTCCAGCATCCAGAGCCGGTCTTGCCCCCAGATGGCGGGCCCCTCGTCAAGCCGAAACGAGGGCACGCCCCAGAGCCTATGGGCAAACAGATCGGCGCGGTTGGCTTCGGCCACGGCCCGCCAGCCACTGTCGGCCAGGGCCGCGGCCACGTCGTCCGCGCTCAAGCCCGCCCGCTTGGCAATCTGCAGCAGGCCAGCGTCGCTGCCGGCATCAATGCCGTCTGCAAACACCCCTTGCAGAAAAGATTCGGTCAGCGCCGGGCCCCTGCCCAGGGCCATGGCCCGGTGCAGCAGCGCCAGGCCGCGCTCAGTGGGCTCGCCCACCGGGTCCACCACACAACCAAAGGGCAGGCCCAGCCGGTCGGCCTCGCGCTTGTTGTCGTGCATGATGTACAAGCGTTTGGCCAGTGGCACCGGCAGGCCACGCATCACCATAGGCAAGACAAACCGCAAACGAAGCTCGGCCCCGTAGTGCTCAGCCAGTCGGCGCACCTGGGCGGCGGCCAGATAGGTGTACGGGCTGCGAAACGAGCAGTAAAAGTGGATCACCGGACGCTGAGCCGCGCAGGCCTTGGCTGGCCAAAGCTTCAGCCTTGGCGCAGGAATCAATGGCGGTTCGGGCGTGGCAGAGCGGGCCAGTCCCGCCTCGTTCAGGCGTTGCTCAAGATAGTGCAAGCGGTCCACGCCCCAGTACCACTCGCCCTCAAAGTAAAAAGTGGCACCCAGGTAATGCCCCCACCGCTGGCGCAGGGCGGCGCCGCTCGCCAGCGCTTCGCGGGCTGCCAAGCTGGCCTCGGCCGGCCCATGCTCAGGGAGGGTATTGGTCTCGCCGTGCCAGAGCGCACCGCTGAGTTGGACCAGTTCAGCAGCCCATGCTGGTTGCGACAGCAGCTTGACGGCGGCCGACTGCGATGCCGCCACAGCAGGCGCGCTGGGTTGCTGCGAGAAATCCGGCGTCATCAGGCCCAGGCTTCGTGCCAAGCGGTTGGCATCCAGACGAGACCAGTCTCGCAACTTTTGTTGCTCAGGCGCAGCAGAGGCGTCGGGTGCGGGCACCAGGTGCGGCACCAGCTGCACAAGGTACTTGGCTTGAAAAGCTTGCAAATGCAGTGCCGTCAGGTGGCTGTAGGGGTCGTCGATCTGGTGAAAGTAATGCACCACGGGTGTCTGTCGCAGCAACTGGCGCTTGAAGGCGTGGCCACCTCGGCGCAGCCGCTGCAAGGCAGGGCTGGTCAGCGTTTGGGTGAAGGCGCGGCCAAGGGCGGCTTTGATGACGGACATGGTGGGTTCCAGATCTAGAGAGTTCCCCGATGGGCAATCCCCAAGCTATTGTAGGTTTGCCCCTTCGAATAACGTCACGTGACAGGTGCTGACAGCCGCGCCATGTTTGGTAACCGGCTGGTAACTATTGCCGGCCAAAGTGAGGCATTCAGACGTACGATACGTGTGTAATTTTGTTACCAAAAATCATGAAACTTAATTCGATAGTTGAGTCTGTGACTGCCCGTATCCGCGAGCGCAGCCGTGAGTCTCGCAGCACTTATCTGCAGCGTATCGCCCAGCTCGGGCAGCGTCGCCCAGGCGCCGAACGCCTGGGTTGTGCCAATGTGGCGCACGCCTTTGCGGCATTGCCTGCCAACGACAAGCTGAGGGTGGTGGCCGAGCGGGCGCCCAACATCGGCATCGTCACCGCCTTCAACGACATGCTGTCGGCGCATGCGCCGCTGCAGCACTACCCGGACCTGATCAAGGCCGAGGCCAGGCGCCTGGGCGCCACCGCGCAGGTGGCCGGCGGCGTGCCGGCCATGTGCGACGGCGTGACGCAGGGCACGCCTGGTATGGAGCTGAGCCTGTTCAGCCGTGATGTGATCGCCATGGCCACCGCCGTGGCGCTGAGCCACGATGTGTTTGACGGCGTGCTGATGCTGGGCGTGTGCGACAAGATCGTGCCTGGTCTGCTGATCGGCGCCCTGCATTTTGGGCACCTGCCCACGGTGTTTATCCCGGCAGGCCCCATGACCTCGGGCTTGTCCAACAACGCCAAGTCCAAGGTGCGGGAACAAGCGGCACAGGGCCTGGTGGGCCGGGCCGAGCTGCTCCAGGCCGAGTCAGCCGCTTACCATGGCGCTGGCACCTGCACCTTTTATGGCACGGCCAACAGCAACCAGATGCTGCTTGAAGCCATGGGCCTGCACGTGCCGGGTACAGCCTTCATCAACCCTGGTGAGGGCCTGCGCGAAGCCTTGACGATGGAAGCTGTGCGGACCGTACTTGGCCGGCAGGATCAGGCTGCTGCGCAGCCGGTTCCACCTATAGGGGTGATGGTGGACGAGCGTTGCATCGTGAACGCCATGGTGGCCCTGCTGGCCACCGGCGGCTCCACCAACCACCTCATTCACTGGGTGGCGGTGGCGCGCTCTGCTGGCATCGTGATCGACTGGGACGACTTTGCGGCCCTGTCTGATGTGGTGCCCTTGCTGAGCCGCGTTTACCCCAACGGCAGCGCCGACGTGAATCAGTTCCAGGCGGCCGGCGGCCCCGGTTTTGTCATCCGTGAGCTGCTCGACGCCGGCTTCATGCATGCCGATGTGCTGACAGTACGCAGTGGCGGACTGCGCGAGTTCACCGGCATCCCCGAGGCGGCCGGTACCGGCCTGCGTTGGCAGACTGCCGCTGCGTCCAAGGACGAGAGCGTGGTTCGACCCGCTGCCGATCCGTTCAGTGCCAGCGGTGGTCTCAAGTTGCTGCAAGGGCCATTGGGGCGGGCCGTGATCAAGATCTCGGCCGTGCCCGACGACCGGCACCTGATCGAGGCACCGGCCCGGGTGTTTGACTCGCAGGACGCCTTGCTGGAAGCCTTCAAGGCGGGGGAGCTGGAGCGCGACGTGGTTTGTGTGGTGCGTTGGCAGGGCCCGCAGGCCAACGGCATGCCCGAGCTGCACAAGCTCACGCCCCCGCTGGCGGTGCTGCAAGGCCGGGGTTTCCGGGTGGCCCTGGTGACCGACGGGCGCATGAGCGGCGCCTCGGGCAAAGTGCCGGCTGCCATCCATGTCTCGCCCGAAGCCGCCGATGGCGGGCCGCTGGCAAGGGTGCGAGACGGCGATGTGATCCGGCTTGACGCCGCCGCCGGCCGGCTTGAGGTGCTGGTGCCCGAGGCCGAGTGGCTGGCCCGCGAGGTGGCTGTCATGCCCGAGCAGCTGCGCGCGGCCAATGGTCTGGGCATGGGGCGCGAACTGTTTGCTGGCATGCGGCGCAGCGCCTTGACGGCAGAGCAGGGCGCCTGCAGCTGGCTGTAACCTTCATCCAAATTCGAACTCGACAACAAGCCTATGAATAAAGCGACCTTAAGCGCCCTGCAAGTGATGCAAGACGCGCCGGTGATCCCGGTGATTGTGCTGACCGATGTGGCGCACGCTGTGCCCATGGCCCGCGCCCTGCTGGCTGGCGGTATCCGTATGCTGGAGGTCACGCTGCGCACGCCGCAGGCCCTGGCCTGCATCGAGGCCATTGCGCGCGAGCTGCCCGAGGCTGTGGTTGGCGCTGGCACGGTACGCAGCCGCGCCGATGCTCAGGCTGCGGCTCGCGCTGGTGCCCGCTTTGCGGTGAGCCCCGGCTACACGCCGGCGGTGGGCCAGGCCTGCCGCGATGCCGGGTTGGCGCTGCTGCCTGGGGTAGCCACCGGCAGCGAGATCATGCAGGCGCAAGAAGATGGCTTCACCGAACTCAAGTTCTTTCCGGCCATGCAGGCTGGTGGCGCTGCCATGCTTAAGGCCTGGGGCGGCCCGTTTTTTGACGTCAAGTTCTGCCCCACCGGCGGGGTGACGCCGCAAAACGCACCCGAGTTTTTGACTTTGCCCAACGTAGTCTGCGTCGGCGGCTCCTGGCTGGTGCCGGCTGATGCGCTGGCCAGTGGCGACTGGGCGCGGATCACGCGGCTGGCGACTGACTCGGGACAGCTAAGGCGTGCCGGAGCAGCGACTTAAACGTCCTTCACCAGCCGCAAAGCGTCATAAATCGCCGCATGCGTGTTTCGCGCTGACACCGCGTCACCAATGCGGAACAGTTGGAAGCCGCTGCCGGCCTCTGGCTGGTCTTGCGGCTGCCCGGCCAGCAGGGCGTCATAGTCCACCGCGCCCTGGTTGCTGGAGCGGCTCTTGAGCTCAAAGTACAGCTCTTCGAGCGGCCGAGTACCGTGGTTGACCACCACCTGGTCCACCAGCCGCTGCTGGTGTACGCCGCCGTAGTCGCTGCCGATGTGGGCCAGCAGTTGGCCATCCTGGCGCGTGACGGATGCCAGCCTAAAGGTCACGGTGAAAGTGACATCGCGTTTTTGCAGGCTGCGCATGTAGGGCACCAGGTTCATGGCCATCACCTCTGGCGCAAAGCTGCGGTCGGGCGTCATGATCTCTACCTTGGCGCCGGTCTGGGCGATCAGGTCAGCCGCCTGCAGCGCGGCGTGGTCACCGGCGTCGTCGTACAGCAGCACATTGCGTCCGGGCTTGGTATCGCCGCTCAGGATGTCCCAGGCCGACACCACCAGCTCGTTGCCCTGTGACAGCACCGCCGTGTGGGGCAGGCCGCCGGTGGCGATGATCACCACGTCGGGTTGCTCAGCCAGCACCGTGGCCGCATCGGCCAGGGTGTTGAAGCGGAATTGCACCCCCTGTTCCTCGCAGCGCGCCATGCGCCAGTCGATGATGCTGATCATCTCGCGCCGGCGTGCAGTCTGGGTGGTCAGACGCACCTGGCCACCCGGCTTGGCGGCGGCTTCGAGTACCAGCACCTGGTGGCCGCGCTCAGAGGCCACCCGGGCCGCCTCCAGTCCCGCCGGGCCAGCGCCCACCACCACCACCTTGCGCTTGAGCGGGGCGGGGCTCAGGGTGTGCGGCATGGTCAGCTCGCGCCCTGTGGCCGGGTTGTGGATGCAGTAGGCCTCGCCCCCGGCGTAGATGCGGTCCAGGCAGAAGTTGCCACCCACGCAGGGGCGAATGGTGTCCTCGCGGCCGAGCATGATCTTGCGTACGATGTGCGGGTCGGCCATGTGGGCGCGAGTCATGCCCACCATGTCGAGCTTGCCCGAGGCAATGGCAAAGCGGGCGGTCGTCACGTCCTGAATTTTGGCGGCGTGGAAGATCGGAATATCCACCTGCGCCCGGATGCTGCCGGCAAAGTCCAGGTGCGGCGCGCTGGCCATGCCCTGCACCGGTATCACGTCGGTCAGCCCGGCGTCGGTGTCGATGTGGCCGCGGATGATGTTCAAAAAATCCACCATGCCCGACTTGGCCAGGTAGCGGGCAATGCCCAGACCCTCCTCGGCGTTAATGCCACCGGCCATGGCCTCGTCGGCCACGCCGCGCACCCCCAGGATGAAGTCCGGCCCGACCCGGGCCCGAATGGCCTTGATCACGTCGAGCGTGAAGCGCACCCGGTTCTCCATCGGCCCGCCATACGGGCCCTCCAGCGTGTTGGTGGCGGGGGACCAGAACTGGTCCATCAGGTGGCCATAGGCTTCCAGTTCCACGCCATCAACGCCGGCGGCGTGCATCCGTTCGGCAGCGTCGGCGTAGTCGCGGATCAGGCGCGCAATATCCCAGTCTTCCATCTGTTTGGGGAAGGCGCGGTGCGAGGCCTCGCGCTGGTGCGAGGGGGACACCACCGGCAGCCAGTCGGCCTTGGACCAGCTGGTGCGCCGCCCCAGGTGGGTGATCTGGATCATCACCGCGGCGCCGTGCTCATGGCAGGCGTCGGTCAGGTCGCGCATCCAGGGCACCACCTCGTCCTTGTAGGCCAGGATGTTGTTGAACACCGGCGGGCTGTCGCGCGAGACGGCGGCCGAGCCGGCGGTCATGGTCAGGGCAATGCCGGCTTTGGCCCGCTCCACATGGTAGGCGCGGTAGCGGGCTTTGGGCAGGCCGTCTTCGGCATAGGCCGGCTCGTGCGAGCTGGTCATGATGCGGTTGCGAAGCCGCAGGTGCTTGAGCTGAAAGGGCTGCAACAGGGGGTCGTTGGCGAGTGACATGCGGGGCTCCGTCGTCAGTAACGGCGTCAATACCATTGGTCGGTCATAGAGGCCTTTTTGCGGGCCACAAAGTCGCGGATGGACTCGTCCACCGCCTCGTCCAGTGGCGGCGCCACATAGTCGGCCAGCGAGGCTTTCCAGCGTTTGTTGGCGCGGGTGGCGGCGTCGGTCTTGCCGCCTTCGTTCCAGGCCTCAAAGGGCGTGTTGTCGGCAATGTTGGAGTCAAAAAACGCCGTGGTGTAGTTGGCCATGGTGTGGTCGCTGCCCAGGTAGTGGCCGCCGGGGGTGACGCTCTGGAACGCGCCCATGGCCAGCGTGTTTTCGTCTACCACCACGCCGCCCAGGTAGCTGTGCAGGGCGCCGCAAAAATCAGCGTCCATCATGAACTTCTCGTAGCTCATGGACAGCAAGCCGTCCAAAAAGCCAGCCGCGTGCAGGATGAAATTGGCCCCACAGTGCACCGCCGACAGCATGGACATCACACTCTCTTGCATGGCCTGGCCGTCGGGCAGCTTGGAGGTGGTGAACGAGCCGGCGCAGCGCAGCGGCAGCTTCATCCGCCGCGCCAGCTGCCCCACTACCATGGAGCCAATGGCCGGCTCGGGCGTGCCAAAGGTGGGCGAGCCCGAGCGCAGTGACATGCTTGAGAGAAAGTTGCCGTAAATCACTGGAGCACCGGGGCGCTCCAGCTGCGTCATGGCGCAGCCGACCAGGGTTTCGGCATGGGCCTGGGCGATGGCGCCGGCGTTGGTGACTGGGCCCATGGCGCCTCCCAAAATAAAGGGCACGATCACCGCCGCCTGGTTGGCGCGGGCATAGGCGCGGGCCGACTTGGTCATGGTGCCGTCCCACAGCAGCGGCGAGTTGACATTGACGTTGCCCAGAATCACGCAGTGCTGGTTCACAAAATCGGCCCCAAACAGCAGGCGGCTCATTTCGATCGAATCCTCAGCGCGCTGCTCCGAGGTGATGGAGCCCATGTAGGCCTTGTCCGAGTAGCGCATGTGGGCGTAGACCATGTCCAGGTGCCGCTTGTTGACCGGTACGTCGGTCGGCTCGCACACCGTGCCGCCGCTGTGGTGCAGCCAGGGGCAGTTGTAGGCGAGCTTGATGAAGTTTTGAAAGTCTTCCAGCGTGCCGTAGCGCCGGCCCCGGTCCAGGTCCATTACAAAAGGCGAGCCGTAAGCCGGCGAGAACACCACGCTGTTGCCGCCAATCTGCACCGATCGCGCCGGGTTGCGGGCGTGCTGGGTAAACTCTTGCGGTGCGGTCTTGAGCACCTCTTGCAGGTGGCCGGGCTCAAAGCGCACACGCATGCCATCCACCTTGGCGCCCGATTTTTTGAACAGCGCCAACGCCTCGTCGTCGTCGCGTATGTCCAAGCCTACCTCGGCCAGGATGCGGTCTGCCGTGGCCTCGATCTTGAGCAGGCTTTCTTCGCCCATGATGTCGTAGGTCGGAATCACCCGCTTGATGTACGCCGGCCCGGTGGGCTTTGCATTGGGGTCACGGCGTTCGCGCCCGCCCGTACGGCGGCCGCGTTTGGTCTCAGTCTCACTCATTGTTATGGTCTCCAGCACCGCTTCAATGTGGCGGCATGGGCCAATAATAGGACCAAATGATGCCGTTGGTAAGCGCCAGACAGCTTGCGGTGGCCGGCCTTAATCAGGCATGGGCATCGCCGGGCTTTGCCTTTGCTGGCGGAACTGCCAGCCCAGGTGCCCCAGCAGCGCCAAAAACACCACAGCGCCGCCCAGCAAGGTGCGCGCGTTGGGCACCTCGCCGTGCACCAGCCAGACCCACAGCGGCCCGAGCACCGGCTCGGCCACACCGATCAGTGCGGCCAGTGCTGCGGGCACCAGACGCACCCCGCGCACAAACAAGGCCATGCCCAGCCCCAGGTTGAGCGCGCCAAACACAAACAGCAGCGCGGCATTGCCTGGGCTGACCACAGCGTTGCCCATCAGGCTTGCTGCGGCTGCGCCCGCCATGATGGTGCCGGTGCACACCGCCGGCATCATGCCCACCTGCGCGTGGCGCCGGGTGATCACGGTCGCCCCGGCAAAGGCCAGCGCCACCAACAGTGACAAGCCGTCACCCATGGGGGAGACTTTGCCGGTCAAAGACTCTGACACCATGATGGCCACGCCCAGAATCACCACCGCAATGGCCACCCAAGTGGCGCCATCGACCCGTTCCCGAAACACCAAAAAAGACACCAGCGCCGCAATCAGCGGTACGCCAGCCTGCATCAGCAGAATGTTGGCGATGGTGGTGTACTGCATGGCCATCACGAAGGTACTGGAGGCGATGGCAAAGCACAGGCCCACGCACAGACCCGGCAGGCCCATGGCCAGAAACAGCTTGCGGGTGCCCTGCCAGCCCTCGCGCCACAGCATCACCGCCAAGAGGAATGTGGCTGCTGCGATCGAGCGCCAAAAGACGACGGCCCAGGAATCCGGTACTGTTAAATAGCGCGCAATGGCGCCGCCAAAGCTCCAGGCCACTGCCGAGCCAAACACCAGCAGCAGACCACGCCGCTCGTCGTGCACGCCGCTCATGCTCAGCGCTGGATCAGCTCAATTTTGTAGCCGTCGGGGTCGGTGACAAAGGCGATGATGGTGCTGCCGCCCTTGACCGGGCCGGCCTCACGCGTGACCTTGCCGCCCGCCGCCTTGATGCGCTCGCAGGCGGCATAGACGTCGGGCATGCCCAGGGCAATGTGCCCAAAGGCCGTGCCCATCTCGTACTGCTCAACGCCCCAGTTGTAGGTGAGCTCAATCTCAGCCTGCTCGGGGTTGCTGGCATAGCCCAGAAAGGCCAGCGTGTACTTGTACTCTGGGTTCTCGGATTTGCGCAGCAGCGTCATGCCGAGGATCTGGGTGTAGAAATCGATGGCGCGTTGAAGGTTGCCGACGCGGAGCATGGTGTGGAGGATTCGCATGGGGGTGACTCTAGCATGCTGTTGAGCGGCGACGCCTCAGCCTGCTTCATGATGGTTTTAGCTACTTTGGGCCATCTGCGGTCACTGGCTAATGTCAGCTTTCGTGCCGTTCGATTCTTTACACTGGGTGGCCAACTAGCCCAAAAGTACGGATCGCGCACCGGTGCTCACAGCCTCGTCCGAAATAGACGGCATCTCACGACTTGGGCTGGACCCGTTCACCTTCAGTTGGCAGGCGAGCCAGGTTCAGCACGTTCCCGGTCAGAATCAGACCAATGCCTAACAATGTGAATAGATCCAATCTTTCCGAGTACGCCAGCCAGCCAACGAGCGCGGTCAACGGCACACGCAGGAAGTCCATCGGTACGACAACGGTGGCATCTGCAAGCTGCATCGCCCTGGCGAAGCAGTAATGCGAGTAGGTTCCGCAAAACGCCACCACGACTACCCAACCCCAGGTTTGAACAGAAGGCCATTGCCAGACGATGAGCGCCGGCACCAGCCCGATCACGCTTTGTACCACCAGCATCCAGAAACTTATCGCCACTGCGGCATCCGTGCGGGTAAGGGACTTCACCAGCACGACAGAGATTGCGAACCCGAGGGCTGAGGCAAGCGCAATCATCTGCCCGCCGTCTATCGCGCCCGCGCCGGGGCGCACGATCACTGCCACACCCACTAGCCCTAGCAGCACGGCGAACCACTTACGACTACTCATTCGCTCACCGAGAAAGACTACTGCCAGGGCCGCCGACCATATCGGCATGGTGAATTCAATGGAAACCACCTGTGCGAGCGGGATCAGTGTCAGGGCTACAAACCAACCATACTGCGCGGCATAGTGAACAGCATTACGCAGCGCGTGTTGGGGCAGCCGTTCGGTCCGTACCGCGCCAAGACCGCCTGCTGCGCGTACGAGCGGCCACAGCATTAGCATGCCCAGAGTAGAGCGAAGCAGCATGATCTGGAACACCGACAGTTCGCGCGCAGCCTCGCGCCCGGCAACGGCGATCACCACCATCAGCGTCAGCCAGCCTGCCATCCAGCCTGCGGCGCGAGTGGTTGGGCTATCGAAGCGGGACTGCATTAACGGGAGCATAGCTCAGCGGCTTTCCCTTAATTTCAGACGTTTGCGGGAGAGTTGTTTTGTAGCGCTGCCGGACGCATTGACGCCAAAGATGTCGTTCGGAAGGCTACGACCTTTGTCACCAATCGCGGCAGGTCAGGACTCGCCTCAGGGCTGTCCGCTTTGGGCCCACAACTTTGGGGACATTTGAGACCTCAATG
>JBIKZZ010000276.1:0-4658 GCA_044354435.1 Rhodoferax sp. | reverse complement strand
CTCCTGCCCAAAAAACGGGCAGAGCCAGTAAAACACCTGGGTCAATTTTGGGTCGGCATAACCTCCATAAGTGGGTCAGTTTTCGGTCGGCGTCAACACTTAGAGCGCCAAATCATGTTATGCCCCCATCCGGTGCATAGTACGCTTTTGTTCGCGGGCACTGGAAAAAGTGGTGATTGCGTAGATAGTCTGGCAGACAGGATTGGATCGAAAAGTATCGATACCAGCTTGACCATGTTGGTGTCAGAGTTTGGCTGGCTCCAACCTGAGCAAAGCCCCTTGAGCATCGTCAGTCAGCATGTAAACAAAACCGTCTGGCCCCATGCGCACATCACGAATGCGGCCTAGCCGCCCTTGCAGCAACCGCTCTTCCTTCAGTACTTTCTCACCAGAGAGAGTCAGACGCACCAGCATCTGGCCGCGCAAAGCCCCGACCAGCAAATCGCCCTGCCATTGTGGAAACTGTGATCCGCTCACAAATGCCATTCCTGATGGCGCAATCGACGGCACCCACACATGCAAGGGCTGCACCATGCCAGGCTTGGCCTGACCTTCACCGATTTTGGTGCCCCAGCCGTACTCCACACCATAGGTGATGACGGGCCAGCCGTAGTTGAGGCCCGACCGCATCACGTTGACCTCGTCGCCCCCTTGGGGCCCATGTTCGTGCGTCCACAGTTCACCCGTGATGGGGTGCAGCGCAGCTCCCTGCATGTTGCGGTTACCCAGCGTCCATTTTTCGGTCAAGGCCCCTGGCAGCTTGGCATAGGGGTTGTCGGCAGGCACACGCCCGTCGTCGTGCAAGCGAATGACCGAGCCGGCATGGTCGTTTAGCTTTTGAGCACGACCTTTTTCGCCTCTGTCACCCAAGGTCAAGTACAGCATCCCGGATCGGTCGAACACGATTCGCCCGCCGAAATGGTGGCTTGAACGCGTTTTGGGCTGCATGCTAAAGAGCACCTGAACCTCGGTCATTCGCTGACCTTGAAGTTTGCCTCGAGCCAAGGCTGTTCCCCAGCCGCCCGGTCCAGGCGCGTTATACGCCCAATAGACCCAGCCATTTTGCGCGTATTGAGGATGGAGGGCCACGTCAAACAAACCACCCTGCCCTTGCGCCACAATTTCAGGCAATCCTTCAATGGGTCTCGGATCCAATTGAAAATCCTGTCCCACAAGGCGCAAACGCCCTTCAAGTTCGGTGACCAGCATTCGCCCATCGGGCAAAAAAGCCACCGACCAGGGATTTGCCAGGCCAGTGACCAAAGTGGCCACACGGAAAGCGTGTTTCTCGGATTTAAAGATCGAAGACCCCTCCTGGGCCCAAGTGGGCAGACAAGATGCCGCGCACACCAGCAGCACATGGATTGATCGAACAAGTTGGAATCTCATGAGACTTATTCCCCCTCAAATAACGCTCTGGATCTCAAGCCGCTGCCAAAATCCGAAACTCTGTTGCCCTCACGACCGGCTTGACGTGCGTCTTCTCGCGCTGAAGCTCCACCAGCCCGTAGCGCGACATCGTCTTCAAAGTGCGCGACAGGTTGCCCGGTTGCCGTCCCGTAGCCTTGGCTAGCACAGCCATGGAATCGGGGTTGGTCTCCCGGATTACCTTCAGCAGCGCGCGGTTCTGGTCGCTGAGGACTTCGGCCACCGACTTCATGGAGGCGAACCAGATCCTGGGCTCGCCTGCCTTGGGCTTGTAGTCGCCTTTGGCTATGGCGATGGCCCTTGCCCGGATGTGCTCCTGTGGCATGACACCGATGACGATGGTTTTCATTGCTGTGCTTCCTTGATGACTCGATCGACCTCTGCAAAAAAATCCTCCAGAAGCCGCTGCGCTGACTCGAACGCGTAGTGGACGCCTTTATCGCTGGAGGTCCGGTGACGATGGTCGTAGGGCAGGCGCTGCCCGGCGAACTTGAACTTTCTCGGCGGTTTCACCGCATGTGCGTTGTCATAGCCCAAGACTCGGGTGCCGTACTTGTCGTGCAGCGACAGGCTGTACCTGACGCCGTGTTGAGCATCCACAGTCGGCAAAATTCGCCGCACCTCGATCTTGATCCAGTAGCCGCCCTCCTGCTCCAGGATGCTGCCGTCCAGGTCAAGAGGTGTTTCGAGGCCGATGTCAGGACTGTTCATCACGGGTGTGACTATATCAACTGATGATAACAAGGGCTTACCGTGCCTTGCTTATCCCCAACTTAATGTCGGCAACGGGTGTGCGCCGTGACACGGCGGCGCTTTGCTGTGCGGTAAGTGTGCTCACCATATCGAATCTTCGGCCCTATGACAATGTTTGCTGAACAGTAAATCTTCAACCGCCAGGAGTCACAGTTACAGACAGGCTCCGGCCCAAGCAAGGAGAAATGCCATGGGACGTCGAGGCACCCCCGTCAGCCGGGAAGCGTTGTACGAAGCGGTCTGGACCGACGCGGTGACGGTCGTCGCACCTCGCTACGGCCTGTCCGACGTGGGACTGGTCAAGATCTGCAAGAAGCTCGGCATTCCAGTGCCGCCGCGGGGCTACTGGGCGAAGGCCAAGGCCGGTCGCCCCACCCACAAGCTGCAGCTGCCCTCCCTAACCGCTGGCGCGCGCGATCTCGCCGGACCGATACCGCTGTCCGAACCGGAAGCGGCCGTGCACGCGCGCGTCCGTGACGCCTTCCAAAAGACTCGTGAGAGTCAGTCGAACATCAGCGTGCCCGCCGAGCTCGACGACCCGCACCCGCTCGTGCGCGCGGCAGCGGCGCGCTTGAAGCGGCGCGACGGCTGGGATCATCCGGCGGGCGTGAGAAGCGCGGCAAAGGAAGTGCTCGACCTCCAGATCACGAGGAACACCCTCGACCGCGG
Source organism: Rhodoferax sp. (assembly GCA_044354435.1). Lineage (GTDB taxonomy): Bacteria > Pseudomonadota > Gammaproteobacteria > Burkholderiales > Burkholderiaceae_C > Rhodoferax. The sequence goes on along the minus strand of JBIKZZ010000276.1, from coordinate 1,808 downwards.
CTTGCGGCTGATGGATACGCTGCTCAAGTCGCTCGAGCCCTGCGGCTTCACAGCGCAGGTAGACGTGGAGAAGGGGCTCACTTACCTTGTCGACGGCAGCACGACGCTGACGATCTCGATCGTCGAGCAGGTCACGCGAACCAGCCACACGCCGACCCGCTCCGAGGTGCAGGCGCGCGACCGGTACTACGACTCCTTTCGCGTGGGTGCCCGGGCAGAGTATCCGAATATCCCGCAGTTCGATTGGCACCCTACCGGACGCCTCACTCTCACGGTGGGATCGTGGCCGTCACGGAAGTGGAACGACACGGAGCGCAGCCTCATCGACTCGCGACTGAGCGGCATCGTCGCTGCCATCGTCGGCCTGGCCGAAGCGAAACGCGCGAAGGAAGAGGAAGAGCACCGCCGCCGGCGGACTTACGAGGAAGCGCTCGCCCTATACGAAACGCAAGTCCGCGCGCGCGACGACGAACGTCGCCAACTGCGCGCCCTGTTTGGCGACGCGAGCCGGCTTCAGCGCGCGAACCGCTTGCGGGAGTTCATCGCCGCCGTCGAGGATCGAGCACGCCACGACGATAAGCTCACGCCCGAGAAGCAACAGTGGCTAGAGTGGGCCAAGGCCAAGGCGGACTGGTTCGATCCGCTCGTGCGACGCAGCGATCCGATCTTGGACGCACCGGAGCCGGCGGCTCCGAGTTACTGGCGATTCTGAATCCAGCACGCCAGACGACGTGCTGACATTCGAGCGCATTGCCGTCTCAGGAATCGAACTGAGGACTGAGCCACGTGTGGATATTCGGGTCGACTTGTGGGCTGGCCCTGCATGCGACCCGACACTTTTGAGCGGAAATCCGTATCCTCGGAGACAGACCGGAATGGCAGCCGACTCTCCCGATCGATATCGATAGATACCTATAGTCGGCGAAAGACTCCTACTCCCACTCGATTTAGGCCCGGTGTCGCGAACCCCTGAAGTAAGGAGCTAAACAAAGTGATTCGCCATCGATCAATGGGTCTCACCCAGCAGGCTCTCGTAGGGAATCTTCAGCCCGTCATGCAGGCTCTTGACCATGCGCAGGCTCAAGCCTCGCTTGCGATTGAGTACTTCGGACACCCGGCCGCTCGGTCCGATGAAAGGCTCCAGGTCGCGCGCCGTCAGGCCCTGCTGCTCCATCCGGAACTTGATGGCCTCGACGGGGTCGGCCGGGCCGAAATCGTAGTGCTTATCCTCGTAGGCCTCAACGAGCGCCACCAGGACATCGCGCTCGTCCGCCTCCGGGCTGTGTTCCTCGGCCTGGAAGATGGACTCGAGCCGGCGGAAGACCGCCTTCAAATCGTCGTCGTTTCGGATCGGCTTAATAATCATTGACGTTCTCCACATCGATGCGGTTGTACTGGGTATGGGTGCCGACAAACTTCACCCATGCGATGCCTGCGCGGTACTGCATTTCCACCACCAGTCGGTACTTGTTGCCGCCGATGTTGAAGACCACGCGGTTATTGCCACAGATGCTGGCGTTGGCGTACTGGTCCTTAACGCCCTGCGGGGACGCCCAAGTCGCCTTGACGGCCTCGTCGTACCAACTGTGCAGCGGACCGCGCGCATCTCCGCAGCCGGGTCGGTCCCAAAAATTCTTAAGACTGCTCTTGGCGATGACCCTCATAGAACTTATCTTCTCCCATTTCGGGAGTTAAGTCAATCACAAGCCTATTCCAACGAGGTGTGAGCCTGAAGGGGGGTGCGTGATTCCAACGAGGTATGAGCCTGAACGGTGGTTTTGGGTCGATCATTTTCCATATGGTGATCG
>JBIKZZ010000275.1:0-4660 GCA_044354435.1 Rhodoferax sp. | reverse complement strand
GCACGGAGATGAAGGCAAGATTGGCAAGTACGTGAAGAATCAAGGCAACGAATATCAACAATTACATTCAGAGCCGCAGCTCGGCTTGTTCTGAATACCCCGCCCCTTGGGGCGGGGATTTTTATTGTGTGACGCACAACGTATTCGACTTCAAAGGGCAGTTTGGAAACTGAATCGGTATGAATCACTTGATAACGTGTATAAAGAACGCTAGCGTCACCTATCACTTCTTTAATTTGTATCTTTGAATTTTTCTAGTACCACTGATCTCAAGGCAGCGCCGGACAAATTCTCTTATGGCAGTGCCGGTATTGGCACCACGGGGCACCTGGCCAGTGCCACGTTTCTGCAGCGCACAGGCACACAGGCTGTGCACATCCCCTATCGCTCACCGAGCGAGGTTTACAAAGCCATGATCTCGGGTGAGATTCAATTCAACAGCGATATACCGAGCATCATGGCGCCCTTCCACCGTGCCGGCCAGGTGCGCATGCTCTTGGTTGCCACGGATCAGCGCTCCCCCTCTTTGCCCGATGTGCCGACCGCGGCCGAGGTTGGCATGAAGGATTACAAAGCCTACTCGTGGTACGGTCTGTTCGCCCCTTCCGGTACACGCCAGACGGTGGTGGATCGTTTGGCGGCGGTCATTGAGCAGGCATTGAAGGACCCCGCCATCTCGGCCAAATTCGACGACATGGGAACCCCCGCCATGGTCGGCTACACCCCCAGCCGATTTGCCCAGTATGTCAAGGACGAGGTTGCGATCTGGGGACCGATGGTCAAGGCATCGGGAGCCCGTGTCGAATAGTTCTGCAGTAGTCCTATGTCGTTCACGTCGCTATCCCCAAACGCACGCTGAACAACGAGGCTGAGCTCAAAGTATGGTCGGTTGACGTGGAGAGCTTGCTAGCTGAAAAATTGAAAATTGGCCCAGTGGCGCTGTAACGCAAGATATTCATGGAGAGTGTGCCAATAAATAGCTTGTTCATGCTAATATTTGGCATGAATATCAGTTCGGCACTTTTTACAGACAGTCAGTCACGCCTCTACGTCTGGTTGTTTGGTCAACCAGACCGCGCCTATCACCTCAACGAGTTGCGCCGCCTAACCGGCTTGGGCAGCGCCTCTTTGCAGCGGGAGCTCAACCGGTTAGCCACGGCAGGGCTTGTCGATGCGCAAGCGGTGGGCAACCTGCGCCGCTTTCAAGCCAACCCGCAATCTCCCGTCTATGCTGAACTGGTCACCTTGACGCGTAAGACGCTAGGGACAGTGCCGGTGTTGCGCGATGCCTTGCAGCCCTTGCAACCTAATTTGCAGTCGGCCTGGGTCTATGGTTCGGTCGCCAAACAAACCGACACCGCCAGCAGTGACATTGACGTAATGCTGGTGGGTAAGGATTTGCTGCTCAGCCAGGTCTTGGCCACCTTAGAGCCCGCCGAGGCGCAGTTGGGCCGAAAAATCAACCCAAGCTGCTATTCACCCCAAGAGTTTGAGCGCCGCCGAGCCGAGCCAGACTCGTTTGTCAACCGGGTGTTGTCGCAACCCACACTGTCATTGATAGGGCATGCCCATGAGCCTGCCTGAATTGGACAACCTGGTGCGCATCGGCCAACTCAAAGCCGAGCCGCGCAACGATAGGGAAGTCACCCGCATGCTCGCCATGGCGCAAACCCGCCTGAGCGATGCCAAGTTGAACAAGCTATCGCTGGAGGGTCGCTTTACCAGTTCCTACAACGCTGCCCATGCCGCAGCCTTGGCTGCATTGCGCTGGCCTGCCAACCGCTGGCGCGTGTTAGACACCGCGCATCAAAAACGCAATCTGGCTGAGTACGAAGGCAATTTAGAAGTTGAAGAATCCACCGTGGCCGAGATGTGCGCGTTGGTTCAAGGCCTGATTGCTGATGTGCAAACCTTAATTGCCAAATGAAATAGCCCTGTTGATCGAGCCTGCAAAAACGGCTCCAGCCGATAATGGGGGCCTACCCATTGCCGACGTCAACTCTGCCCAGCCTGACCATAGCCCCCACCAAAGACCACCATGATCCAACTCCACTACCTACCCGGCGCCGCCAGCATGGCGCCGCACATCGTGCTCGAAGAACTGGGCTGTGGCCACAGCTTGCTCAAGGTTGACAAGGCCGGTGGCCAGCTCAGCTCGCCGGCCTACCGCTACCTCAACCCGAACGGGATGGTACCGGTGCTGGTTGATGGCGACCTGGTGCTGTACGAGTCGGCGGCGATCTGCCTGCACCTGGCGGACAGCCGTCCGGCTGCCGGCTTGATGCCGGCGCTGGGTTCGGCTGAACGTGCGCAGGCTTATAAGTGGATGGCCTGGCTCGCTGGCACCTTGCAGCCGGCCACCAACATTTACTTTTACCCGGAGCGCTGGGCCGACAGTGCTGAGGCCATCGCCCAGGTCAAGGCCCATGCAGAGCAGCGTGTGATGGCCCTGGTGCCGCAGATCGAGGCCCAGTTGGCCTCGCATGGCGGACCCTGGCTCCTGGGCCAGACCTACAGCCTGCCCGACATCCACGCCCTGATGCTCTGCCGCTGGACCCGCAATTTTGAGGGCCCCAAGGCGCATGACCTGCCGCAGATCCGGGCCTGGCTGCAGCGCCTGCTGGATCGGCCGGCCGTGCAAAGGGTGTTTGCGCTGGAGGGGCTGCCGGCGCCCTGGTTTTGAATCTGCAGAGGCTGCGACCATGAACCGGGTCGAACGCGGGCACTGGCACCCTGTCGCGGGCTGCGCGGACGTCGCTGGGCAGCCGCTTGCAGCGCTGCTACTGGGTCAGCCGCTGGTGCTATGGCGGGACGCGTTCGGGGCCGTTCAGGCCTGGGCCGACCAGTGTCCGCACCGTGGTGCTCGGCTGTCTTTGGGACGGGTCTGCCAGGGGCGCCTGGAATGCCCCTACCACGGCTGGCAGTTCGAGTCTTCGGGCCAGTGCGTGCAGGTGCCGGCGCTGCCAGCGTTCACTCCCCCGGCGTCGCACCGGGCGCAGGTGTACCAGGCGCGGGAGCAGAATGGGCTGGTCTGGGTTCGCCTGGAGGCCGGTGAGCCAACTTCTGAGCTTGCCTTGCCCCGGTTTGGCGCCGAGGCCGACAACGAACTGCACAAACTCAACTGCGGCCCCTACGATGTCGCCACCAGCGCAGGGCGCATCGTGGAGAACTTTTTGGACATGGCGCATTTCGGCTTTGTGCATGAGGGCTGGCTGGGCATGCGTCAGCTGCCCGACGGCGTTACTGGCCATGCTACCGAGATCCCACCCTACCAGGTTGAGACCACAGCGCAGGGTCTGCGTGCCACCGGCTGCCAGGCCTGGCAACCGCGCTCCAGCGTACACGCCACGGCGGCTGCGTTAATTAATTATGGCTACGAGCTAACTGGGCCATTCACGGCGGTATTGACCAAGGTGCCGCCGGCGCACAGTGTGGCGCTGCCGGCATTTCGCGAGTCCATCGCCCTGTTCATCTGCCCGCTCGCGCCCGAGACCAGCCGGGTTTGGTTCCGCCTGGCGGTGGCCGACCCGTCGCCGGATGAGGCCGCCTTACGGGCTTTTCAAGACACCATTTTTCTGCAAGACAAGCCGGTGCTCGAGTCCCAATCGCCGCGTTTGTTGCCGCTGGCGCCGCGTGCTGAGTTGCATACCGCCGCCGACAAGGCCTCGGTCGCCTACCGCCGCCATCTGAGCCAACTGGGTATCACCTTTGGAGTCTGCTGATGCACACCTTGCCATCTTTTGTTCATCACATTCCGTCGCAACGTGTGCCCGACTTGCTGCAGCGCATGCCCAAGGCCGAGCTGCATATGCACGTCGAGGGCTCGCTGGAGCCGGAACTGATGTTTGCCATGGCCGCGCGCAACGGTGTGGTGCTGCCTTACCCCTCGGTGCAGGCCCTGCGCGAGGCCTACGTGTTTGACAACCTGCAGAGCTTTCTCGACATCTACCACGCAGGCACCCTGGTGCTCAAGACCGAGCAGGATTTTTACGACATGGCCAGCGCCTACATGGCCCGCGCGCAGGCCGACCAGGTGCTGCACACCGAAATCTTCTTTGACACCCAGACCCACACCGGCCACGGCCTGAGTGCCGAGGTGGTCATCAACGGGCTGCACCGCGCCTGCGCCGATGCGCCTGACCGCTTCGGCATGACGGCCTCGCTGATCCTGTGCTTCTTGCGGCACCTGAGCGAGGCCGAGGCCTTTGAGTGCCTGGAGCAGGCGCTGCCCCTGCGCGACAAGATTCTGGGCATTGGCCTGGCGTCCAGCGAGGTCGGCCACCCGCCGGAGAAGTTTGCAAGGGTGTTTGCCAGAGCGCGGGAACTGGGTTTTCGGCTGGTGGCACACGCCGGCGAGGAGGGGCCGCCGGCCTACATCTGGAGCGCGCTCGATGTGCTCAAGGTCGAGCGCATCGACCATGGCGTAAGAGCCATTGAAGACCCGGCCCTGATGCAGCGCCTGGTGCAAGATCGCATCCCGCTCACGGTCTGCCCGCTGTCCAACCTCAAGTTGCGCGTGGTCAACACCCTGGGTCAGCATCATTTGCAGCGCCTGCTGGACGCCGGCATCATGGCCACGGTCAACTCCGACGACCCGGCCTACTTTGGCGGCTACCTCAATGAAAATTTCAGCCAGACTTTTGCCGCGCTGCCCATGACC
>JBIKZZ010000274.1:0-4670 GCA_044354435.1 Rhodoferax sp. | reverse complement strand
TGGTCGGCTTTGTTGGCTTTGACCGCTCGCGTGACAAAGGCACGCCGCCCACGGCGGGAGAAATCTGGGCTTTGCAGGTTGCCGAGTCACACTGGGGCCAGGGCGTTGGCCTGGCATTGTGGGACTGTGCCCGCGAGGGTTTGCTCGAAGAAGGCTGCATCAGCGTGTCGGTCTGGGTGCCCCTGCGCAATGAACGTGCCCTGCGGTTTTTTGAGCTGGCCGGCTTTAAACGCGACATGGCGACCGCCAAGACGGTCGCGATGGGGTCTGTGAAGGTGGAGGAGGTGCGTCTCAAGCGCAACCTGGCCTGATCAGGTTCGCCGCACCAACACGCTGCCAATCGAGTAGCCCGCCCCAAATGAGCAGATCACACCCACCTCGCCGGGCGCAATGTCCTCATGGTGACGGTGGAATGCGATCACCGAGCCTGCCGAGGCGGTGTTGCCAAATTCATCAAGAATGACAGGCGCGTCGTCGGCGGTCGCATCACGGCCCAGCAGCTTGCGTGCAATGAGCTGATTCATCCCCAAGTTAGCCTGGTGCAGCCAATAGCGGCGCACCCCAGTCGGGGTCAGCGCATGCTCTGCCAAGTGGCTGGCGATGTGCTCAGCTGCCATGGGGCAGACCTCTTTGAAGACTTTCCGCCCCTCTTGGTAGAACAGCTGGTCGCGGTCGTCCGGGTTGCGGTCCTCGCTGCGCGACATAAAGCCCGCGTTATTGCGAATGTTGTTGGAGAAGGTGGTCAGCAGTCGGGTGCCAAGTACCTCAAATGCGCCGGCCGGGGCATTGTCCAGGCGCTCGACCAGAATCGCGGTACAGACGTCGCCAAAGATGAAATGGCAGTCGCGGTCCTTCCAGGCCAGGTGCGGAGAGGTGATCTCCGGGTTGACCACCAGGATCGCCCTGGCTGCACCCGTGCGCACCGCATTGACGGCCATGTCGATGCCGAACGTGGCCGACGAGCAGGCCACGTTCATGTCGAAGCCAAAGCCCTTGATGCCCAGCGCAGTCTGGATTTCCACCGCCATCGCCGGGTAGGCCCGTTGCATATTGGCAGCAGCACAGATCAGGCCGTCGACGTCGGACGCTTGTTTGCCCGCCCGCGCCAGCGCATCCTGTGCTGCCGCCACACCGATTTCAGCCATCATTGAAATTTCATGATCGGGCCTGGCGCGAAACCGGGGGTACATGCGCTGCGGATCAAGAACCCCAGACTTTTCCATCACGTAGCGGTGTTTGATGCCGGAGGCTTTCTCAATGAATTCGACACTGGACTGGGGGATCGCCTGGCGGGTCCCGGCGGCAATGTCGCCAGCGTGCTGGGTGTTGTCCCATTCGGCAAATTGGTTAAAGGCAGTGACCAACTCCTGATTGCTGATCGACTCGGGCGGAATATACAGGCCAGTTCGGCTGATGGCGACACGGTGCATAAATGTGAGTCCCGTTGTTAGGGTGAAGTACCGCGGATCAAGTCAGTGGGATCCACGCCCGCGATTATCTGCGCCCCCCGGTTACCGCAGGCCTAACTGCCAAACGACTGTGATCGTGTTGGCGAAGCTGGTGACCGACAAGGTTTGATCGGCAGGAACAGCTGGCAGGCTTGAGACGTCAGTAGGACGATGCCGCTGACTTGTTGCCGTCAATCAAAGAAGGCGTCGAAGCCTGCTTCGGGCTCAAAGCGCCGGTTACGGTAGAGCAGCCGTGTCGGTCCCGACAGGGCGCGCAGCGGCGATGAATGGCGTGGGTCGCCGGGGTAACACATGATTCGCATGCCATCCTGATCAATGGGCTCAGGTGCGATGGTCGGTGGTGGCTGGGCTACTGCGGCGTGCAACACGCTCTTGACATCGGGGTGCCGTGCCAGTTGCGCCAGGCTCATGATCTGCGGCGGCGCCAGCTCAATGTCCTTGGCCCAATACCGGCTCAGCGCGGTCCGGGGCGTCAGCCAGACACAGGCCGTGGCCTCATGCTCGTCATGCTGTGCTGTCTGGTGCCTGGGCATTGCTGCGACAAAAAAACGCGTGTCGAAGCGCTTTCTCATCACGCTGGGTACCTGGGGTGTGATCCAGCGCGACCAGGGCAGCAGTGCGCTGCTCGCCAAGCGTAAATTGTTGCTTGCCAGCACGCTCGCGAAGTCATGGCCGGCACGCAGCATGTTGCGAGCACTCAAGGTTTGAGCTGCAGAGGCGCCATGGGCCAACAGAATGCCCGACTCTTCAAACGTTTCCCGTGCGGCTGCCACGAAGATCGCAGCCGCCTCGGTGGGTGACAAATCCGGCTCGTTCAGGCGTCCGTGGAGGGCATCCAGTGTCTGATCCAGGGCTTGAGGATTGCTCAGCTGCGGATCGCCGGCGTCGACCTTACCGCCTGGAAACACGTGGGCGCCACCGAGAACATCCGAATTGTCATGGCGTTTAATCAGCAACACCTCCAGCCCTTGCGTCGTGTCGCGCAGCATGACCACCGTGGCTGCCGCGCGCGGTGGGGTGGTCACGGTCTGCGTGTTCAGTTCCATTCTGGCCTTTCAGGGGTGCTGCACGTGCGGTCCGTTACAGTGTGGGATAGGACGGTCTGAGGCTAGCAGAGTCCGGGCCATTGTCATGTCGCCAACAGTTCAGGAATAGTCAGCATGGGAATAGATTTCAGAGGCCAGGTTGCCATCGTGACCGGCGCCGGTGGTGGCCTCGGCCGCCAACACGCGCTGGCGCTGGCCGCGCGCGGTGCGAAGGTGATGGTCAATGATTTGGGCGGCGCCAGGGACGGCTCCGGCGGGTCAGCCACGGCGGCTGAGGCCGTGGTGGCCGAGATCCGTGCGGCCGGGGGCGAGGCGCTGGCCAACAGTGCTTCGGTGACCGATTTTGCTGCGGTCGAGGCCATGGTGGCGCAGGCCGTGGCGGCATGGGGCAGGGTGGACATTTTGGTCAACAATGCCGGCATCCTGCGCGACAAGACCTTCGCCAAGATGGACCTGGCCGACTTTGAGCTGGTGGTGGACGTGCACTTGATGGGCGCCGTGCATTGCAGCAAGGCGGTCTGGGGTCTGATGAATGCACAAAAATATGGCCGCATCGTCATGACCACTTCATCCAGTGGGCTGTACGGCAATTTCGGCCAGTCCAACTACGGCGCAGCGAAGATGGCGCTGGTCGGTCTGATGCAGACGCTGGCACTCGAAGGCGCCAAAAACAACATCCATGTCAATGCCCTGGCGCCCACAGCCGCAACCCGCATGACTGAAGGCCTGATGCCCGAGGCCGTGCTGGCCGCCCTCAAGCCCGAGGCGGTGGTGCCGGCCATGCTGGTGCTGGCCTCTCGCGACGCGCCGACCCGGACCATTTTGTGTGCCGGTGCCGGCACGTTTGAGGCGGCCCACATCACCCTGACCCAGGGGGTCTGGCTGGGCACCGACGGGCAAACGCCGGAACGCTTGGCCGAGCGCCTGGCCGAGGTGACCGATCCGGCCGGGCAGATGGTGCCGCAGGGTGGCTCAGCCCAAGGAGCCAATGAGGTGGCCAAGGCCATGGCTCAACTGGGGTAGTCAGGCTGGTGCCGGTCTGCCGTGGCTGTCATTCCGTCAGTGCGAAGGCATGGATGCCCGATCGGGTCGGGCATGACAGGTCACTTCTTCGTTATGCCAAGTCACTGACCGGGACGCAGGAACAGAACAGGTGCCGGTCGCCATAGACGTTGTCGATACGGCTGATCGGAGGCCAGTATTTGCTCTGTTTCAGGCTGCCCAAAGGAAAGGCTGCTAGCTCTCGCGGGTACGGCCGGTCCCAGGCTGAGCCCAGCAGTGCTGCGGCCGTGTGCGGCGCATGTTTGAGCGGGTTGCTGTCCTTCGGCCATTCGCCGCTTTCAATTCGCCTGATCTCGGCCCGTATGGCGATCATGGCCTCGATGAAGCGGTCTAGTTCCGCCAGACTCTCGCTCTCGGTGGGTTCCACCATCAACGTGTTGGGCACCGGGAAACTCAGCGTGGGGGCGTGAAAGCCGTAGTCCATCAGGCGCTTGGCCACGTCTTCTGCCATGACGCCGCAAGATTCTTTGAGGGGGCGCAGGTCGAGGATGCACTCATGTGCCACATCGCCAGTGTCATTGGCGTACAGGGTGGGGTAATGGTCTTTAAGCTGGCGGCTGATGTAGTTGGCGCTCAAAATCGCCACCTCAGTGGCTGCCTGCAGGCCCTCAGGCCCCATCATGCGGCAGTACATCCAGCTGATCGGCAGCACGGCGGCGTTGCCCAGGGGAGCTGCGGATATTGCCCCCACGCTCGGCACTGCGTGTCCTTCGCTGCCCCCCGAGGGGGCTAACCCCGCCTTGGGGCGGCCCGGCGGCGGGGTTGTTGCCCCCACGCTTGCCACTGCGTGTGCTGCGCTGCCCCCCGAGGGGGCTAATCCACCTTGGGGCGGCCCGGCGGTGGATTCCGTTGCCCTGTCGCTCGGCACTGCGTGTGCTTCGTTGTTGAGGTGGCCGGGTAGGTAGGGCACCAGGTCGGCGACGACGCAGACTGGGCCGACGCCGGGGCCGCCGCCGCCGTGCGGGATGCAGAAGGTCTTGTGCAGGTTCAGGTGGCTGACGTCGCCGCCAAATTCGCCGGGGGCAGCCAGGCCGACCAGGGCGTTCATATTGGCGCCGTCCACGTAGACCCGCCCACCGTGCTGGTGCACCAG
>JBIKZZ010000035.1:0-17415 GCA_044354435.1 Rhodoferax sp. | reverse complement strand
CCAAAACCTGAACCAGATGGCCAAGGACGGCAAGATTGACCCGCTGATCGGGCGCGAATATGAGGTGGAGCGCGTCATCCAGATACTGTGCCGCCGGCGCAAGAACAACCCGCTGCTGGTGGGCGAGGCGGGCGTCGGCAAGACCGCTATCGCTGAGGGCCTGGCTTGGCGCATCACCCAAAAAGATGTGCCGGAAATCCTGGCCGACTCGGTGGTCTACTCCCTGGACATGGGCGCGCTGCTGGCCGGGACGAAATACCGGGGTGATTTTGAGCAGCGCCTCAAGGGCGTTTTGAAATCACTTAAGGACAAACCCAATGCGGTGCTGTTCATTGATGAAATTCACACGCTTATCGGTGCTGGGGCAGCCTCTGGGGGTACGCTGGACGCCTCCAATCTGCTGAAGCCGGGCTTGAGTTCCGGCGCACTTAAGTGCATCGGGGCCACCACCTTCACCGAGTACCGCGGTATTTTCGAGAAAGATGCGGCACTGTCTCGGCGCTTTCAAAAAATTGACGTGGTTGAGCCAACCATTGAGCAGACGGTTGACATCTTGAAGGGCCTCAAGTCAAGGTTTGAGGAGCATCACAACGTCAAGTATGCGGTGGCCGCGCTGCAAGCAGCTGCTGATCTGAGCGCCAAATACATCAACGACCGGCATTTGCCAGATAAGGCGATTGACGTGATCGACGAGGCTGGCGCAGCGCAGCGCATCTTGGCGCCGTCCAAGCGCAAGAAAATCATTGGCAAGACCGAGGTTGAGGAAATTGTGGCGAAGATTGCCCGCATTCCGCCAGCCAACGTCTCCAATGACGACCGCAGCAAGCTCAAAACCCTGGAGCGGGACCTGAAGAACGTGGTGTTCGGGCAGGACAAAGCGCTTGATATGCTGGCTTCGGCCGTCAAAATGGCTCGGTCTGGTCTGGGCAAGGGCGACAAACCGATCGGCTCTTTTTTGTTCAGCGGACCGACCGGCGTCGGCAAGACCGAAGCGGCTAAGCAACTCGCCTATATCATGGGCATTGACCTGATTCGCTTTGACATGAGCGAGTACATGGAGCAGCACGCAGTGAGCCGCCTGATCGGCGCGCCCCCCGGCTACGTGGGTTTTGACCAGGGCGGGCTGCTGACAGAGGCCATTACTAAGAAGCCACACTGTGTGTTGCTGCTCGACGAAATCGAGAAAGCCCACCCGGCGATCTTCAATGTGCTGTTGCAGGTGATGGACCACGGCACCTTGACCGACAACAATGGCCGTAAAGCCGACTTCCGTAACGTGATCATTGTCATGACGACCAATGCCGGTGCGGAGACCATGAACAAGGCCACGATCGGCTTTACCAATCCACGGGAAGCCGGCGATGAAATGGCCGACATCAAACGCCTGTTCACGCCCGAGTTCCGCAACCGGCTGGATGCGGTGGTCAGCTTCAAGGCGCTCGATGAAGTGGTCATTTTGCGGGTCGTGGACAAGTTCCTGCTGCAACTGGAGTCACAGCTGGCGGACAAGAAGGTCGACGTTACTTTCACTGACAAGTTGCGTAAACATCTGGCCAAGAAAGGCTTTGACCCTTTGATGGGTGCGCGCCCCATGCAACGTCTGATTCAGGACACTATCCGCCGTGCCTTGGCTGATGAACTGCTGTTTGGGCGGCTCACCGATGGTGGGCGGTTGACCGTAGACCTTGACGACAAGGACGAAAGCAAGACGGAGGTCTTGCTGGATATTCAACCTCTGCCGAAGAAAGAAGGCCGGTCTAAGCCAGAGACGCAGGAAGCTACTGCGGGCTGATTTATAAGCGAAAAAGCAGCCTAGGCCCCGTGGGCTATGGACTGCTAGCTATTACATTTGTAGTACGCTGGCGGCGCTGTCTTAGCGGAACCCAACCCGGTCCAGCATTTGCTGGACCTTGACTTGGTTTATCCCGATCACGGCAACTGGAATGGTTTCGCTTTTGAAGCCGCCGCCACTCATGATTTGAAGCGCCTCGTTGCTGAACCTCACGCCTCTGGCCACTGGCCACTCGTTGTTGCCGTCAGCGAAATGTGCCTGTGCGGCGGGCGTGGCCAGATACTCCAGAAATTTGACTGCATTTGCCGGGTTTTTGGAATGCCGGGCGACAGCACCCCCAGCGATATTGATGTGTGTGCCCCAACTGGACTGGTTAGGAAAGACGATACCCAATCGATTCATCATGGCTTTGTCGTCTGCTTTGTCCGAGCGCATGATGCGGGCCAGGTAGTAGGTGTTGGTCACAGCAATGGCGCACTCTCCCGCAGCAACGGCCTTGATCTGGTCTGTGTCGCCCCCTTTGGGTGTTCGGGCCATATTGTCTACCAGTCCCTTGAGCCAAGTCTGCGTCTTGGCTTCACCCAAGTGCTCCATGACGGCGCCAAACAGGGACAGGTTGTACGGGTGGGAGCCTGACCGAATGCACAGTTTGCCTTTGTTGGCGGGCTCAGCCAGCGCTTCATAGGTGTCGACATCTGATTTTTGCACCGTCGCCTTGTCGTAGACCACAATGCGGGCCCGGGTCGAGAAGCCAAACCAGAGCGTTCCGCCATCCGGGCTGGCCTTGCCGCGGAACTGGGGCCCAATGGCATCGTCCAAGGGTTTGGATTTGACCGGTTGGAAAAGGCCCTCAAATTCGCCCTTCCATAGGCGCGACGCATCGACCAGCAAAATCACATCGGCGGGGGATGCGGCACCCTCGGCCTTCAGCCGAGCGAGAATACCGGCATCATCAGAATCCACCCGATTGATGCGGATGCCGGTACTCTTGGTGAAGTTCGCATACAGCGCTTCATCCGTCGGGTAATGTCGGGCCGAATAAATATTGAGGGTCTGCTCGGCCGCTGACGCTGCTGAGGTAATCAAGATCAGGGCGCAGGCCAGTTGAATTTTCTTAAAAAACATGTTTCATCTAAGGCTTCAAATTGATGAGTTGTACTGTAACACAAACAAGAATCATTATCAATAAGAATCACCCATGACACACCCATTGATTCGCCTTATCGGCGTGGTCAGCTTTGTCTTTTTGACAGGCTGTGCGGTCACGCCACCGCCGGTTGCACCCCCGGAATTGCCTGCGGTGGTGGTGACGCCCAAGCGGCCCCCACGCATCGGGCTGGTGTTGGGAGGCGGTGCCGCACGCGGTTTTGCGCATGTGGGGGTGATTCAGGTCTTGGAAGAGGCGGGTATCCGGCCCGATCTGGTGGTGGGAACCTCCGCGGGCAGTCTGGTAGCCGCGTTCTACGCCAGTGGCAAGACCGGCGCACAGTTGCAGCATATTGCAGAAAGCATGGAGGAGGCGACCTTTGCCGACTGGACCCTGCCTATTTTCAGTCGAGGACTACTGCGTGGTGAGGCGCTCGCCCGCTATGTGAGCCTTCAGGTCAACGGGAAGCTGATTGAAAACATGGGCATGCCTTTGGGCATTGTGGCCACCGATCTTAACAATGGACTCGGCGTGATGTTTCAGCGTGGCGACACCGCAACTGCCGTTAGAGCATCAAGTGCTGTACCCGCCCTTTTTCAGCCGGTGAGGATATCCGGTCGAGACTATGTGGATGGGGGGCTGGTGTCACCAGTGCCAGTGCGCTACGCGCGGCAAATGGGCGCGGAGCTCATTGTTGCGGTTGACATCTCCAGCGCGCCTGAGGCCAACGCAGCTGGCGACAGCTTGCAAATTCTGCTGCAGACCTTTTCCATCATGGGCAAAAGCATCAATTACTTTGAGTTGCGCGATGCCGATGTGGTCGTTCGGCCAGAACTCAACGCCATTGGAAGCTCAGACTTTGCGTCCCGCCAAAAGTCAATCGAGGCTGGCCGCACAGCGATGACCCGGCTGTTGCCGCAGCTCCGTGCTGCTATCAGCACCAAGACCAGATAGCTCATCCATCAGGGATCAAAAAAAAGGGCTGATCTTGCGACCAGCCCTGAAGGGATCCCTGAACCAAAAGGTTTCGAAAGGACCCGAGGAGACAACCTTTGGAAATTAAGCTTTCCGTGAATCTTGACTAGGTGTGAGCATATCAGGGTTTACACTAACTTGGCACTGAAAGTGTCTAAAAATGGTCTACTTGCTTGAATCAGTTCGCCTGATTAGCGCTTTTTGCTCACTGGCTTGGTGCCGTTGACGGCGGTGGCGGCAACAGCGTTAAAGTTGGCTTCGGCCACATCTGTGGCTTGTTTGACAGCTTTTTGCACGGACTCCAAGGCGTTGCTTGCGGCAGCAACTGCACTCTTCATCACAGCCACGGCTGTTTCAGAACCGGCGGGGGCATTCTTGGCGGCATTGTCGACCAAACCCATGAAACTCTTCTGTGCATCGGCAGCTTGGCCTTCGACGGATTTTGCGAATTCGGCAGTCGAGCCCGAAGCGATGTCGTACAGGTGACGGCTGTAAGCCGCTGTTTTTTCAGCCAAGGGCTGAAGCAGACCGGATTGCAGCGCCATGAGTTCTTGGGCATCTTTAACGCTCAAAACCGCTTTGGCATGCTCGGCAGTTTCTGCCATGGCTGCCCTGGAGGCGCTCAGATTGAGTTCAACAATCTTCTCGACACCTTCAAAGGCCTTGGATGTCAGACCCATCAGGGTTTCGACGTTGGCTTTGTGGGAGGCCATGACTTGTTCGACGGTCAGCATAGGAAAATCTCCAGTAAGTAAAGTAAAAAAATCCTCCTGCACGACGACCAAGCAATTTTTGATCTATGTTGCAGTGCAGCATGATCCGAATTATAGGGTTGGCTGGGCGCTTGGCAAGTGATTTTTGTTGCGCTGCAGCAAATTAGAGTTGTTATCCTAAAAAAACGGGGCGAGCGTGGCGCCACAATGGCGTTATGCAGGCCTTTTACTCGGACCATTTTGCCTTGCCTTTGCCTGAAGGGCATCGGTTTCCCATGGCCAAATATCGGCTGCTCCGTGACCGTTTGTTGGCTACTTTGCCTCAGGTCTGCCAGTCGGAAGCGCCGTGCGCAAGCGATGGTGAGCTTGCTATGGTTCACGATCCTGCCTATGTGGCGTCCTTGAAAGACGGGACGATCGACCCTGCGGTGGTGCGTGCCATTGGTTTTCCTTGGAGTGAGGCCATGGTTGAGCGGGCTCGTAGGTCGGTTGGCGCCACCATTGCTGCGGCGCGAATGGCCATGTCTGCGGGTGTTGCAGGCAATCTTGCAGGGGGAACCCACCACGCCTACGCTAACCGGGGTAGTGGATTTTGTGTTTTCAACGATGTGGCCGTGGCGGCTCGCCTGATGCAAGCCGAGTGGGGCCGTCATGCCTCAGGACGGCGGCCAATGCTTGTGGCGGTGATTGATTTGGACGTTCACCAGGGCAATGGCACCGCCCGCATTTTCGCGGCTGACGACACGGTATTTACTTTGTCATTGCATGGAGAAAAAAATTTTCCGTTTGCCAAGGAAGTCAGTGATTTGGATGTGGCACTCCCGGACGGGTGCGGTGACGCCGATTACCTGCGGGCCCTCGACGATGCTTTGACGCAGTTGTTCGCACGCTTCAGCCCGGATCTGGTTTTCTATCTGGCGGGTGCCGATCCCCATAGTGGGGACCGGCTGGGTCGACTGGCACTTAGTTTCGAGGGGCTGAAGGCGCGAGATCGTCGTACCTTTGACGCTTGCTTTGCGCGACGCGTCCCGCTGGCTGTTGTGATGGGCGGCGGTTATGGCGTCAGTCTTGAGGACACCATTCAGGTTCAGCTCAACACCTACCAGGTCGCTCTGGAACACTGGTTGAAATGGCAAGATTTGTAGCTGGCAGGCGCCAGGCTGGCAAAATCACAAATATGACCTCTATGGATTCTGAAAAATTACAGCCCGACGAACGCTCGGCTTATCGAGTTTTCCGCTCAATTGGCACCCGCTGGTCAGATAACGATGCCTATGGGCACGTGAACAATGTGGTGTACTACAGTTGGTTTGACACGGTCGTGAATGCCCATCTGATTGAGCACGGCGTGCTCGACATTCAGCATGGCGAGACGATCGGCTTGGTGGTGGAGACCCGATGTAATTATTTTTCAGGACTGGCCTTTCCTCAGCTGGTTGAGGCTGGCCTTCGCGTGGCACGGTTGGGGTCGAGCAGCGTGCGTTATGAAATCGGATTGTTTGCGGCTGGCGCGTCATCGACCGCAGCAAGAGGGCACTTTGTGCATGTCTATGTGGACAGACAAAGTCGGCGCCCGGTGCCCTTACCCAAGGCCTTGAAGGCAGTATTGGAGAAACTGGTATGAGCCACAACATCGTGGACGAAGCCATTCTTTCGCGGAGGTCGACTCGGGCCTTTACCGCGCAACCGGTCGCCAAAGAGGTCGTGGCCGAGTTGCTGGCAGTGGCCAGTCGCGCGCCGTCTGGCACCAATACCCAGCCCTGGAAGGTCTATGTGTTGCAGGGTGCGAGTCGGACTGAGCTGGCTGACAAGGTCTGCGCGGTGCACGATGCCATCCGCGCCAACCCAACCTTGGCCGCAGAGTACCAGGAAGAGTACGACTACTACCCTCAGAAATGGCTTAGCCCCTACATTGACCGCCGCCGCGAAAATGGCTGGAGTCTGTACGGGTTGCTGGGTATTGGCAAAGCCGACAAAGACAAAATGCACGCCCAACATCAGCGCAACTACCGATTTTTTGATGCGCCCGTTGGGTTGATGTTCACGATGGACCGGGTGATGGGGCGCGGCTCGCTCGTCGACTATGGTATGTTTTTGCAAAATTTGATGGTCGCGGCGCGAGGCCGAGGCCTGGACACCTGTCCACAGGCGGCATGGAACGGCTTTGCGAAAATCATCCTGCCGCACATTGGCGCGACGCCAGATGAAATGCTGGTCTGTGGCATGGCCCTGGGCTACGCAGACCAGAGCGCACTTGTCAATACACTGACCACCCCGCGGGAATCCGTAGAGCGGTTCACCCACTGGCTGGACTGATAAAGTCACCCCATGATTATCAGCAGCCTGCTTGATACGGATCTCTATAAATTCACCATGATGCAGGTGGTGCTGCATCAGTTTCCGGGCGCTCAGGTTGAATACCGGTTCAAGTGTCGAAACCCGGCTCTTGACCCTGAAACCGGCAAATCAGGGCGACCACTCGCGGCCTATGTCAGCGAAATACGCGATGAAATCCGGCTGCTGTGCAATCTGCACTTTCAGGATGCCGAGTTGGCCTATTTGCGGTCGATGCGTTTCATCAAGAGCGATTTTGTTGATTTTCTAGGGCTGTTCCGGCTTAACGAGAAGTACGTCACTGTGTCAGCGCTCCCCTCGGGCGAGATTGACATCGCGATCCGGGGACCCTGGCTGCACACGATTTTGTTTGAAATCCCGGTTCTGGCGATTGTGAACGAGGTCTACTTCCGCAACACGCAGAGATTGCCAGACCTGCTCGAGGGGCGGCGCCGGCTGGATGAGAAGATTGGACAACTGAGGGGCGAAGGCCTGAGCGACCTGAAGATCGCCGACTACGGTACCCGGCGGCGGTTTTCTAACGCCTGGCACGAGGAAGTGCTGCGCGTATTGTCGGCACGGTTGGGTACTGGACACAGCCCTGGTCATGCCGCTGGTGTTGGTGGGCAATTGGCCGGTACCAGCAATGTGCTGTATGCGATGAAGCTGGGTCTGGTGCCGCTGGGGACGATGGCCCATGAGTACCTGCAGGCCTGCCAAGCCCTTGGGCCGCGACTTCGCGACAGCCAGATTTATGCTTTTGAATCATGGGCCAAGGAATACCGGGGTGATCTTGGCATTGCGCTGAGCGATGTTTACGGCATGAGCGCTTTCTTGCGCGACTTTGACCTCTTTTTCTGCAAGTTGTTTGATGGCGCCCGCCACGACAGTGGCGACCCGTTTGAATGGGGCGAGCGCATGCTGGCTCACTACAGCCGTAATCGTGTCGATCCGCGCACAAAAACGCTGATCTTTAGCGATGCGCTGACCGTGCCGCGTACCATTGAGCTGTACCATCGCTTCAGGGGTCGTTGCCAGTTAGCTTTTGGCATCGGCACCAACCTGACCAATGACCTGGGCTATGAGCCGCTGCAAATTGTGATCAAGATGGTCCGCTGTAATGGACAGCCCGTGGCCAAGTTGTCCGATACGCCGAGCAAGAACATGTGCGATGACGAAAAATACCTGGCTTATTTGCGTCAGGTGTTTGACATCGCGCAGACGGCATGAGCTTACGCCGGCTTGGCTAACCAGGAGATATTCTGTTGACCTCACACCGTAATCGAGCCGTCTTACTGCTGCTGCCGCTGCTGCCGGGCGTAACCTGGGCCGCTGATCTGAATGGCAGCCAACTGTCTCCTTGGTGGGCCCTGCCGTTTGCCGGAGTGCTGTTGTCGATGGCGCTGATCCCTCTGAAGGCGCCTGACTTCTGGCACCACCATTTTGGCAAAGTGACCTTGGCTTGGTCCCTGGCCTTTATCGTGCCGTTCGCACTTGTTTTTGGTTTTGGCATGGCAGGAGCCACGCTGTTGCACGCGGCTGTGGCCGAGTACATCCCGTTCATTGTGTTGTTGACGGCGCTTTACACGGTGGCCGGTGGTATCCATATCCGGGGCAACTTGCACGGCAGCCCCATGCTCAATACTGGCCTGCTCGCCATTGGTGCCGTATTGGCCAGCGTCATGGGGACAACAGGCGCGTCGATGTTGATGATCCGTCCCTTGATACGGGCCAATGACAACCGAATTCACAGGACCCACATCGTCGTGTTTTTTATTTTTATCGTAGCCAACGCCGGTGGCTCACTAACGCCGCTGGGCGATCCGCCCCTGTTCCTCGGTTTTTTGAAGGGTGTTGACTTCTTCTGGACCGTCAAACACATCTTCCCGGAGACCGCATTTTTGCTTGGGTCGCTGTTGGCATTGTTTTTCGCCATTGATGCATGGTTGTACCGCCAGGAGGGTGTATTGCCGGTCGATCCGACGCCTGACACCCGCCGCATCGGCTTTGACGGCCGCTTCAACTTCTTGCTACTGGGCTGTATTGTTGGCCTGGTGTTACTCAGTGGGATCTGGAAGTCTTCGGTTGTGCTTCACATTCAGGGCATCGATATTGGTTTACCTGGGTTGGTACGCGACTTCGGCTTGTTGGCAGTGACCGCCGTCTCGCTCAAGTTGACCCCGGTGCATGTGCATAAGGCTAACCAGTTTTCTTGGGGGCCGATGCAAGAGGTGGCCAAGTTGTTTGCCGGGATTTTCTTGACCATCGTGCCGGTGATTGCCATGCTTAAAGCTGGCGTCGACGGGCCGTTCAGCGGCGTGGTGATGGCGGTGACCCGAGCTGACGGTACGCCGGACCCCGCCATGTATTTTTGGGCAAGTGGGCTGCTCAGCTCTTTTCTGGACAATGCGCCCACCTATCTGGTGTTCTTCAACACTGCGGGTGGAGATCCACAACTACTGATGACCACGCTGGCTCCTACCCTCGCGGCCATTTCGGCCGGGTCAGTCTTTATGGGTGCCAATACTTATATCGGCAACGCCCCTAACTTGATGGTCAAAGCCATTGCTGAAGAGCGGGGTGTGAAAATGCCCGGTTTTTTTGGCTATATGGCTTGGTCGTGTGCGGTGCTTGTGCCCTTGTTTATCCTGATGACTTTCATCTGGTTCCGCTGACTGTCGACCTATGAGCAAACCCCACATTCTGTTGGCACGCGCCGTTTTTCCTGAGATCGTCGATAAGCTGGCTCGGTATTTCCATGTTGTGGCTAACCAGAGCGACGTTGTCTGGACCCAAGCCCAGCTGATTGAGCAACTCAAGGGGCAGCACGGCGCGTTTACTACCGGCGGCGACCAGATCGATGCCGCTGTGCTTGCGGCGTCGCCTGAGCTTCGAATCTGCGCCAATATGGCCGTCGGCTACAACAACCTTGATTTGGAAGCGATGACACGGGCCGGGGTGTTGGGCACTAATGCGCCTGATGTTTTGACTGAAACCACCGCTGATTTTGGCTTTGCCTTGCTCATGGCGACCGCACGTCGTATCACCGAAAGTGAGCATTACCTGCGGGCCGGGCGGTGGAACAAATGGAGTTACGACCTGTTTGCTGGTGCTGACATCCATGGCGCCACATTGGGCGTCTTGGGGATGGGGCGCATTGGCCAGGGTATTGCCCGGCGGGGCGCCCATGGGTTTGGTATGAAAGTGGTTTACCACAACCGTTCGCAGCTTGCGTCTGATGTTGAAGCCGATCTGAATGCCCGCTACGTCAGTAAACAGGAGCTGCTTGAAGTCGCAGACCACCTGGTGCTGGTGTTGCCTTATTCGCCCAGTTCCCACCATGCGATTGGAGCCGCAGAGTTGGCCTCCATGAAGCCCACTGCGACATTGGTGAATATTGCGCGTGGCGGGATTGTTGATGATGCGGCACTGGCTCAGGCCTTGCGCAACAAGACGATTGCGGCGGCGGGCCTGGACGTGTTTGAAGGCGAGCCCCAGCTGCACCCCGAGTTGCTGAAGGCTTCCAACGTTGTGCTGACCCCCCACATTGCCAGCGCCAGCATTCCCACGCGTCTGGCGATGGCCAATTTGGCAGCAGACAATCTGATCGCATTTTTTACCGGTCAACCACTGCTGACGCCCTTGAACCCGGGCGTATTGACTGCCGGTTTGACCGCGCAGCCTTCGACGCCTGCCAGTCGGACCTGATCGAGCCCACTATTGATGCTTGATTGGCTTCTGTGGTTTTTGCTGGCGTTTGCCATTGCCAATGGCGCTTGTTGGGTCCTATGGTTCGTTATGGCAGCCCGGTCCCGCTCGGGCGTGTCCCCTCAGCTGATGGCGGCCATTGCCGGCCTGGCTGCCTCCAACGAACGCATGGAGCGCGAAATTCGGCTGGAGGTGCAGGGTGGCTCGCGCGAGATCCGGACTGAATTGACCCAAAACCTCTCCGTCTTTCAGCAGGCCTTGCTGGCACAGTCCAGCGACGTGGCGCGTACGCAAAACGAGCAGATCGACTCCTTTAGGGTCCAACTCGGGGTTACGCAGCAGCAACTGGCAGCCTCTCAGTCTGCAGCGCGTGAGGCCCAGGACATGGCGCTCAAGCGCTTTGCGGATGGCCTTAACGAGCAATTGCGCCAGGTGTCTGAAGTTAACGAGCGCAAGCTCGGTGAGGTGCGCCTCGTCGTGGAGCAACGCCTGACGGCCCTGCAGGATGGCAATGAGAAAAAACTAGATCAGATGCGGGCCACAGTCGATGAAAAGCTGCAGACCACGCTGGAAGCCCGATTGGGCGAAAGTTTCAAGCAGGTTGCTGACCGTTTGGAGCAAGTGCACAAGGGCCTGGGCGAGATGCAGACTTTGGCTGCTGGCGTTGGCGACCTCAAACACCTGCTGACTAATGTCAAAACCCGCGGTATTTTCGGTGAAGCGCAGCTTGCCGGGCTGCTCGAACAAGTGTTTGTGGTCGACCAATACGCGGCACAGGTCGTGACTCGGCCGGGCAGCAAGCATGTGGTTGATTTTGCGATCAAGCTCCCAGGAAAATCGGAGCAGGGCCAACCTTTGTGGCTGCCGATTGATGCCAAGTTTCCGAACGAAGATTACGAGCGTTTGCTCGATGCGCAGGGCCGGGCCGATGTGCTTGGCGCTGAAGTGGCAGGCAAGGCGCTGGAGTCACGCATCAGACTGGAGGCGCGTTCCATCGCCGATAAATATGTGGAGCCGCCGCACACCACTGACTTCGCCATCTTGTTTTTGCCGACCGAGGGCCTGTATGCCGAGGTGCTGCGTCGTCCTGGGCTGATGGAAAGCCTGCAGCGCGATCACCGCATCACTTTGGCTGGCCCCACGACGCTGCTGGCTATGCTCAGCTCCTTGCAAATGGGATTTCGAACATTGGCGCTGGAGAAGCGCTCCAGCGAGGTATGGCAGGTGCTGGGGGCGGTCAAGACCGAGTTTGGCAAGTTCGGCGATGTATTGGCCAAGGTCAAGTCCCAAACCGAAACGGTGCTCAAAACCATCGATGGTGCCGAAACCCGAAGCCGAGCCATGGGACGAGCCTTGAAGAAAGTTGAGGCTTTGCCTGACTTGCAGGCGCAGGTCTTGATACCGGCTGATAAGGATTTTGATCAGGAACCCGATGCGGGCTGACGTTCTGAGTCGGTTGGTAGCGAGCCATGTCTTCTTGCATGCTTGCATGGCCGGCACACGCATGGCGGCGCCCTTGCTGGCCTTGCGCCAGGGTTACAGCCCCTTGGCCGTGGGCGTTTTGCTGGCACTTTTTTCCTTGACGTCGGTATTTTTGGCGCTGCCCGCAGGGCGCTTTGCAGACCGCCATGGACTCAGGCGCCCGGTTGGCTGGGCCGTCATCACCTCGATGCTGGGCGTGGGTTTGGCAGCGGCTTTCCCGACATTCCCAATGCTGTGTATCAGTGCCTTGATGACTGGGGGGGCAACCGGCGCAGCCTCGATCGCGCTGCAGCGCCACGTGGGCCGTGCCGCTGATGGCGCTACAGAGCTCAAGCGCTTGTTCAGCTGGCTGGCGATCGGACCGGCGATATCCAATTTCCTCGGGCCCTTTGCGGCTGGTCTGTTGATTGATTACGCCGGTTCGGCTCCAGGCGACGCCCTGGGTTATCGCGCTGCTTTCTTACTCATGGCGATACTGCCCTTGGGGGCTTGGTGGCTGGTTCGTTTGATGCCAGAGCTAGGCGCCGCCCCAGCCCCATTGCCCGGCCGATCGAATCGAGCCTGGGACTTGTTGCGTGAGCCACAAATGCAACGCTTGATGCTGGTGAACTGGTGCATGTCTTCATGCTGGGATGTACACACCTTTGTGGTGCCGGTGATTGGGCATGAGCGGGGGTTCAGCGCGTCGGTCATTGGCTCGATTCTGGGAGCCTTCGCCATCGCCGCCGCCGCGGTACGGGTGCTGATGCCCTGGTTTGCCTCGCGATTGCGCGAGCATGTGGTGGTGTCCGGGGCGATGCTAATGACGGCCATTCTGTTTGGCATCTACCCGGCGATGCAGACCCCGTTGGCGATGGGTCTGTGTTCAGTGGCGCTGGGCGTGGTGCTCGGCTCGGTGCAGCCCATGATCATGAGCACACTGCATCAAATCACCCCAGAAGCTCGACAGGGCGAAGCCTTGGGCCTGCGTCTGATGGGGATCAACGCGTCAAGCGTGGTGATGCCAATGCTATTCGGTACAGTGGGCGCTGTCGTTGGTGTCTCGGTGGTGTTTTGGTCGGTCGGCTTGGTGGTCGGTGCCGGCGCCAGACCCGCCTGGTTGCTGCGGCCGACGGTGAATACCGGACCGATCAAAGACCATAAAACGCCTGAATGACCTCCCAGGCTGCCAAAGGTTCGTCGGCATAGGTGAACAATTACCCAGGTCCGCCGCCCGTGGCAATAAACAGACGCTCCTGGCCGGGGTGGTCCAAGGACTTATCTAGGCGTACCGAAATAAAAAAAGGCTTCCCGCGAAGCCCTTTTTGTCCTTGCCATTGCGGCGACAACTTAAACCCGTTTGCGGTACTCGCCGGTGCGGGTGTCAATTTCCACCTTGTCGCCCTGGGCCACAAAAATTGGTACACCAATCTCAAAGCCAGTGGAGATCTTGGCGGGTTTGAGCACCTTACCCGATGTGTCGCCCTTGACGGCCGGCTCGGTCCAGGTGATTTCGCGGACCACGCTGGTCGGCATTTCTACTGAAATGGCCTTGCCGTCGTAAAAGACCACCTCAAGAGACATGCCGTCTTCCAGGTAGCTGAGCGAATCACCCATGTTCTCGGCCTCCACCTCATACTGGTTGTATTCGGTGTCCATGCAGACGTACATCGGTTCGGCGAAGTAGGAGTAGGTGCACTCCTTTTTGTCCAGCACGATCTGGTCCATTTTGTCATCGGCTTTGAATACCACCTCGGTGCCGAAGTTGTTCAACAGGCTTTTGAGCTTCATACGGACTGTGGCTGAATTACGGCCACCGCGGCTGTACTCGGTTTTTAGCACGACCATCGGGTCCTTGCCGTGCATGATGACGTTGCCGGCGCGGATTTCTTGAGCAATTTTCATAACGATTGAATTTAGGTTGGCCGTTTGTTTGACGGCAGACGCGGCATGGACAGGATACAAACCCAGTCTGACTCCGCAAAGCTCCCGATTTTAATGGCTTTTTGACACAAACTGCAGCAGCCTCTCGACCAAGTCCTGGCCCTCAAGCTGAGTCTTGCGCGCGGTCAGGATGGTTTGCTGCCATTCCGGTAGTTCAAAGGGGGGGAAGGGGAATTGCTCCCTGCCCGGCGCCTCGTTCCAGCGTTGATGAAGGTCTCGCAGGGTTGCGGGCGCTTGAATTATGTCAAGAAAGGCTTGGAGTTTGATAAGGTGCACGCCATCGCTTTGGGGGTAAATCTGCCAAACCAAGGGCTTTCCTGCCCACAAGGCCCGCACCAACGAGTCCTCGCCCCTGACAAAATTAAGGTCGCAGGCCCACAACAAGTGGTCATAGTCCCGCTGAGTCAAGGCTGGTAGATATGAAATTGATAGCATAGAAGCTATATTCCATAAGGGTTTCAACCTGTTTTTATCTCTAACCACACTCGATACGGCGGCACTGGCGCGGCCGGCAGTGACCAGAAGCTGTGTCGGCGTTGCGCCACCGGCGAGTTGGGTCAGCAGATCACCCAGGGCGTCGGGTTCATAACAAAACAAGGACAGCAGCTGCTCCCCGTTCCAGGCGATCCCGAGCTGTTGCAACCAATCGTCGCGATTAAAGCTAGCCCGCCTGGTCAACAGGTCGGCCTCCCGAAGCAGGCCGCCGCTTTCCGGGATAAAGCCCGGATAGAAGAAGTATTTGACAAGTCCACGTCCTGGGCCGGTCATCACCGGGGAGGGCAGCCCGTGGCTGCGTGCCACATAGGCTTCAGCGCTCATGTACTCCAGATTGATCCATATAGGATTTTGACCTCCAGGCCCTGTTTCACCTAGTTGAGTAGCTATGAATTCAGGAGCAATTTCGCAACCGAAAGCCTCCAGCCAAATATCAGCTGGCGGCAGAGCGACGGGCCGTATTGACTCTGCCCAGGGAATTACCTGCACACTGGCCTCCCCGGCAGGCGCCATCCAGTTCAGCGCGCTGGCGTCGTCGATCCACAGCCGCACGCGTTGGCCCCGCTCCGACAAATTGACCGCCAGGCGCCAGCACACGCCGATATCACCAAAGTTGTCGATAACGCGGCAGAAAATGTCCCAAAGTTTTCCTGATTGCACCTAAGGATTGTCCACAATACGCACCTATGCCGGATTCAATTCAGTCCCCTGCCCCTGATCCCACAGGGGACCAGCCCAATGTGAAACTTCAGGAAGACCTGTCGCGAGAAGTGGCCAGCCTGCCCACGCTGCCTGGCGTGTACCGCTATTTTGACCAGCATGACGCGGTGCTTTACGTGGGCAAAGCCATTAACCTCAAGAAGCGGGTATCCAGCTATTTCCAGAAAAACCATGGCGCGACCCGTATCGGGCACATGGTGAGCAAGATTGCACGCATGGAGACCACGGTGGTGCGGTCTGAGGCCGAAGCATTGCTGCTGGAAAACAACCTGATCAAGACGCTCAACCCGCGTTACAACATTTTGTTTCGTGACGATAAGAGCTACCCCTACCTCAAGATGTCTGGTGTCGGCACGTCGGCCGGCACTGCGGCAGGGTTTCCGCGGGTGTCTTATTACAGAGGCGCAGTTGAAAAAAAGCACCACTACTTTGGCCCTTACCCTAGCGCCTGGGCTGTCAAAGAGGCCGTCCTGTTGATGCAGAAGGTGTTTCGCCTGCGCACCTGCGAAGACACCGTGTTCAATAACCGCACCCGGCCGTGCTTGCTGTACGAGATCAAGCGTTGCTCTGCACCCTGCGTGGGCCACATCTCTGCATCGGATTACGCGCATGACCGCGCCGACGCCGAAAGGTTTTTACGGGGCGACGCCAAACAAGTGATGCAAGGCCTGGAGTCGCGAATGATGGCCCATGCGGAGCGGCTGGAGTTTGAGCAGGCGGCGGAGTTGCGCAACCAGGTTGCCGCGTTGTCGAATGTGTTGCACCAGCAGTCGGTTGACAATGTCTCGGACCGGGACGTTGATATTCTGGCGGTCAAGGTGCACGGTGGACGCGCTTGCGTTAACCTGGCGATGGTGCGCGGCGGTAGGCACTTGGGCGACCGCCCTTACTTTCCGGTGCATGTTGAGGACGCGCTGTCTGTCCCTTTGGACGATGATCTTCCAGACGCGGAAGATGAACCCCCATGCGCCCCGACGGTTGAGTCCCACATTCTCGAGGCCTTCCTTGCCCAACACTACTTGAGCCAACCCATTCCTGCCTCGCTGATCGTCAGCGACCCGATCGACAAGCATCTGATCAATGCCTTGTCGAGTCAGGCCGGGTTCAAGATCACGGCGGTCCATCAACCCAGGGAGCAGCGTCGAATATGGCTTGAGATGGCGCAATCCAATGCCGGACTTCAGTTGGCTCGCCTGTTGGCGGAAGAGGGCTCGCAGCAGGCCAGAAGCCGCGCCCTGGCCGAGGCGCTGGATTTGCCCGTGGATGCCCTTGAAGCCCTGCGCATAGAGTGTTTTGACATATCTCATACAGCCGGCGAAGCAACCCAAGCGTCTTGCGTGGTCTTCCACCATCACATAATGCAAAGCGCTGAATACCGGCGCTACCGGATCGATGACATCACGCCCGGCGACGACTACGCGGCCATGCGGCAGGTTTTGTTGCGACGCTACGGCAAGCTCGCCGAGGCCCTGCAGGACGCTCAGGCATCGGGTCAGTTGGCTGCCGGTACGGGCCGCTTGCCAGACTTGGTGCTGGTAGACGGTGGCAAGGGGCAAGTGGCCATGGCGCGAGAGGTGTTTGAGCAACTTGGCTTGGATCTCAGCCTGATCATCGGCGTCGAAAAGGGCGAAGGGCGCAAGGTCGGACTGGAGGAGTTGGTGTTTGCTGATGGGCGAGACAAGGTCTACCTGGGTAAAGACTCAGCCGCCCTGATGCTGGTGGCCCAGATCCGCGACGAGGCGCACCGTTTCGCCATTACCGGCATGCGCGCCCAAAGGGCGAAAGTGCGGCTTGACGGTGGCAAACTCGAAGAAATCTCCGGCGTTGGGCCCAGGCGGCGAGCCCGCCTGTTGCAGCGTTTTGGTGGGGTTCGTGGTGTTGCGCAGGCCAGTGCCGAAGATATTGCCACGGTGGATGGTATTTCCAAGGAACTGGCCGATACCATCTACAGGGCGCTGCACTGATCTCGCCGCGGCCTCCGCGCACCATTGGCGTGCCACAATCCCACCATGTTTCTAACCATCCCGACGCTGATGACTTGGGCGCGCATCGTGGCGATTCCCCTGATCGTCGGGGTGTTCTATCTGCCCATTGAACCGGCTAGCAGGAATCTCATCGCGACGGTG
>JBIKZZ010000273.1:0-4708 GCA_044354435.1 Rhodoferax sp. | reverse complement strand
CGCCAACGCCAAGCGCCGCCTGCGCGAACTCAAGGAGCAGCTCAAGTACTCGGTCAGCGCGCCGCTGGTCAAACCCAGTCAGGGTTACCCGGTGGAGCGCGAGTTCGCCAAGGCCGACTACCTGGCGGCGGTCACGCGGGCCAAGGGCCTGATCGAGGGTGGCGACTTCATGCAGGTGCAGGTTGGCCAGCGCCTGAAAAAACGCTACACCGAGTCGCCCCTGAGCCTGTACCGGGCGCTGCGTTCGCTCAACCCCAGCCCCTATATGTACTACTACCACTTGGGCGATTTCCATGTCGTGGGCGCCAGCCCCGAGATTCTGGTGCGCCAGGAAACCGTGACGAACGGCGCGCAGACCGAGCAAAAAATCACCATCCGGCCGCTGGCCGGTACCCGGCCGCGCGGCGCCAGCTTGGCGCAGGACCGGGCGGCCGAGGCCGAACTGATCAACGACCCGAAGGAGCGGGCCGAGCACGTGATGCTGATCGACCTGGCGCGCAACGACATTGGCCGCATTGCCAAGATCGGCAGCGTCAAGGTGACCGAGGCTTTCAGCGTTGAGCGCTACAGCCATGTGATGCACATCGTCAGCAACGTCGAGGGCACTTTGAGTGACGGCATGACCGCGATGGACGTGCTGCGCGCCACCTTCCCGGCCGGCACTTTGACTGGAGCGCCGAAGGTGCATGCCATGGAGCTGATCGACCAGCTCGAGCCCAGCAAGCGTGGCCTGTACGGCGGCGCCTGCGGTTACCTGAGCTATGCCGGCGACATGGATGTGGCCATCGCCATCCGCACTGGCATCATCAAGGACCAGATGCTGTACGTGCAGGCTGCTGGCGGCGTGGTGGCTGATTCTGTGCCTGAGCTGGAATGGCGTGAAACCGAGGCCAAGGCGCGCGCCCTGCTGCGCGCGGCGGAGCTGGTGGAGGAGGGCCTGGAATGAAGCTGCTGATGATCGACAACTACGACTCCTTCACCTACAACATCGTGCAATACCTGGGAGAACTCGGGGCCGAGGTGACGGTGGCGCGCAATGACGAGATCACGTTGGCCGAGATCGAGGCACGGCTGCAAGCCGGGCAGCTCGACCGCCTGATGGTCTCGCCCGGGCCCTGCTCGCCGGCTGAGGCCGGAATTTCGGTGGCGGCCATCCGGCAGTTTGCGGGTCAAGTGCCCATTCTGGGCGTTTGCCTGGGCCACCAGGCGATTGGCGCGGCTTTTGGGGGCCACATCGTGCGGGCGCAGCAGCTGATGCACGGCAAGACCAGCGTCATCAGCACCACCCAAGTCGGCGTGTTTGCAGGGCTGCCGACGCAGTTCACCGTGAACCGCTACCATTCGCTGGCCATTGATCGCGCCTCCTGCCCAGGCAGTCTGCAGATCACGGCCTGGACGGAGGACGGCGAAATCATGGGCGTACGCCATGCCACGCTGGATGTGGAGGGCGTGCAGTTTCACCCCGAGAGCATCCTGACCGAGCATGGCCACGCGATGTTGGCCAATTTCTTGGCCCCACGACCCTGATTTTGCTATTATTTAAATAGCTAGATTATCAATATTCACAAGGCCTGGAGCCCGAAATGACCTCAAACACTGGCTTGCTGCGGGTCGACCTCCGCAGCGACACTGTCACGCAGCCTACGCCTGGCATGCGCGCTGCCATGGCCGCCGCACCTCTTGGCGACGACGTCTTCGCCGATGACCCGAGCGTCAACGCACTGCAGGCGCAGATTGCTGACTTGCTCGGCTTTGAGGCGGCCCTGTTCGTGCCGACCGGCACCCAAAGTAATCTGTGCGCCCTGTTGGCCCACTGCCAACGGGGTGACGAGTACATCGTCGGCCAGATGGCGCATTGCTACCGATGGGAGGGTGGTGGTGGCGCAGTGTTTGGCAGCCTGCAGCCGCAGCCCTTGAACCACCAGCCTGACGGCAGCCTGGCGCTGGCCGAAATTGCCGCGGCCATCAAGCCTGACGATGCGCACTTTGCCCGCACCCGACTGCTGGCCCTTGAAAACACCTTTGGTGGCAAGCGGCTGCCCATGGACTATGTGCAGCAGGCCACCGACTTGGCCCGCCAGCATGGTCTGGCCCGCCACCTGGACGGCGCACGTTTGTTTAATGCGGCCGTGGCGCAGGCCACCGAACTGGGTACCGATCCGTACCAAGAGGCACGCCGCATTGCCAACTGTTTTGACAGCGTCTCGGTCTGCTTTAGCAAAGGGCTGGGCGCGCCTGTCGGCTCAGCCCTGTGCGGCAGCAGAGAACTGATCGCGCGTGCGCACCGCATCCGCAAGATGGCGGGTGGCGGCATGCGCCAGTCCGGCGGTTTGGCGGCCGCAGCGTCCTATGCACTGGCAAATCATGTGAAGCGCCTGGCTGATGATCACGCACTGGCGCAGCGCCTGGCAGCGGGCCTGAGCCGCTTGCCGGGTCTGGTGGTGGAGTCGCCCCAGACCAACGTGGTGTTTGTGGATCTGGAGGGCCCGGCGCGGGCCCATGCGGCAGATCTGATCCCTCAACTGGCGCGGCATGGCGTGCTGGCCACCGGCCTGTACCAGCTGCGCT
The DNA here is from genome assembly GCA_044354435.1 of Rhodoferax sp. Taxonomy (GTDB): domain Bacteria; phylum Pseudomonadota; class Gammaproteobacteria; order Burkholderiales; family Burkholderiaceae_C; genus Rhodoferax. The sequence goes on along the minus strand of JBIKZZ010000273.1, from coordinate 2,140 downwards.
TTGTGACCCACCTGGATGTCGACGCTGCGGGTATTGACCACGCGCTGGCGGTCATCGGCGACATCTTTTCCCGCTGAAGGCTGGGCGCCGTGGCAGGGATCGAGCACCTCGGCCTGTTCTTGGCAGCTGGTCTGCTGCTGAACCTGACGCCCGGGCCAGATGTGCTGTACATCGTCTCTCAGGGGCTTAAGGGTGGCTGGCGGGCTGGGGTCGTCGCGGCCCTTGGCATTACGGGCGGTATCTTTGTCCATATTGCCGTGGCAGCGCTCGGTCTGGGCGCGCTACTGGCCGCCTCCCAGACAACGTTCACCCTGTTGAAGTGGGCGGGTGCGGCCTACTTGCTGTACATCGGCTGGGGCATGCTGGGCTTGCGTCGTTCGGCGGCCGGGTCAGCATCGATATTTGCTACTAATAAAATAGCAATAAAGTCAATGGAATCAAGGTCTAGAGGCCAATTTGACTCTATAAAAATATTTCGTCAAGGTTTCTGGACCAATGCGCTCAACCCCAAGGTAGCCCTGTTCTTTCTGGCGTTTCTGCCTCAGTTCATTGCCCCTGCGGCCGAGCACAAGGCGCTCACCTTTGTGCTGCTGGGCCTGCTGTTCAACTTGAATTCCCTTCCGGTCAACCTGGGCTATGCCCTGATGGCTGCCTGGGCCGGCCAGCGCCTGCAGTCCCTGCAGCAAGGCCTGGCCTGGCTGGAGCGACTCGCCGGCGCTTTGTTCATTGGTTTTGGCCTGAAGCTGGCCTTGACCGATCCCCCCAACCCTTGACGAGATTCAGCATGACCCACAGCAACAAGATCACCGCACAAGAAGCCCTGCTGCGCACCATTGACCACCGAGAGATTTTTCATGACGAGATGCTGCACATCATGCGCCTGATCATGAGCGGCGAGATGTCGCCGGTCATGATGGCCGCCCTGATTACCGGTCTGCGCGTGAAAAAGGAAACCATTGGCGAGATCACGGCTGCGGCTCAGGTGATGCGTGAGTTCTCCACCAAGGTGCACGTGGCCAACCCAACCCACCTGGTCGACATCGTCGGCACCGGCGGTGACGGTTCGCACACCTTCAACATCTCCACCTGTTCCATGTTTGTCGCCGCCGCCGCTGGCGCCCGCGTCAGCAAGCACGGCGGGCGAAGCGTCAGCAGCAAGAGCGGCAGCGCCGACGTGATGGAGGCGCTGGGCGTGTACATCAACCTGGCGCCGGAGGCGATTGCCCGCTGCATCGAGGAAGTCGGCGTCGGCTTCATGTTTGCGCCCAACCACCACCCGGCCATGAAAAACGTGGCGCCGATCCGGCGCGAACTGGGTGTGCGCACCATCTTCAATATCCTCGGGCCGCTCACCAACCCGGCCAGCGCGCCTAATATTTTGATGGGGGTGTTCCACTCGGACCTGGTTGGCATCCAGGTGCGGGCGCTGCAGCGCTTGGGCGCCGAGCATGCGCTGGTGGTTTACGGCAAGGACGGCATGGACGAGGTCAGCCTGGGCGCTGCCACGTTGGTGGGTGAGTTGAAGGATGGCGAGATTACCGAATACGAGATCCACCCAGAAGACTTCGGCATGGTGATGGCCAGCAACCGTGGCCTTCGCGTGGACACGCCCGAGCAGTCCAAGGCCATGCTTCTGTCCGTGCTGGACAACGAGCCTGGACCGGCCCGCGACATCGTGGTGCTCAATGCCGGCGCGGCGCTCTACGCCGCCAACGTCGCCCCCACCATGCAGGCTGGCGTGGTGCAGGCCCGCGCCGCCCTAGACTCTGGCGCAGCCCGCGTCAGGCTGGACCAACTGGTGGCCCTCACCCAAGCCCTGAAGCCGGCCGCATGAATTTGGTGCTGACGTTGCTGGCGTTGGCGGGTGCTCCGCTGCTGGGTCGGTGATTGGTGCTTTTGTTTTGGCGTTGGCGGGGATGGCGTGCCTGCTTCCGCTCGTGTCCTCCGCCCTGCGGGCTCCCCCTTGACCTCGCTGCAGCAGGCACGCCATCCCCTCCCTGGTTGGGCGAGACTGAATACCTGAATACCTGAATACCTGAATGCGGGGTCCCAATGCTGGCGTGCGAGGGTCGTCAAGGTGGTGACGGGCTGAGCGGCGCAGCGGCATCAAGGAGGAGCCCGCAGGGCGGGGGACAGCCGC
>JBIKZZ010000435.1:0-2708 GCA_044354435.1 Rhodoferax sp. | reverse complement strand
TCAACATGAGTTCGAACGCCTACCTGGAGGTGCAGTGGTACCTGTTTGCTGCCTCGTTCTTGCTGGCCGCTGGCTATACCTTGCTGAATGGCGAGCATGTCAAGATTGATGTCATCTCCAGCCGGATGAGCAAACGTGCGCAGATCTGGATTGATGTCATTGGCTTCACTTTGTTCCTGATGCCGTTTTGCCTGGCCATTCTTTGGTTTGGAATCCCATTTTTCCTCAAGGCGTTTTACTCGGGTGAGGTATCGTCCAACGCCGGCGGCCTCTTGCGCTGGCCCGTTTATTTGATGATGCCGCTGGGTTTTGGCCTGCTCATGCTGCAGGGCCTGTCGGAGCTGGTCAAGCGTGTGGCCTACCTCATGGGCCTGATCGACGACCCGACCGTCAAGAAGGCAGAAAAAACCGCCGAGGAAGAACTGGCCGAAGCGATTCAGCGGCTGGCTGAAGAAAAAGCCGCCAAAGCCAGCGCAGCCTGATCCAGGAGACCACCATGGAATTTCTGACACACAACATCGCGCCCATCATGTTTGCAGGACTGATCGTCTTCCTGCTCATGGGCTTCCCGGTCGCCTTCAGCCTAGGCGCCTGCGGCCTGTTTTTCGGCTTTGTCGGCGTTGAACTCGGCATCCTGCCCGAGTCTTTGCTGCAGGCCTTGCCGCTGCGCATCTTCGGCATCATGCAAAACGACACCCTGTTGGCCATCCCCTTCTTTACGCTGATGGGGCTGATCCTGGAACGCAGCGGCATGGCTGAGGACCTGCTCGACACGATTGGTCAGCTGTTTGGTCCGCTGCGCGGCGGCCTGGCCTTTGCCGTTATTTTTGTCGGCGCCTTGCTGGCCGCAACCACCGGGGTGGTGGCGGCTTCCGTCATCTCCATGGGCCTGATTTCTTTGCCCATCATGCTGCGTTACGGCTATGACCGGCGGGTGGCGTCCGGGGTGATCGCCGCTTCGGGAACTTTAGCCCAGATCATTCCGCCATCCCTGGTCCTGATCATCTTGGCTGACCAGCTTGGCCGCAGCGTGGGTGAAATGTACAAAGGGGCCTTCATCCCGGGCTTCATGCTGGCCGGCTTGTACGTGGGCTACATCGTCTTGCTGACCTTCCTCCGCCCAAATTGGGTGCCGGCACTGCCGCCTGAGGCCCGCACCATCCGAGAAGACAATGGCGAAAGCGGGCTTAGATCCCTGCTGTTCCTGACCATCTTGTCCACCGGCGTCGCCGTTTACTTTGGTGAGCACTACGCCCAATTCCTTAGCTGGGCCAAGGGCGAACTCGTCGCCACAGTGGCCAAGGATGAAACCATCGTGGTGTCGATGTGCGCCGGCGTGCTGCTGGCCTTTGTGCTGGCCTCGGTCAACAAGGTGACACGGTTGGGCCTGCTGTCGCGCATGGCCGAGCGGGTCACTTTTGTGCTGATCCCGCCCCTGCTGCTGATTTTCCTGGTGCTGGGCACCATTTTTCTGGGCATTGCCACCCCCACCGAGGGCGGCGCCATGGGCGCCTTGGGGGCCCTCATCATGGCACTGGCCAGGGGCCGCCTGAACATGTCGCTGCTCAAGCAAGCGCTGAACGTCACCACCAAGTTGTCCAGCTTCGTGGTTTTCATTCTTGTGGGCTCCACGGTTTTCAGCCTGGTCTTCCAGGGGGTTGACGGCGGAAAATGGGTCGAGCATCTGCTAAGCGGGGTCCCGGGCGGTCAGTTGGGCTTCTTGATTGTGGTCAACACCCTCGTCTTCCTGCTGGCGTTCTTTTTGGACTTCTTTGAACTGGCTTTCATCGTCGTGCCCCTGCTCGGGCCGGTGGCGGAAAAGATGGGCATCGACCTGATCTGGTTCGGTGTGCTGTTGGCCGTGAACATGCAAACCTCGTTCATGCACCCACCCTTTGGCTTTGCGCTGTTCTATCTGCGCAGCGTAGCTCCCAGCAAGGAATACACCGACAAACTTACCAAGAAGCTGATTCCACCCGTGACCACCATGCAGATCTACTGGGGCGCGGTGCCTTTTGTGGTCATTCAGATCATCATGGTTGGCCTCATCATTGCCTTCCCCGGCATTGTCTCCAGCGGTCTCGACAAGACCGAGAAAATTGACCTCGACAAGGTGGTGCTCGAGGTGCAGGCCGAGCCCGCCAGCGAAGCCGCGTCAGCCCCTGAGGGTGGCGCCTCTGCTGCGGAGGGCGATCAAAAGGCCGACGACGACCCGATGAAGGCCATGGAGGAATCTATGGCCAAGGACAAGAAGTAAGCCGGTGGGGCTCAGGCAGCCGCTGGGCCGAACCGGAAGGCAGACAACGTGGTCTCCATCACCCGGTCAGAGAACACCTTCTCGCCGGGATCCTGCCCAGCCGCACCGGCCACCACCATCAGCGGCAGCAGGTGCTCCTCGGCGTGGGGCGGGTGCGACAGACGGGCTGACGGCGCCTGCGCCCAGCCGATCAGGCTTTGCTGACGCTGGGGCGGCGCGGCTTGCACGGCAGCCGTTAGCCAAGCGTCGAATTCATCTGAGATCGGGCCGGATCGGGGGTCGCCGTAGCCGCGCATGTTGTGGTAGCTCATGCCGCTGCCGATGATCAGCACCCCCTCCTGACGCAGGGCCTGCAGCGCCCGGCCAGCGGCCAGATGCAGCGCCGGGTCCAGCGTGGTGCTAAGCGACAACTGCACCACTGGGATGTCGGCGCCCGGGAACATCAGCAGCA
>JBIKZZ010000272.1:0-4744 GCA_044354435.1 Rhodoferax sp. | reverse complement strand
CAAAGGGGGCCGTCAGATGCGGAATCGCCATGGCTTCCACGAAAAACTCTTGGAACCTGGGCTCTACAGCGGTCTCGATTTTTTCGACCCTACGCACGAGTTGCTCAATCTCGCGCCGCGAGCGTTGGTCTAACAAGGCGATCCGTGCGCCGGTACCCGCTGCATTGCCGGCCGAACTGACCTGCTCAAGCTCGCAATCTGGAATCATGCCGAGTACCATCGCGTATTTGACATCGATATGGCTGCCAAAGGCACCGGCCAGGCGGATCCGGTCAACCTTGTCGATGCCCATGCGCTCCATCAGCAAACGCACACCGGCATACAAGGCCGCCTTACCAAGCTGAATGGCCCTGACATCGTTTTGCATCACCTTCAGGGCCGGCGCACTGCCGGTCGCACGGTACAGCTCGTAGCAGAAGGTACGACCGTCTGCCTGAATGCGGGGATTGCGCACGGCAAGGTCACCACTGATAGTGCCGTCGTGGCGAATGATGCCGGCCAGATACATCTCAGCCAATACCTCAATGATGCCGGAGCCGCAGACGCCGGTCACCCCCGAACCCACCACCGCTGCATCAAAACCCGCCTCGTCGGACCACAGCTCACAGCCTATCACCTTGAACCTTGGCTCCAGGGTCACCGGGTCGATGCGGACCCGCTCAATCGCGCCCGGAGCAGCCCGTTGACCGCAGCTGATTTGAGCGCCTTCGAATGCCGGCCCGGTCGGGCTGGAGCAAGCCAACATGCGCTGGTTATTGCCAAGGACGATCTCGGCGTTGGTGCCAACGTCCACCAACAAGCTGACCTTATCGGACAGGTCCGGGCGCTCAGCCAATATCACGCCGGCAGTATCGGCACCAACATGCCCGGCAATGCAAGGCAGCACGTAAATCCGGGCATTGCGATGTATCAGGAAATCAATTTCAACTGCCCACAGCGTGATGGCTCGGTCAGTGGCCAGTGCAAACGGAGCCCCGCCCAATTCCACCGGATTGATGCCCAGCAGCAGGTGGTGCATGATGGGATTACCGACAAAGGTCGCCTCCAGAATGTCCTGCGGGGTAATTCCTGCCTGCGAGGCCACATCAAGGGCAAGCTCGTTCAGCGCGGCCCGGACGGCCGTGGTCATCTCTTTTTCCCCGCCGGGATTCATCATGACGTAAGAAACCCGACTCATCAAGTCTTCGCCAAAGCGAATTTGCGGGTTCATCACGCCGGCAGAGGCCACCACCTCACCGGAGGCCAAGTGACACAAATGCGCGGCGATGGTGGTCGATCCGACATCCACCGCCAGGCCATACACATGCTCTTTGAAGCCGGGCCACACTGCCACGATCTGGCCACCAGCATGCACCGCCACGGTGACCTTCCACTGCCCTTGGCGTAACGCGACCTGCAACTCCTGCAACACAATCACGTCACAAGCTAGGTCGGTCAGCCGCCACTCGAATTCCAGAGCATCTTCTAGACGGCGCAAGTCACCTGACGGGTCGTGCATGTCGGGTTGCTGAACCTCCACATAGTGCAATCGGATCAAGGGATCGAGCTCGACGTCATGCGCCTCAGCCTCTTTGCGCACCACTTGTTTGTGAACTTGGCTGCTTGACGGCACATCGATCACCACATCTCCGAGCAACTGGGCCGAGCATGACAGGCGCCGGCCAGCGTCAAGGGACTGTGTCGCGCAATACTCTTGCTCTACCGCACCGAAGGAGGACAGGTTTTCAGCACGGGACACCAAGCCATGTTTGGCAAATTCACCTTCGGAAACCAAGACCTGGCAACGGCCGCAAATGCCACGGCCACCACAGACCGAGTCAACGTCCACACCGAGTGAACGCGCTGCTTGCAAGACCGGGGTACCCACCGGGAAACGACCCCGACGTCCCGACGGCGTGAATACGACCAGCGCATCCTTAACACTCATCACCGCGCCTCCCATGCGATTGGTAACCCGTTCATTCGCGGCGCCTTCTGCTGCCACCCTCGCGGCGCCCACGGCCCATTTCGCCATCAGCACCCATCGTGGGTGCTTCTCGGAACTTGCGAATCCAGCGCATACAGTCGGGGTCATGGCCCATCATGACGTCGGCGGCCATGCAGGCCTTCACGACTTCCGCGTGCAGCGGGTTGGTAATCGCCGAGGTCATGCCAGAGGCAATCGCCATGGTAAGGAAACCAGCGTTGATGCCATTGCGTTCCGGCAGGCCGAAGCTGACGTTGGAAGCGCCACAGGTGGTATTGACCTTCAGCTCAGTCCGCAGACGGTGCACCAGCCGCATCACTTGTACACCCGCTTGGTTGATGGCACCGATTGGCATGACCAGCGGGTCCACCACAATGTCACACGCCGGGATGCCATAGTCTGAGGCTCGTTCGACGATTTTCTTGGCCACAGCAAAGCGCACGTCGGGGTCCTGGGAGATCCCGGTTTCGTCATTGGATATGGCAACCACTGCAGCACCGTATTTCTTGACCAAGGGCAGCACCGTTTCGAGCCTATCTTCTTCGCCAGTGACAGAGTTAACCAGCGCCTTGCCTTTGTAAACTGCCAACCCGGCTTCCAGTGCCGCCACGATGGACGAGTCGATCGACAAGGGCACATCAGTGACCGACTGGACCAACTCGATGGCACGAGCCAGCAAAGCGGGCTCATCGGCCAAGGGGATACCGGCATTGACATCGAGCATGTGGGCACCCGCTTCGACTTGAGCCAGGGCGTCCGCGATCACCCGGCTGTAATCACCAGCGACCATCTCGGCTGCCAAAATTTTGCGCCCCGTCGGATTAATGCGCTCGCCGATGATGACGAAGGGGCGGTCAAAACCAATCACGACCTCCCGGGTCGCAGAACTGATCACGGTGTCTGTCATGCTGTTTCCTTTAAGTTCGATAGGGGAACGTCTCGGCCTGGATACCAGGGCACACGCCCCGCCAGCACGCCGGACCGGTCGACGATGTCGGGCACTGAGTCTTCCTGCCGATAAGCCATGATGTGAACGCCAGAGACGCCTTTGATCTCTCGCACTTCTTGAATGATGTCGATGCAAATTTGCCGGCCCTCCAGCGCCGGCTTTTCTGCACCCGCCATCCGTTTGATGACCGCGTCCGGAATGTGTATGCCCGGCACATTGGTGCGCATCCATTCGGCCGCCTTGGCGGTCCGCAGGGGCCCAACCCCAACCAGGACAAAGACCTTGCCAGCCAGTCCGAGGTCCTCCACCATCTGCATGAAGCTTTTCAGACGGGGAACGTCATAACAGTACTGCGTCTGAATGAACTGAGCGCCGGCGGCGACCTTTTTTGCCAGGCGCTGGGCGCGCCATTCAAAAGGCAGTCCGAAGGGGTTGGCCGCGGCGCCAAAAAATACACGCGGCGCGAACGTGACCTTACGCCCGCTTTGAAAACGGTGCTCGTCCCGCAAGGTTCGACCAATTTCCAGCAACGACATGCAATCGAGGTCAAACACAGGTTTGGCTTGCGGGTGGTCGCCAGACTGTACGCCATCGCCGGTCAGGCACAGCATATTGGCCACGCCCATGGCCGCGCCGCCCAAAATATCGCCCTGAATGGCAATGCGGTTCTTGTCGCGGCAGGAAATTTGCATGACCGGGGCATAACCGACACGGGTCAACAAGGCACAGACCGCCAAGCTGGACATATGGCAATTGGCGCCGCTGCCATCGGTGGCATTGATCGCATCGACATAGCCGTCGAATACACGGGCACGCCGGTAGACGTCTTCCGGATCGGCCGAATCAGGCGGGTCCAGCTCGGACGTGATGGCAAAACCACCACTGCGCAACACACGCTCCAGCCTGCCCGGCGAGGTATGTCCGGGCAGTATGGGCAGTGGGTAGCCGGGAACCGGCTCGTCCTCAAACCTCATCGTGCGGCCCCCGTTTTAAGTACAGCCTTGTCACGTGCAACCTTGAGCCAGGACGAGCGGCCTTCCAAACGGCGGTCCACGGCAATCTGTACCACGCGAATCGCTGCTTGACCTTCACGCATGCGCTGGCTGCCTTCAAAAGCCTCAACCCAGACACAGCGCATGTCGGGCTTGACTTCACAATTGCCGTTGGCCCGCACCCCGCCGCACGGACCATTGCGCAGGCTCTTAGGACAGTTCATGGAGCATGACATGCCGGTAGCGCTCAAGGCGCACTGGCCGCACATTTGGCAATCAAACAAGAATCCTTTGACGACTTTTTCAAAGGCTGCCACCGGTTTTTCCAAGCGCTCGTAACCGATCCTGCGCCACAACGGATCCAGCGCCACGACAACGTACTCAAACGCTTGATAGAACCGCTCCATAGCGCCAGCATGGCGCACGGACCAGCGACGCACCGAGTACATCAGGCGTCCCCTGGCGCAGCATCCGGAACGACAGCGGGCTCAGCAACGGGAGCCTCGAGCCCATGCGCCCGGATTAGCCGCAACAGGTCGACGTCGGAGTAGCGAGCCTCAATGCGCTGGGCCTCAGCCTCTGCTTCGGCTTGAATGTCATCCCCACATCGCCGCGGTTCACTGCGCTTCCAGTCTGCCAGATAGTCACCCGAACTGGCTTTGCCGGCGCGCATGGCAGCGCGGTCGACGGCCTCCTGGAAACGATGGGAGAGCTGCACCTTGGCAGTCTCCCGTCCCAACTTGACGAGCACCTGGGCGGGTACATCGCGCCACGAAATCACAATCAGCTTCGCCACACCACTACTCCTTGATTCACGACCTTCAGGCTGCGTTCCAG
>JBIKZZ010000034.1:0-17736 GCA_044354435.1 Rhodoferax sp. | reverse complement strand
GCCGTGCTTTTGGTGACCCACGACCCTGACCTGGCGACCCGCAGCGCACACCGTACCCTGACCGGGCTGTTTGACAACTCACCTTCCTGAGGGTCATTGACCTGCCTTCATCACGGCTGCCTCAGCCCCGGGCCAGCCGGGCAAAGGTCTTGCGAAACTTGGCCACCTTGGGCGCGGCCACGGCCACGCAGTAGCCCTGGCCCGGGTTGCGGGCAAAGAAATCCTGGTGGTAGTCCTCTGCGGGCGAATAGTGGGCCAAGGGCAGCACCTCGGTCACGATGGGCTGCCGGTAAGTGCCGCTGGCGGCCATCTCGGCAATCACGCCCTGCGCCACCGCCTGCTGGTCCGGGCTGCTGGTGTAGATGCCGCTGCGGTACTGGGTACCGACGTCATTGCCCTGGCGGTTGAGTGTGGTCGGGTCGTGGATCACAAAAAAGATCTCCAGGATCTCGCGCAGGCTGATCAGGACCGGGTCAAACACCAGCTTGACCACCTCGTTGCAGCCGGTGCGGCCAGTGCAGACCTGCTCGTAGCTGGGCCGCTCGATCTGGCCGTTGCTGTAGCCGCTCTCTACGTCCAGCACGCCCTGCACCGCGACAAACACCGCCTCGGTGCACCAGAAGCAGCCGCCGCCAAGGGTGATGGTTTGGGTGGTATCAGACATAAAAAGCTCCGGGGTGAACGACTGGGACAGGACGAGATATTGATCTTACGCGCGCTGGCCATGCCCTCACACATTGACAGGGTCAAGCCAGCCGCCTAAACTACTAACCAGTCAGTCATTAACTCATGCCACCGTCCCCCGACCTCCCCCACCAGACCGAGCAGGCGCCGCACGCCCGCCGCGAGCGGCGCAAGGACGCGCGGCCGCGTGAACTGCTGGAAGCAGCGCTGGAGCTGTTTGTGCAAAAGGGCTTTGCCGCCACAAAGGCCGAAGAGGTGGCCAAGCTCGCCGGCGTGTCCAAAGGCACGCTGTTTCTGTATTTCGCCAGCAAGGACGAGCTGTTCAAGGCGGTGGTGCGAGAAAACATCATCGGCCGCTTTACCGAATGGAATGCCGAGTTTGAGCGCTTCCAAGGCAGCACCCCCGACATGCTGCGCTACTGCATGCGCAGCTGGTGGGAGCGCATCGGCTCCACCAAAGCCTCGGGCATCACCAAGCTGGTGATGAGCGAGGCGCGTAATTTCCCGGAACTGGCAGCGTTTTTTGAGCACGAGGTGGTTCTGCCAGGCAATGAGCTGATCCAGCGCATCCTTCAGCGCGGCGTGGACCGCGGCGAGTTCCAGCCGATCGACATGAAATACGGTGTTTACACCGTGCTGGCACCGCTGATGTTTCTGGCGATGTGGAAGCATTCCCTGGGCACCTGTGTGGGTGCTGCCGAAATCGATCCCGAACACTACATTGCTGTTCAGGCCGAGACCCTGCTCGCTGGCCTGAGCGTTCGTTTCACTCCCCTGCCCCCTATGGGCCCCGCTGCACTATGAAATCCTGGTTGAAATGGTTGGTATTCGCGCTCGTTCTGGCCGCTCTGGCAGCGGGCGCCTGGCGTCTGGTGTCGGGCCGGCAGGCCCAAAAAGTAGCACTCGAAGCCCAGCAGGCTGCGCAAAAAATCCAGGCCGTGGTGGAACTGGCGGCAGCCGATCTGGTGCAGCTCAAAACCATCGATCTGGTCCAGGGCCTGGCCATCGCCGGCCCCTTGCGCGCCGCCAATACGGCCTTTGTCAAGGCCCGGGTGGCCGGTGAGCTGCAGGGTTTGACTTTGCGTGAAGGCGATCGGGTCACGGCAGGTCAAGTGGTGGCCCGCATTGAGGCCACCGAATCGCAAGCGCGGGTGCGCCAGGCCCAACAACAGGCCGAAGCCGCGCGGGCTCAGGTGGACATTGCCCGGCGAAGCTTCGAGAACAACCGCTCGCTGGTGGAGCAGGGCTTTATTTCCAAGACCGCGCTCGACACCTCACAGGCCAGCCTGACCGCTGCGGAGGCCAGTTACCGGGCCGCCGTGGCCGGGGCCGACCTGGCCGCCAAATCGCTCGAGGACACTGTGCTGCGCGCACCGATGGCGGGCCTGGTGGCGCAGCGGCTGGCGCAACCCGGCGAGCGGGTCGCGATCGACGCCCGTATTCTGGAAATTGTGGACCTGAGCCGGCTCGAGCTGGAGGCCAGCATCAGCCCAGCCGATTCGCTGCGGGTCAAGACCGGGCAGGTCGCTCGTCTGAGCATTGAAGGTGCCACAGCGCCGGTGACCGCCAAGGTGGTGCGTGTCAACCCCAGCGCGCTATCCGGCAGCCGGGCCGTGCTGGCCTACTTGGCGGTACAGCCCAATGCTGGTCTGCGCCAAGGCCTGTTTGCCCAGGGCACATTGACCACCGGCAACCTGAGCCTGCCAGCTGTGCCTCTGAGCGCCGTGCGCACCGACAAACCCCTGCCCTATGTGCAGTTGATCCAGGACGGGGCTGTGCTTCACCAAACCGTGGAGCTGGGCGCCCGTGGCGAACGCGACGGCCAAAGCTTGATTGCCGTCAAGGGCTTGGCCGAGAACGCGCTGCTGCTGTCGGGCAGCGTGGGCAGCCTGCGCGTGGGCACCCGGGTCAAACTGCCGCAGGGCCAATAAGCCATGTGGTTCACCCGCGTCAGTCTTCAAAACCCGGTCTTTGCCACCATGGTCATGCTGGCCCTGGTGGTGTTGGGCCTGTTCTCGCTGCAACGGCTGCAGGTCGACCAGTTCCCCAACATCGACTTCCCCACCGTGGTGGTGATTGCCGACTACCCCGGCGCCGCGCCCGAGATTGTGGAGAGTGAGGTCTCGCGCAAGATCGAGGAGGGCGTCAACTCAATCGCCGGCATCAGCGCCCTGACCTCGCGCAGCTACGAGGGCCAGTCGGTCGTGGTGATCGAGTTCAACCTGAACATTGACGGCCGCAAAGCCGCAGACGACGTGCGCGAAAAAGTGGCCTCCATCAAGCCCAACCTGCGCGCCGAGGTCAAGGAGCCACGGGTGCTGCGCTTTGACCCGTCGGCCCGCGCCATTTGGTCGGTGGCGGTGCTGGCAGACCCGGCCGCTGCCAAGGGCCTGGCGCCCAGTGCCGTGGAGCTGAGCAATTGGGCTGAACAGACCCTGAAAAAGCGCTTTGAGAACGTGCGTGGCGTAGGCTCGGTCACTCTGGTGGGTGGAACACGGCGCGAGATCAACCTCTACCTGAACCCCCAGGCGCTGGAGAGTTATGGCATTTCGCCGGACCAGGTGGTGACCGCAGTGCGCAACGATAACCAAGACCTGCCGCTGGGCGCCATCCGCTCGCTGGATCAGGAGCGCGTGATCCAGATCGCTGGCCGGCTGCAGCGGCCCGAGGACTTCGGCCGCATCATTGTGGCCCGCAAGGGCGGTGCGCCGGTGCGGCTGGAGCAACTGGCCCGGGTCAGCGACGGCGCTCAGGAGGCTGAGAGCCTGGCGCTCTACAACGGCCAGCGCACGCTGCTGCTCAATGTGCAGAAATCGCAGGACGAAAACACCATCGCCGTGGTCGATGGCCTGGTCAAGACCATGACCGCCATGAAAGACCAGCTGCCGCCCGGCGTGCGGTTGGAACAGATCACCGACGGCTCACGCCAGATCCGCGTGTCTGTAGACAACGTGCGCCGGACACTCATCGAAGGCGCGGTGCTGACGGTGCTGATCGTGTTCCTGTTCCTGAACTCCTGGCGCTCCACCGTGATCACCGGGCTGACCCTGCCCATCGCCCTGATCGGCTCCTTTTTGTTCATGTACATGGCCGGCTTCACCATCAACATGATCACCCTGATGGCGCTGAGTCTGTGCGTGGGTCTGCTCATCGACGACGCGATTGTGGTGCGGGAGAACATCGTCCGCCACGTCCAAATGGGCAAGAGCGCCTACCAAGCCTCGCTCGACGGCACTCAGGAGATTGGGCTGGCGGTGCTGGCCACCACACTGTCCATCGTGGCGGTGTTTTTGCCGATTGGTTTCATGGGCGGCATCATCGGCAAGTTTTTCCATGAGTTCGGCATCACCATCGTGGCCGCTGTGCTGATTTCCATGTTTGTCAGCTTCACGCTCGACCCCATGCTGTCGAGCATCTGGCATGACCCGAGCATCGAGGCCCATGGCGCGGCAGCTGGCGGGACACCGCGTCGCCGCACTCTTTATGACAAGACCATAGGCCGTGTCACCGGCTGGTTTGACCGCGCTACTGAAGGCATGGCCGATGCCTACCAGGGGGTGCTGCGGCGGGCGCTGGGTCACAAGATACTGACGTTGGCGCTGGCGCTGGCTATTTTTGTCGGTAGCGTCTTCATGGTGCCGCTGGTGGGCACCGAATTTGTACCCAAATCAGACTTTTCGGAAACCACGCTGAGTTTTTACACGCCAGCAGGCTCCTCGCTGGAGGTGACCGAGGGCCGGGCACGCCAGGTCGAGGCCGTGATTCGCGCCTTCCCCGAAGTCCGTTACACCCTGACCACCATCAACACCGGCACCGCGCAGGGCAAGATGTACGCCGGCATCTATGTGCGACTGGTGGACCGCAAGGACCGCAGGCTTGGTGTGGAGGAGATGTCGACCCAATTGCGTGAGCGGCTGCGCCGGGTGCCCGGCATCACCGTGACCCATGTCGGGCTGACCGATTCGGTCGGCGGGCAAAAGCAGTTGTCCTTCTCGATCCAGGGCCCCGACACAGCCGAGCTGGAAAGGCTGTCTAGGCTGACGCTGGAGGGGGTGCGCAACATCCCGGGCCTGGTCGACCTCGACACCACGGCCAAACCCGGCAAACCGGCGCTAGACATCCAGATTCGGCGCGACGTGGCGTCTGACCTGGGCCTGAGCGTGGCGCAGGTCGGCAGCGCGCTGCGCACCCTGGTGGCTGGCCAGACCGTGGGCAACTGGCGCGCGCCGGACGACCAGACCTATGACGTCAACGTGCGGCTGGCGCCGTCAGCGCGCAACAGCCCACAGGACATGGAGCAACTGCCCTTCAACATCGGCACCCAGCCTGACGGCAGCGCCCGCATTGTGCGGCTGGGCCAGGTGGCTCAGGTGCGTGACACCATCGGCCCCAACCAGATCAACCGACGTGACCTGAACCGTGAGGTCGCCCTGAGCGCCAATGTGTCGGGCCGCTCCAGCGGCGAGGCGTCGGCGGACATCAAAAAAGTCATGGACGGCATCGCCTTGCCGCCAGGCTACAGCTTCCGTTTTGGCGGCGCCACCAAGGACATGGCCGAGGCCTTCAGTTACGCCATCTCGGCGCTGGCCCTGGCCGTGATTTTTATCTACATGATTCTGGCCAGCCAGTTCAAGAGCTTTTTGCAGCCGCTGGCGCTGATGACCGCGCTGCCTCTCACGCTGATCGGTGTGGTGCTGGCGCTGATGATGTTCAACTCCACGCTGTCGATGTTCTCGGTCATCGGTGTCATCATGCTGATGGGTCTGGTGACCAAGAACGCTATTTTGCTGGTGGACTTTGCGATCCGCGCCCGCGAAGACGGCATAGAGCGCAGCGAAGCCCTGCTTCTGGCGGCCAAAGTGCGGCTGCGCCCGATCCTGATGACCACGCTGGCGATGATCTTCGGCATGGTGCCGCTGGCCTTTGCGCTGACCGAGGGCTCGGAAATGCGCGCGCCCATGGGTCAGGCCGTGATCGGCGGCGTCATCACCTCGTCGCTGCTGACGCTGGTGGTGGTGCCAGTGGTCTACTGTTACATGGATGACCTGGGGCAATGGCTGCGCCGGCGTTGGCTGCCAGCCGCTCCAACTGACGCAAGCAGTGGCGGCTAAAATCAAAAAAATAATGGCTTACCGCAGCCCTGGAGTACACGGATGGATTTGGAACAAGCCCGCTTTAACATGATCGAACAGCAGATCCGGCCATGGGATGTGGCGGACGCGGCGGTGCTGCATCTGCTGGCGGTGGTGCGGCGTGAAGACTTCCTGCCACTGGCGCACAAGGCACTGGCCTTTGTCGACATGGAAATTCCGCTCGGACACGGACAGTGCATGCTGGCCCCCCGCGTGGAGGCGCGCATGCTGCAGGATGCCGCGGTACAAAAACACGAGAAAGTGCTGGAAATCGGCACCGGCTCCGGCTTCATGACCGCCCTGCTGGCGCACCGGGCGCAGCGCGTGCTGACCCTGGAGCTGTCACCTGAACTGGCGCAAATCGCGCGCACCAATTTACAAAAAGCTGGCATCCATAACGCCGAGGTGCGCGTGGCCAATGGCGCCGGAGGTGCACCCGATGATGGCCCCTTTGACGTCATCATGCTCAGCGGCTCCGTGGCCGAGGTGCCGCCGGCATTGCTGGCCCAGTTGCGCGTTGGCGGCCGGTTGGTCGCCATCGTGGGCGAGGAGCCCGTGATGCGGGCGACCCTGATGACCCGCAGCGGCGAGGCCGACTACCTGACGCGCCAGCCCTGGGACACGGTGGCGCCGCGCTTGCTCAAGTTCCCCGAACCCTCTCATTTTCATTTCTGAGCCCTGACCCACGTTGACCCCAGCATGATTACCCAGATTCGACCCTCTGAACTCTCTTCCTGGCTCGCCAGTGCACGCCCGCACGGCGAACCCGTGGTGCTGGATGTGCGCGAGCCTTCAGAACTACTGACCGCCCGCGTGAGCGCCAAGGACTTCACCCTGCTCACGATCCCGATGGGCACCGTGCCCGCCCGGTTATCTGAACTTGACCCGGCTCAACCGATTGCCTGCCTGTGCCACCATGGCTCGCGCAGCATGCAGGTCGCCAGTTTTTTGCAGGCCCGAGGCTTTGCCCACGTGGCCAACATTGCTGGCGGCATTGACGCCTGGTCACTGGAGCTTGACGCCAGCGTGCAGCGCTACTGAGCCGCTCGTGCGCGTCGGCCGATGACCAACGTCCCCGTTGTAGCCCCCTCTTGTCTTTATAGCCAGATTTCACCTATTCCATCAAGGTAAAACCATGAACGTATTTCGTCTCTTGCCCCTGTCGATTGCCCTCGGCGCCGCGCTGTCCCTGCCGGCCCAGGCGCAAAGCCTGGTGGCGCTGTATGAGTCAGCCCGCGCCTTTGACGCCTCTTACCAATCGGTCAAGTCGCTTTACGACGCCACGCTGGCCAAATCGGAACAGGCGCGCGCCGGCCTTCTGCACACGATTGCCATGAGTGCGAATGCATCGCTCAGCACCATCGACAACACCCTGGCCAAGACCAAGCAAGGTTTTTACGACACCCAAAGTGCCACCCTGAGCGCTTCCAAGCCGCTCTACCGTCCCGCCAACCAGATCACCTTTAACCAAAGCCAGCGGCAGATCGAGGTGGTGGAGCAGCAACTGCTGGCGGCCGAACAAGACCTCATCGTCAAGGTCAGCACCGCTTATTTTGATGTGCTGGCCTCACAAGACAGCCTGACCTTCGTGCTGGCGCAAAAGGCGGCAGTGTCGGAACAATTGGCTTCGGCCAAGCGCAATTTTGAAGTCGGCACTGCAACCATCACCGACACCCGCGAAGCGCAGGCCCGCTTCGACCTGGTGATTGCCCAAGAAATCGCCGGTCGCAACGACCTGCAGGTCAAAAAACTGGCCCTGGATCAACTCGTGGGTAAGGCGAATACTGCGCCCCTGGCCGTACGCCTGCCGCTGACCCTGCCCCCGGTGCTACCCGATGATGTTGCGCCCTGGGTGCAAAAGTCGGAAGAGCAACATCCGGGCATACAGCAATCCCGGTTGGCCCTCGATGTAGCGCAGATGGAAACCCGCAAAGCCCAGGCGGCCTCCAAGCCGACGCTTGACCTGACCGGTAACCTGAACATGACGCAGAATAATGAATCTGCCAGCTCGACCTCCAGCTTCCGCACCACCAGCGCCAGTGTCGGCCTGAGCTTCAGCATGCCACTGTTTTCGGGCTACTCCATTGAAAACCGGCTGAAAGAAACCCTGTCGCTGGAAGACAAAGCCCGTACTGACTTGGATGCCATCAAACGCACCGTGGCACAAGGCAGCCGCGCCGCCTTTTACGGCCTCTTGTCGGGCCAGGGCCAGGTGAAAGCACTGGAAGCGGCTGAAGCCTCCAGCCAAAGCGCACTGGACGCCAACAAGCTCGGCTACCAAGTCGGGGTGCGCATCAACATCGACGTGCTGAACTCGCAAAGCCAGCTGTTTGACACCAAGGCCAAGTTGGCCAAGGCCCGTTACGACGTGTTGGTAGGTGGTCTCAAGCTGCGCCAAGCTACTGGCGTGCTCAAGGCGGACGACATCAAGCCCATCAACGCGCTATTGGTCAACTAAGGCAGTAGCAGAGCCTGCACCGCCACCACGGTGCGTTGCCCGGCACCGGCATGGGCGCCGGCGAAGCTGAGCGCAGCTTCGGCCATGGTGTGCTGCTGCGCAGGGTGGGCCAACAGGGCTTGCGCCGCAGCCACCCCCTCCCCCATCGAGCCAACCCGCTGCGCTGCACCGGCGGCCAGAGCCAGCTCCGCTGCCTCGGCAAAATTGAAGGTGTGCGGCCCCATCAAAACCGGGCAGCCGCAGGCTGCGGCCTCGATCAGATTTTGGCCGCCCAAGGGCTCAAAGCTGCCGCCCAGCAGCGCCACGTCGGCCAGGCCGTAATAAAGCGCCATTTCACCCAGGGAATCACCGAGCCAGATCGTCGGCGGCTGCCCGGCAGCACTTCCTGCAGGACCAGCCCCGTTCGCCTCAGTGGGCGGCCATGGACCGCCCTGGCTGCGCCGGACCAGCGCAAAACCCCGGGCCTGCACCAGCGCAGCCACTGCGTCAAAGCGCTGCGGGTGACGCGGCACGATCAGCCACTGCGGCTGATCTGCTACTGATTCAATAGCTGCAGCCCCTTTATCTACGGGGGTTAGAGGCCAATTTTTCTCAATAATATGGAGCAGCTGTGCCTCTTCATCGTCGCGCGAACTCGCCAGCATGACCACCGGCCGGCTCAAGCTGGTACGCCCCTCGCGGCCTTCTGCTACCTGGGCAGTATCGGGCTCGGCATCGAACTTGAGGTTACCAAAAACGCCTTGCACCGGCGAGCCAAGAGCCTGCAGGCGGCGCGCATCGTCAGGCGCCTGGGCCCAAACCGCCGCCAGCGCCCGATAGGCTGGCTGCGCCAGCCAGGCCAGCCGCTGCGCCTTGTGAAATGACTGCTCGCTCAGGCGGGCATTGGCCAGCACCAGCGGCACTCCCTGCTGCTGGCAGGCCGCAACCAAATTGGGCCAGACCTCGGTCTCCATCAGGATGCCGATGTCTGGCCGGAACTGCTGCACAAACCGCCGCACCGGGCCAGGGCTGTCCCAGGGCAACCACGCCTGCGCATCCCCGGGCTGCAACAGGCGAGCCCCCTCGGCCCTGCCAGTGGCGGTGCCGTGGGTCAGCAGGAGCCGCATGCCGGGCAGGGCCTGGCGCAAGAGCACGATCAGCAGGGCGGCCGTACGGGTCTCACCCAGCGACACCGCATGCACCCAGACAGTGGGCCCAGGCGCAGCCGGCCAGGCGCTGGTGTACTGGCCAAAGCGCTCCGGCACCGCCTCGGCGTACAGGGGTTCTGCCAGTGCCCGGCGCGCCAGCTTGCGACGCAAACCGGGTTGCGCCAGGACCATCAGGAGAGAGTAGAGCCAACGCATCAGGTCGGTACCACGACTGGGCTGACCACCGGGCACACAGTCTGCCAGGCCTGCCAGACCTGGTCCACTGTGGGGCTCGGCGTGCCCATCACGCTGCATTGGTGGAGCCTCGGCACCGGCCCGGTGCGCCAGGCGGTGTCAAAGTTGTAGATCTGCACGTGCGGCAGATCAAGCGCCACAGCGATGTGGCTCAAGCCGCTGTCCACCCCGATCACTCCGGCGCATTCGGCCATAGCATCGGTCAAGGCATCCAAGCCCAGCCGGGGCCAGACCTGAGCACCGGCCAAGGGCTGCGCGATGGCCTGGGACTGCAGCAGTTCGGCGTCATTGCCGTGCGGCAGCGCCAGCCTGTAGCCCTGCGCCATCAAGCGCTGGCCCAAGGCCTGCCAAGCCGCCAGTGGCCAATGCTTGTCGGCGCGCGAACTGCCATGCGCCAGCACGACCACCTGCGGCCCCAGACTCAACAACGCTTCTTTTTCAATAGCAACATCCTCAAGCCGGGCGAGGGCTAGAAGCCCAAATGACACCCTATCGGGCAGAGGGTAACCCAGCCCTTCCGCGCACAGGGCGCGGCTGCGGGCCACCGCGCCAATGTGCGGCGGCAGCGCCACGCGCTGATGGGCCACCCAACGCGTCGGTGATTCATAGGCCGAACCATCGCTGCGATTGGCCAACGCCACCCGGCGTCCGCCTGGCGCCAGCCGCGCCAACCAAGCCACCAGTGCAGATTTGCTCAGGCCCTGCAGGTCGATCACCCGGTCATAGGGCTGGGCCTGCAGCTCGGCGCGAAAGGCCCGCCAGCCGCTGCGGGTGGCAGCTGCCAGCGGGGCGCTGCGCCAGCGCCGCAAGTCACATTCAATCACCCGCTGCACGCCGCTGCAGCGGCTCAGCAGCGGCGCAAAGGCCGGCTCCACCACCCAGTCGATCTGAGCCTGGGGCAAGGCCCGGCGCAGGTCCTGCACCGCCGGCATGGCGTGCACCACGTCGCCAAGCGAAGACAGCTTGACGATCAGAATTTTCAATGTGCCGCCTGGTCCAGCGTCGCTTCGGGCTTGACGGTCCGCAGCAGCGCCAGCAACTCGGCCTGGATCCGCGCCAGCGCTTCGGGCGTGTGACCCTCAAACCTCAGCACCAGCACCGGCGTGGTGTTGGAGGCGCGGATCAGGCCAAAGCCGTCCGGCCAGTCGACTCGCAAACCGTCGATCAGGTTCACCACCGCCGGGGCCGCAAACTGCGCCTGTGCCTGCAATTGGGCCGCCAGCCGATGCGGCTCGCCCTCGGCGCACTTGACATTGAGTTCAGGCGTGGAAAAACTGCTGGGCAGGGCATTGAGCACCACATTGGCGTCGGTGCTGCGGCTCAAAATTTCGAGCAGCCGGCCGCCGGCGTAGGTGCCATCGTCAAAGCCGAACCAGCGCTCTTTGAAGAAAATATGCCCACTCATCTCGCCACCCAAGGGGGAATCGAGCTCCTTCATGCGCGCCTTAATCAGCGAATGACCGGTCCGGTACATCAGCGGCTGGCCGCCGGCGGCCACAATCGCCGGCGCCAGGCGCTGCGAGCATTTCACGTCAAACAAAATGGTGCCGCCCGGCACGCGCGACAGCACGTCCTGCGCAAACAGCATCATCTGGCGGTCCGGAAAAATGTTGTTGCCCTCGCGGGTAACGATGCCAAGGCGGTCGCCGTCGCCGTCAAAGGCCAGACCCAGTTCCGCATCGCTGGCCTGCAGCGCCGCGATCAGGTCCCGCAGGTTTTCGGGTTTGCTGGGGTCGGGGTGGTGATTGGGGAAATTGCCGTCCACCTCGCTGTACAGCTCGATCACCTCGCAGCCCATGGCACGCAAAATGCCGGGCGCCGAGGCGCCAGCAATGCCGTTGCCCGAGTCCACCACAATTTTCATGGGACGCGCCAGCCGGATATCGCCGACGATGCGCGCGCGATAGGCCGGCAGCACATCCACCGTGCGCACCGTGCCGCCGGCCCGTCGGGTCCAGCTTTCAGCAGCCATCATGCGGCGCAAGGCCTGGATCTCCTCGCCAAAAATAGCGCGGCCGGCCAGCACCATCTTGAAGCCGTTGTAATCACGCGGGTTGTGGCTGCCGGTCAGCTGAATGCCGCTGCGGCAAAGTGTGTTGGCGGCAAAGTACAACATGGGCGTGGTCGCCATGCCAATGTCGATCACCTCAACGCCGCTGGCTACCAGGCCGCGAATCAGCGCAGCCGCCAGGCTGGGCCCGCTCAGCCGGCCGTCCCGTCCCACCGCGACTGTGGCTTCACCCTCGGCCAGCGCCAACGTGCCAAAGGCCAGGCCAAGTGCCTCGGCCAGGGCCTCGTCGATGGCGGCGGGCACGATGCCTCGGATGTCGTAGGCTTTGAAGATGGCGGCGTCGAGTTGCATGAAGGCTTTACCTGGTCTGGCGTAGTTTTATGCTGAAGATTGTAGGGCGCTCCCGCCGCCCAACCGAGATTGCGCGCTTGGGCCCACAGGTCCGAAAACGGCCATTGGCCAGGCGCTCGGCGCGTATCATGAGCCGCATGACAGCCGTACCCCAAGAGATCGACAACGATGCTTGCTACCGTGCCCTGCTGGCCCGCGACGCGCGCTTTGACGGCTGCTTTTTCACCGGTGTGAGCTCGACCGGCATCTACTGCCGCCCCGTCTGTCGGGCACGCACGCCGCGCCGCGCCAACTGCCGCTTTTTCACACTGGCCGCCCAGGCTGAGCGGGCCGGTTTCCGGCCCTGCTTGCTTTGCCGGCCCGAACTGGCACCGGGCCGCCTGAACCTTGTGCCCGGCGCCGCACCTTGGTCTGCGCACGATGCGGCTGGCATCCTGGCCGTGCAGGCGGCACAACTGCTGGATGCAGCCCCGCTGGTCGGCTCTACCCGAACCGGCATGACACAGCTGGCCCAGCGGCTGGGTGTGAGCGACCGCCACCTGCGGCGTATTTTCGAGGCGCAGCTGGGCGTGTCGCCACTGCAATACCTGCAAACCCGGCGCCTGCTGTGTGCCAAGCAATTGCTGACCGACACCACCCTGCCGGTACCCGACGTGGCCCGCCTGAGCGGCTTTGGCAGCCAACGTCGGTTTCATGCGGCCTTCAGCAGCCACTACGGCCTGAACCCGTCCGGCTTGCGCCGTGGTAATGCAGTGGTGCCCGCCAAGCCCGGCCTGCTGCTTCGACTGGCCTACCGCCCGCCCCATGACGCAACAGCGATGCTGGCCTTTTTTGCCCAGCGGCAGCTCGACGGCGTGGAGGCAGTGACGGGTGATGCGGCGACACCCACGTTGGCTCGCACCGTCACATTGAGTCAGGCTGGACTCCACCTGAACGGCTGGGTTCAGGCCCAGTTTGAACCGAACCGTGCCCGGCTGAACCTTTGGGTGAGCGAGTCACTCCAGCCGCTGCTGCCGCTGCTGCTGGCCAAGGTGCGCGCTTGGCTGGATCTGGACGCTGACCCGCAGGCCATCAACGCACAGCTGCACGCCCATTTTCCGCACGGCGACGGCCTGCGCCTGCCCGGCACCCTGGACGGCTTTGAGCTGGCAGTGCGCGCCGTGCTGGGCCAGCAGATCAGCGTGGCCGCGGCCCGTACCCTGGCCCAGCGGCTGGTGGCACGCTGGGGCGTGGAACTGCTCACCCCTATCGCCGGCTTGGGTCGCCTCTTCCCCAGTCCCGAGGCGCTGGCCCAGGCCAGCGGCGATGCGCTTGGGGCGCTGGGCCTCACACGCCAAAAGCAGGTCGCCATACAGGGCCTGGCCCAGCTGCTGCAAAACGGCCAGTTGCGGCTGGAGCCAGGTGCTGATGTGGTCGCGACGGTGGCTGCGTTGCGCGACCTCCCCGGTGTGGGTGACTGGACTGCTCAGTACATCGCCATGCGGGCGCTGGGCTGGCCCGACGCCCTACCCGCCAGCGATGTGGCGCTGCACCGAGCGCTGGGCCTGCAAGGCCAAACCCGCGCGGCGCAGGCCACATTGGCTATAGCACAGGCCTGGCAACCCTGGCGCAGCTATGGCGTCATCCGCGCCTGGGCCAGCCTGCAGCCGGCTACCCAAAAGGGGCCAAACCCCTAATTGCTTCAAAAAATATAGCAAACTATCCATACGCAATAAGGCCTGGAGGCCTAAAACCTCATGAAGTTCTCTGACTCACTGTTCTGCACCACTGTACCCAGCCCGCTCGGCCCCATCGTGCTGGCAGCCACCGACCAGGCGCTGGTCGGCCTGTGGTTTGACGGCCAGCGGCACCAGCCCGATGCCAGTCACTGGCATCAGGCGGCGGGGCACCCGCTGCTGGCCCTGGCCAGCGTCCAACTGAGCGATTACCTGGCCGGGCGGCGCCGCCAGTTTGAGCTGCCGCTCAGCGTGTCTGGGGGCAGCGCCTTCGAGCAGGCGGTTTGGCGTGCCCTGCAGGACATCCCTCGCGGCGGCACCTGCAGCTACAGCGCGCTGGCAGCGGCCATCGGCCGCCCCAAAGCAGCACGCGCTGTGGGTGCGGCGGTCGGTCGCAACCCATTGAGTATCATCGTGCCCTGCCACCGCGTGCTCGGCACCGGCGGCGCCCTCACCGGCTATGCCGGTGGGCTGGCGCGCAAAGTGGCGCTCTTGCAGCTCGAAAGCGCGGCATTTGCGCCAACTCCCACAATCGGTCAAGCGGGGCTGCCTTCCCTGGCTCCCCGGCCTGCCCCTTGAAAGCCCTGATTGAATATTCTCCCGGCCCAAAAGCCATGGCAACTTGAATTTTTGCTGCTCGCCGCCCTGTGGGGCGGCTCATTTCTGTTCATGAGGATCGCCAACACAGAGTTTGGTGCACTTCCCACGGTGGGCGTGCGTGTGGCTGTGGCCAGTCTGTGCCTGCTGCCACTGTTGTTATGGCAGGGTCACGGGCGCACGCTGCTGCGGCACTGGAAGCAACTTTGGCTGGTGGGCATGCTCAATTCGGGTATTCCCTTCGCCTGCTTTTCCTTCGCCCTGCTGTCCATCAGCACCGGCTTGTCGTCAATTTTGAACGCCACCGTGCCGCTGTTTGGCGCACTGATTGCTTGGGTCTGGCTGCGTGACCGGCCCGGCGGTAGCCGCATTCTGGGCTTGGCCATCGGCTTTCTGGGGGTGGCGCTGCTGGCCTGGGACAAGGCCAGCTTCAAGCCCGACGCCAGTGGCCTGAGCACCGGCTGGGCCATTTTGGCCTGTCTGCTGGCCTGCGTCTGTTACGGCATCTCGGCCAGCTACACCAAACGCCACCTGGCCGGTCTGCCCACCCTGGTGACCGCTGCCGGCAGCCAGCTCGGCGCAGCGCTGGGCCTGGCGCTGCCAACCTGGTGGCTCTGGCCGGCCCAGACACCCAGCCGCTCGGCGTGGCTGGCGGTGCTGGCGGTGGGGGTGTTCTGCACCGGGCTGGCCTATGTGCTGTTTTTCAGCCTGATTGAGAAAATCGGGCCGGCCCGCGCCATCACGGTGACCTTTGTGGTGCCGGTGTTCGCTGTAGTCTACGGTGCCCTGTTTCTGAGCGAAACCGTCACGCCATGGATGCTGTTTTGCGGCGCCATCATCATCTGCGGCACAGCCCTGTCAGCCAACCTGATCCGGCTGCGCTAGGCGCCTAGTCACCGCCGCGGAACCACTGAACTGCCCACAACACCAGGGCCGAGAGCACCACCGGTAGCGAGAGCGCGATGAACATCACCGCAGTCCGGAAAAACGTCGACAGGTCGGCGAACCAGAGCTTGGCCAGCTCGAAAAGATCAACATCCCAAAAATTTTTTTCCTCCCGCATGGCCTCACGATAACCCGGGCCTGGTGTCCTGTAAAGCCGGAACTGCTGGCTAAAATCAAGCGGCTATAGGACGGGCTTAACCCGAGGCCCAGTCTGCGGCCGGCTCAGCGCATTCGATCTGGAGTAAGCACCGTGACCCTCACCATTGACCACCTCAATGCCGCCACACCGACGGAATTCGTCGGTCTGCTGGCAGGCGTGTATGAACACTCGCCCTGGATTGCCGAGCGCGCCGAGCCACGGCGCCCGTTTGCCGGGCTGGCCCAGCTCAAAAACGCCCTCGTCCAAGTGGTACGCGAGGCCGATCGACCGGCCCAGCTGGGCCTGATCCGGGCCCACCCCGACCTGGCCGGTAAAGCCATGGCCACCAACACCTTGACGGCCGAGTCCACGAACGAGCAAACCAAGGCCGGCCTGACCCAATGCACCCCCACTGAGCTGGCGCGCATCGGGCAGCTCAATACCGATTACGGCGCCAAGTTCGGCTTTCCCTTCATTTTGGCGGTCCGGGGGCCCCGCGGCCTGGGGCTCAGCAAGGTCGAGATCCTTGCAACGTTCGAGCGCCGGCTTGGCCATCACCCCGACTTCGAACTCGCCGAAGCCCTGCGCAATATCCACCGCATTGCAGAGATCCGGCTGAGTGACAAATTTGGCCATACGCCAGAGCTCGGTCACCTGGTGTGGGACTGGGCCGAACAGCTGGCCACCCACAGTGACCCCGGCTATGCCGAGCGTGGTGAACTGACCGTCACCTACCTGAGCGACGCGCACCGGGCCTGCGCCCAGCAACTGCAACACTGGATGCGTGAAGACTGCGGCTTTGACGAGGTCAACATCGATGCCGTAGGCAATGTGGTCGGCGTCTACCACGGCACAGATCGCGCCGCCAAGCGGCTGATGACTGGCAGCCACTACGACACGGTGCGCAACGGTGGCAAGTACGACGGCCGCTTAGGCATATTGACGCCCATGGCCTGTGTGCGCGCCTTGCACCAGCAGGGCCGGCGCCTGCCCTTCGGCATAGAGGTGGTCGCCTTCTCGGAAGAAGAAGGCCAACGCTACAAGGCCGTGTTTCTGGGCTCTGGCGCGCTGACGGGCGACTTCGACACTGCCTGGCTGGCGCAGCGAGACGCCCAGGGCGTGTCGATGCGTGAGGCCATGACTCAGGCTGGTCTGGCCATCGACGGCATCCCGGCACTCCGGCGTGACCCTGCGGCTTACCTGGGCTTTGTGGAGATCCACATCGAGCAGGGCCCGGTGCTCAATGAGCTCGACCTGCCACTGGGTATCGTCACCTCCATCAACGGCAGCGTGCGCTACCTGGGCCAAATGGTGGGCATGGCCAGCCATGCCGGCACCACACCGATGAACCGCCGCCGTGACGCCGCCACAGCCGCAGCCGAACTGGCACTGTTCCTTGAACAACGCGCCGCAGCCGTGCCCGACCTGGTGGCCACCATGGGGCTGCTAGAAGTGCCCAACGGCTCTATCAATGTGGTGCCTGGGCGCTGCAATTTCAGCCTCGACATCCGCGCCACCACCGACCCGGTGCGCGATGCCTGCGCCGCAGAGGTGCGTGCCGAACTTGCCAACATCTGCGCCCGGCGCGGCCTGAGCTACTCGCTGGAACAGACCATGCAGGCAGCGGCCGCGCCCAGCGACCCGGCCTGGCAGCAGCGCTGGGAACAGGCCGTACAAGCCATGGGGCTGACGCCCTATCGCCTGCCCAGCGGTGCCGGGCACGACGCCATGAAGCTGCACACCATCATGCCCCAGGCCATGCTGTTTGTACGGGGTCTGAACGCCGGCATCAGCCACAACCCGCTGGAGTCGATCACCAACCACGACACCGAGCTTGGCGTGATCGCCTTCCAAAACCTGCTTTCCCAACTTGCCACGGAGCTCTCATGACCCCACAAGACGCCTACGAGGCCATCGACCGCTGGATCGACTCTCATTTTGACGAGCAGGTGGCATTTTTGCAGGCGCTGATTCGGGTACCAACCGACACCCCCCCGGGCAACAATGCACCGCACGCCGAACGCACAGCCGAGTTACTGGCCGGCATGGGCCTGGTGGCCGAAAAACATGCGGTGCCAGCGGCTGAGGTGCAGGCCGTTGGCATGCAGAGCGTGACCAACCTGATTGTGCGGCGGCGCTATGGCGACGGCCGCACCATTGCCCTGAATGCCCATGGCGACGTGGTACCGCCCGGTGAGGGCTGGACCCACCCGCCCTACGGGGCTGACATCGTTGACGGCCAGATGTATGGCCGCGCCACCGCCGTGAGCAAAGGCGACATGGCCAGCTTCACCTTCGCCGTGCGGGCACTGGAATCGCTGG
>JBIKZZ010000271.1:0-4746 GCA_044354435.1 Rhodoferax sp. | reverse complement strand
CACTCGTACAAAGGCCAGCCCTGGCCGAAATCACCCTTGGCCAGCAGCGCCAGCGCTTTGTTCCAGTGGGCATCCGGGTAGTCGGGCAGCAGGCCGATGCATGTATCAAAGCTGGTAATCGCAGCGTCCATCTGGCCCAGGTCCTGCAGCGCAAGACCTCGGTCACAATGAAACTCGCCCGCATGAGGGTTGATCGCGATGGCTCGGTCGTGGCTGGCCAGCGCGGCAGCAGGGTCGCCGATTTCACGCAATGCCAGCCCGCGGTTGTACCAGCCAATGGCATAGCCCGGGTCGATGGCAAGACCACGGGCATGACAGTCGATGGCGGCCTGGTATTGGCGCAGGTGCTTGAGCGCCAGGCCGAGGTTGTTAAGGGGTTGCGGGTCGCCCGGTCGCAGGGCGATGGCGCGCTCAAAACTTTCCACAGCCAAGGCATCCTGCCCCAGGTCCCGAAGGGCGACGCCGCGGTTGTTGTACGCCCGGCTGTGCTCGGGTTGGAGCGCAATCACCTGGTTGTAACTGGCCACTGCCTCGGCATGGCGGCGCAGGGTATGAAGGGCGCAAGCGCGGCTGTACCAAATGCCTTCCTGGTTGGGTGCCAAGGCCAGTGCCTGGTCGTAGCTCGAAATCGCGGCTTCGGTTTGCCCAAGTTCGACCAGCATGTTGCCTAGGTTGAAATGGGCGCCAACGTAGTCTGGTCGCAGTCGGATCGCGCGTCGGAAGCTGGCGGCAGCCAAAGTCGCCTGGCCCAATGCCATCAAGGCGTTGCCGTGGTTCAAGTGGAAGATGGCAAAGTGCGGATGAATGGCAATGGCCTTGGCAATCAAAGTCGCTCCGCGCTGGGGGTCGTTGCTCTGGTTGGCAATGACACCGAGCAGATGCAGGGCGTCAAAATGCCGTGGTTGGATCCTGAGGATGGCCTCATAGATCAACTTTGCCTCTTCAAGCAAACCCTGCTGGTGCAGTGCCAAGGCTTTATGCAATTGGGCCTGGGTCGAGCCACCTGTCCGAGCTTTGCCGGTGCGGTGCGATGGATGGTGTTTGACAGTCATGCGCACAATGTAGGGGGATGCCTGATCCCTGATTTACAGAAAAGCAGCTTGATTCAGGCCTATTCAACGCGACCAGCCATGGGTGCCGGCGTGTCGGAAGTCACTCTGCCGGCGTAGGGGCCAGATAAATTTCAGATAATCCAGCACTTACCCGAGGAATCTCCATGCCCGTTAATCTGAGCCCCCCCAACCCCGCCCAGTTGTACCCGATTGCCGGCGTTCGGCTCGGCGTTGCCGAGGCTGGCATCCGTAAGGCCCATCGCAAGGATCTGACCGTGGTGTTGCTGGAGCCTGGGGCCTCGGTGGCCGGCGTCTTCACGCAGAACCGGTTCTGTGCGGCACCCGTGCAAATTTGCCGTGAGCACTTGGCCAGCACCGGCGCTGGCATCCGGGCGCTGTTGATCAACACCGGCAATGCCAATGCAGGCACCGGGGCCGACGGCCGGGCCCGTGCCCTGAGCACCTGCGCCGCTCTGGCCGGCAAACTGGGCCTGACGCCGCAGCAGATCCTGCCTTTTTCCACCGGCGTCATCATGGAGCCCTTGCCCAACGAGCGGATCGAGGCCGGGCTGGACGCAGCACTGGCCGACGCGCGGGAAGACAACTGGTTGCGCGTGAGCGAGGCCATCATGACCACCGATACCCTGCCTAAAGCCTTTGGTGCGCAGCTGGACATCGGCGGCAGCCGGGTCAGCATCACCGGGGTCAGCAAGGGCGCGGGCATGATTCGGCCCAACATGGCCACCATGTTGGGTTTCATTGCGACCGATGCCTGCGTTAGCCCGGCCATCATGCATCAGTTGGCGCTGGAGCTGGCCGAAGCATCTTTCAACCGGGTGACTGTGGATGGCGACACCTCCACCAACGATTCGCTGGTGGTGATTGCCAGTAACCGCGCCTCGCACGCCCCGATCGAGTCGCTGGCCAGCGCCGAGGGGCAGGCCCTTAAGACCGCCATGCTAGGCGTTGCCCAGCAACTGGCCCAGGCCATTGTGCGGGATGGCGAAGGTGCCACCAAGTTCATCACAGTGGCTGTCGAAGGCGGTAAAACCACGGCCGAGTGCCGGCTGGTGGCCTATGCGATCGCCCATTCACCACTGGTCAAGACCGCGTTTTTTGCCAGTGACCCTAACCTCGGCCGCATACTGGCCGCCGTGGGCTACGCCGGCATTGCCGATCTGGACCAGTCCTGCATCGACCTTTACCTGGACGACGTGCATGTGGCAGTTCAGGGTGGACGCCACCCTGCCTACCGCGAAGAAGACGGCCAGCGGGTCATGAAGCAGGCCGAGATCACCGTCCGGGTGCTGCTGGGCCGTGGTGATGCCGCCGACCGGGTCTGGACCTGTGACCTGAGCCATGACTACGTCACCATCAACGCCGATTACCGCTCATGAACACACCTTTTGAGCAGCTCATTCTGCGGGCCGAACAGCTGATCGACCGCCTCGAGGCGGTGTTGCCAAGGGCTCTCAGTGCCCCCGACTGGACGGCCGCAGTGGCCTGGCGTTACCGTAAACGCAGCAGCGGCCACGGCGTGCTGGAACCGGTGCGCCACCTGGGCCCCATGCGGCTGGCCGACCTGAAAGAGATCGACCCGCAAAAAGAAAAGATTGAGCGCAACACTCGGCAGTTCGTTGAGGGCCGGCCGGCCAACAACGTGCTGCTGACCGGTGCGCGCGGCACCGGCAAGTCTTCGCTGATCAGGGCCTGCCTGAATGAATACGCCAGTCAGGGCCTGCGCCTGATCGAGGTCGACAAGGCCGACTTGGTCGATCTGCCTGACATTGTGGATGTGGTGTCCGATTGCCCCGAGAAATTCATTGTGTTTTGCGATGACCTGAGCTTCGAGGATGGTGAGCCCGGCTACAAGGCCCTCAAGTCGATTTTGGATGGTTCGGTGTCTGCCACCTCGCCCAATGTGCTGATCTACGCCACCAGCAACCGGCGCCATCTGTTGCCCGAGTACATGAAGGAGAACCTCACCTACACCCATACCGAGGACGGTGAGGTGCACCCGGGCGAGGGCGTGGAAGAGAAAATATCGCTCTCAGAGCGGTTTGGCATGTGGGTCAGTTTTTACCCGTTCACCCAGGCCGAGTACCTGACCATCGTGGCCCAGTGGCTCAGTTGGTTTGGCGTGCCACCAGAGGCGATTCAGGCGGCTCGGCCCGAAGCCCTGGTATGGGCGCTCGAGCGGGCCAGTCGCAGCGGCCGCGTGGCTTACCAGTTTGCGCGGGACTACGCTGGCACCCACGCAGGTACAACATGACCGCAGCGCCGCTGGTGGCCGACGCTGACCAGGCACGAGAGGGGGGGCTGAATCGCCCTGTAGTGGATGTGGCGGTGGGCGTGCTGATTCGCTCGGACGGTGATTTTTTGCTGACCTCACGCCCAGAGGGTAAGGTTTATGCCGGCTACTGGGAGTTCCCCGGCGGCAAGCTGGAGCCTGGTGAAACGGTGCTGCAGGCACTGCAACGCGAGTTGCAGGAAGAACTTGGCATTACCAACCTGAAAGCGGCGCTCTGGCGCACTGAGCTGGTGGACTACCCGCATGCGCTGGTGCGGCTTAATTTTTGCAAAGTGTCAAAGTGGCGAGGCGAACTGCAGATGCGTGAGGCTCAGCAGTTTGCCTGGCAACGTCTGCCAGTGCAGTGCGTGCCAGTGTTGCCTGGGACGGTGCCTGTGCTGACTTGGCTGGCGCAGGAACAGGGCTTTTTAGATGCTACACATTCAGTAGCATAAAACCTAAGCGGGACAAGGGCTAGAGCCCTTTTTTCTTAAATTAATTGGGCTCAGCCAGGCCATCGGTCAGCTCGTCGCCGGTGTCCTTGGCTGCCATGCGAAAGCTTTCACTGGCCCAGGCCCCGAAATCCATGTTTTTGCAGCGCTCGCTGCAAAACGGCCGGGATGGGTTGCTGCTGGCGTACAGGCTCTCACCGCCGCAACCAGGACAGGTCACCAGGGTTGGCCTGACGGGCGCTGGCTCGATATCCCCGTTCATGCGCACAAGGCGAGCTCAAAGCCGGTGTCGCCGCCACTCAGATGCAGTCGGTCATCCTCGCCCTGTTGCATCAGCCGGATCGACACCAGCAGGCGGTTGCCGCTGATTTCGGGGATGAGCCCCAGCGCTGGGTCTATAGCCAGCCGCAGCAGTTGAAAGGTGCGGCCCTGTGGCAGGTTTTGCTGAAACTGGCCGCCAATGGCCATCACCTTTTGTGGCGCGCCTGAATCACGCAGCAGTTTGAGCAGCAGTTCGATCGAATCCGCCAGCGGCATCAGGCTGGCAACCCAGGTCGTTAGGTCTTTTTGCCGCTGTGCCACCGGTTTGAATTGCCAGGCGTAGTAGGCAGGCAGGTCAAATTCACAGGTCCCACCCGGGATGCCAATACGGCTGCGAATGCTCATCAGCCAGTCGTTTTCGGTCAGCGCGTGGCCGGCTTTGCCTGGCAGGCCGTTCAGGGTCTGAAAACAGAGGTCAAGTTGTCCGATCACTGCGTCGAGCACGCCCTCGGCAATGGCCGGGTTGCCGCGGTAAGCATCCAGATGGGCTTTTTGCTTGTCCAAGTCTTTAAGGACATCGGATTTGAGATCGGCGCGTGCGCCCACATCCATGATTTCAAACAGGGTGGCCAGCGCAAAGTGGTGGTCCATCGCCGATTCGCGAGCCAGCAATTGGCTGAGTCGGACAAAC
>JBIKZZ010000036.1:0-17364 GCA_044354435.1 Rhodoferax sp. | reverse complement strand
TCTTCGGTTGCCATATCAGCCTGGGTCACCCTCGGGCGACCCCTACGCTTAGGCGTGATCGGCGGCGGGCCGGGCTCGTTCATCGGGCCCATCCACATGAGCGCGGCGCTGCTGGACCGGCGCTTTGTGATTGTTGCCGGGGTGTTGTCGTCAGACCCGCTGCGCGCCGTCAGCCATGGCGCCACTTTGGGCCTGGACGCTGCGCGCGCCTATGTCTCTGTCGAGCAGATGCTTGCGGCCGAATCAGCCCGGGCCGCCGAGGACCGTATCGAGGCCGTGGCGGTGATGACGCCCAATGACCGCCATTACACCGACTGTGTGCTGGCGCTGCAAGCCGGTCTGCACGTGATTTGCGACAAGCCGATGGTCAACACGCTGAGCCAGGCCAGGCACCTGGTCGAGCTGGTGGAACAAACCCAGCTGGCCTTTTGCCTGACCCACAATTACAGCGGCTACCCCATGGTGCGGCAAGCGCGGGCGATGGTCGAAGCCGGCGTGTTGGGCGACATCCGCATCGTGCAGGCCGAGTATTTGCAAGGCGGTATGGCGCTGCCGGTGGAGAGCGGCCCGCTCAACGACAAGCTGCGTTGGAAACTGAACCCCGAACGCAGTGGGCCGTCGCTGGTGTTGGGCGATATTGGCACCCATGCCCACCATCTGGCCAGCTACGTGAGTGGCAGCCGCGTGGCCCGGGTTTCTGCCGACGTGGGGGCCGTGGTGCCAGGCCGGGTGTTTGACGACTACGCGGCTATTCTGTGGCGCTTCGAAAATGGCGCGCGCGGGACCTGCCTGGTCAGCCAGGCGGCCGCAGGCGCCGAAAACAATGTGCGCATTCGTATTCATGGCGCCAAAGGCATGCTGGCGTGGGAGCACCTCAACCCGAACTACCTGCACCATGCGCCGCTGGGCGACTCGGTGCGGATTCTGGGCCGTGGCGACGCCCAACTGCACCCGGCAGCGCAACGCGCCACCCGGATTGCCCGCGGCCACCCCGAAGGTTTTCGCGAATCCTTTGCCAATTTATACGCCGACTTTGCCGAGGCCATTGCGTCCCGCATCACCGGGCAGGCTGCCGATCCGCTGCACCGCGGGTCACCAGGGGTGCGCGACGGCCTGTGGGGCCAGGAGTTTGTCGAAGCCACACTGGCATCGAGCCTCTCGGGCGGCGCCTGGACGCCCTGCCACGCGCCAGGATCACACTGACTGAAACGAGCAGGACATGACGCGACCGAATATTGTTTTCATCATGGCCGACGACCATGCGGCCAAGGCCATCAGCTGTTACGGGCATGGCATCAACCAGACCCCCCACATCGACCGCCTGGCGCAGGAGGGCATGCGGATGAACCACTGCTATGTCAGCAACTCCATCTGCACCCCCAGCCGGGCGGCGATTTTGACCGGCACCTACAACCATGTGAACGGCGTCATGACGCTGGCAGATGGCATCAACAACCGCCTGCCGAACGTGGCCAAGCACCTGCGGGGCAGCGGCTACCAGACCGCGATTTTCGGCAAATGGCACCTGGGCGAAGGCCCGGCGCATCAGCCCACAGGCTTTGACGACTGGGCCGTGGTGCCCGGCCAGGGCGACTACCACGACCCGGTGTTCCACGAACCCAGCGGGGCGGTCAGCTACCCGGGCTATGTCACCGACATCATCACCGACAAGTCACTGGACTGGCTCAAAGCGCGTGACACATCCAGGCCTTTTATGCTGATGTGCCACCACAAGGCGCCGCACCGCTCCTGGGAGTACCACCCCAAGTACAAAGACCACTACCAGGCCGACATTGCCCTGCCCGACACCTTCAGCGACGATTACAAAAACCGCGCCCGGGCCGCCGGCCAGGCCAAAATGCGCATTGCAGACGACATGACCTACCTGGACCTCGGGTTGGTACAACCCGACGGCGGGCAGGAGGTGGGCGAGTTGCTGGTACCCGGCATGCCCGGCCGCAAGATGCCCGCACCGCACGATGTCAGCGCGGTGCGACTGATCGACAAAGACACCGCCGAAGTCTTCACTTTCAACAGTCAAGCCGAGTACGACCATTTCAAGTTTCAGCGTTACATGAAACGCTACCTACGCACCATCGCCTCGGTCGATGAGAGCGTGGGCCGTGTGCTGGACTGCCTGGACACTGAAGGTCTGGCCAACGACACACTGGTGATCTACACCTCGGACCAGGGCTTCTTCCTGGGCGAGCACGGTTGGTTTGACAAGCGCTTCATGTACGAGGAGTCGTTTCAGATGCCCTTTGTGGTGCGCTTGCCAAGCCAGATCCAGCCGGGTTCAGTCTGCGACACACTGATGTCGAACGTCGACTTTGCGCCCACTTTTCTGGAACTGGCCGGGGTGCCGGTGCCCAGCTACATGCAGGGCCGCAGCATCCTGCCCCTGCTGCAGGGGCAAACGCCTAAAGACTGGCCAGCCGTGGCCTACCACCGCTATTGGATGCACCAGGACGAGTACCACAACGCCTACGCCCACTACGGCATTCGCGACGAGCGTTACAAACTGATCTACTGGTACAACCAGGGCCTGGGCCTGCCCGGCACCCTGCCCGGCGGGCAAGCACCCGAATGGGAGCTGTTCGATTGCCAGGACGACCCGCTGGAGTTGTTCAATTGCTACCAGGACCCGGCCTACCGGTCCCAGGTGGTCCGCATGACGCAACTGCTGGAAGCCAAGATGCTGGAGATCGGCGACGACATGCTGCACCGGCCTTGATCGGCCCGTGAGTCGGGGTGGTCGTGGTCATGGCTTCACCACTCGGCGACGCTGCCGTCTTTGTGGCGCCACACCGGGTTGCGCCAGTCCAAGACATTGACGCTTGCCGCGATCACGCGCGCCTCGTCGACCTCTACGCCCAACCCGGGCCGCTCGCTGGCGGCGACAAATCCGTCCTTGACGCGGAAATCCTCGGGGTTGAGGACGTAGTCCAACAGCTCGGCACCCTGGTTGTAGTGAATGCCCATGCTTTGCTCCTGAAACACCGCGTTCTGCGACACCAGGTCAACCTGCAGGCAAGCGGCCAGGGCCACTGGACCCAGCGGGCAATGCGGCGCCAGGGACACGTCATAGGCCTCGGCCATGGAAGCGATGCGCAGGCACTCGGTGATGCCGCCAGCGTGCGAGACGTCCGGCTGCAGGATGGAGATGCCGCCGGCCTCGAACAGCCGCTTGAAATCAAAACGCGAGTACATGCGCTCTCCGGCCGCCAGCGGGATCGAGGTGCTTTCGGCCAGGCGCGGGTAGTACTCGCATTGCTCGGCCAGCACAGGCTCTTCCACGAACAGCGGGCGCAGCGGCTCAAGCTCACGCAAAAGCACCTTGGCCATGGGCATGGACACCCGGCCATGAAAGTCGATACCGAAGTCGATCGTGCTGCCGAACTCAGCGCGGATCAAGGCAAACTTCTCCAGGGCCCGGTCGACCGCCGCATGGCTCTCAACCATCGCGAATTCCTCGGTGCCATTCATCTTGACTGTGTCGAACCCCATCGCGCGGGCCCGGTGAATGCCCTCAATAACCTCCCCCGGTCGGTCCCCGCCGACCCAGCAATAGGTCTTCACTCGGTCGCGCAGGCGTCCCCCTAGGAGCTTGTAGACCGGCTGGCCCATTGACTTGCCCAGGATGTCCCACAGCGCCTGGTCTATGCCGGCTATCGCGCTCATGAGAATGGGGCCGCCGCGGTAAAAGCCGCCGCGGTACATGACCTGCCACAGGTCGTTGATGCGGCGCGGATCCTGGCCGACCAGGTAGTCAGACAGTTCATGCACGGCGGCCTCTACAGTGCGGGCGCGCCCCTCCACCACGGGCTCGCCCCAGCCGACGATGCCTTCATCGGTCTCGATCTTCAAGAACATCCAGCGAGGAGGTACGCGGTAGGTGGTGAGACGTGTGATTTTCATGAAGTGATGGACGTGGTGTTTAGAGGCCGATGCAACCGGCCCGGATGTAATCGGCCAGGCAGCCTCAGCGCAGAGCCATGGCGTCGGCACCGAAAAAATGCAATGCGTCAGCGTCGACGGCCAGAGTCAACGCACCCGACAGGCGGCTTTGTGCATCGGGCGCCAGCACCACCAATTCACCCAGTGACGAACGCAGGTAACAAAAGGCCCGGTCACCGAGGTGCTCGACGGCCTGGGTCTCGCAGTCGGCCAGCTCGAACACCACCTGCCTGGGGTCAGCAGCGCCCAGCCGCACCTGCTCCGGGCGAAAGCCCACGGTCGCAACCGGCACCTCGAAGCGGCGAGGAACCACCAGCGACATCGCTCCGATGGTCAGCCGGGTACCCTCGCCCACCGGTTCGCAGCTCTCGACGGTGAACAGGTTGATCTTGGGGGTGCCGATGAAGCCCGCAACGAACAGGTTGGCGGGCCGGCGGTAGAGGTCCAGTGGCGCGCCGACCTGCTCGATGCGCCCCTGGCGCAGCACCACGATCTGGTCGGCAAGTGTCATGGCCTCGGTCTGGTCGTGCGTGACGTAGACAGCAGTGGACTTGAGCGCACGCTGGGTACGCGCAATCTCAAGTCGCAGCCGTACCCTCAGTTCTAGGTCGAGGTTGGACAAGGGCTCGTCATACAAAAAAACCTCGGGACGGCGGATCATGGCGCGGCCCATGGCCACGCGCTGGCGCTGGCCGCCGGAGAGTTGGCGCGGAAAGCGGTCGAGCAAAGGCGTGAGTTCAAGGACTGTGGCAATTTCGTCGACGCGCTGCGTTTGCTCAGCTGCGGGCATTTTGGCCATACGCAGCGGGAACGACAAATTCTGCCTCACTGTCTTGTGCGGGTACAGCGCGTAGTTTTGAAACACCATCGCGCAGCCGCGTTTGGACGGGGGCACATCGTTAACCAGCCGATCACCCACGCGCACTTCGCCACTACTGGGCATTTCCAGGCCGGCGATGATGCGCAGCAGCGTGGACTTGCCGCAACCCGATGGGCCAAGCAGCACAGTGAACTTGCCGTCGGGCATGGTCAGGCTGAGGTTGGGGATGACCTCCACATCGCCGAAGCGCTTAGAGATGGATTTCAGGTGAATGTCGGCCATTGGATGTGACTTAGGGTGGTGATGCGGCGACCGCTGAAAGCCCCCGCTGTATGTTGGATTCAGTGACGCCCAGCAATGTCTCCATGGCCAGACGGGCTTCGGCAGGCTTACGGGCCCAGATGGCATCGAGCACGTCACGGTGCATGGGCAAGCCCTTACGCGGCGCGCCGGGTTGACGCGTGGACAACTCAAACGACAGGCGCAGCGCGGTCTCGATGGTGGCACCCAGCGAGATCAAGAACGGGTTGCCCGTCGCGCGCAAGATGCCACGGTGAAATTCAAGATCGGGGCCGGCAAACGCCACAGGATCGGTACCGGCGGCGTCCATCGCGCGGTAGGCGCGTTCAATGATGGCAATGTCGGTATCACTTGCAGAGGCGGCTGCGATCTCGCAGGCCGCTGGCTCGACGATGCGTCGCAACTGCATGAGGTGCAGCGCTGTGCGCTCACGGTTCTGGTCAGACCAGCACCAGCGAAGCACATCTTCGTCGAGCATGTTCCATTGAATGCGCGGCAGTACACGCGTGCCTGTCTTGGGGCGCGACACCAGCATGCCCTTGGCCTTGAGATTCCCCAGGGCTTCTCGCACCGATGTGCGGGCCAGGCCAAGCTCTTCAGCTAGCTCGATTTCGGTCGGTAACACGGCGCCTTCGGGCCATTCGCCGCCGACCACGCGCCGGGCGATCGCATCAGCTACCGAAGGGCCGGCGCGTCGCCGACCCGGCAAAGGCGTCGTAATTTTGGAAGAGTATTGGTCAGACATATGAAATTGATTGCAATGTAGTCTATTGAGGGTTCTTTGTGAGGCAACTAGGGTAACTACTAGGTTTCTTGATCTATTTGTCTGACATAAACTTCGTCAGCAAACCCGCCCCTTCCTTCAAAAACCCCAGGAGATCCGCATGAGCTTTACAGAACCCAAAGACCTGTCACGTCGCCAACTGCTGCGCGCAGCAGGCGCTACTGCGGCTACGGCCGGGGCAGTTATGGCTTTTCCCGCCATCGCTCAAAGCAAGAAGTTCGGCGGTGTGAAGCTGCGTGGTGCGGCCTATCAGCATGGTTTTTTTAACCACCTCAAAAAGTATATTCCTGAGTTTGAGGCGGCCACCGGCATCACTGTGGACCTTCAACTGTCGGCCTTCCCAGTCTACAACCAGCAGGCCGATCTGGAACTGTCCAGTGGCGGCAGCGCCTGGGACTTTTGCAATGTGACGTTCATCTTTGCAGCGCGCTGGGTGGCCGCCGGCCTGCTGCAGGATCTCGATACGTTTTCGCGTGACGCCAAGTACACCCCAGCCAGTTGGAGTCCAGACGACTTCGTCAAGGGCGCGCAACTGCCCTATATGGATGCGGCCGGCAAGACCTATGGCTATGCCTGGGAAGGCGGCGCCATGCTCATGGGCATCAGCCGCATGGACCTGATGAAAAAATACAACCTCAAGCCGCCGACAACATTCGAGGAACTCGGCAAGGTTGCCGAGGCGATGCACGGCAAGGACGACATGGCTGGTTTCGTGAGTTCGAACCTTCACCACTGGTACCTGCCGCCTTACATGCAAGGCTTTGGTGGGGATGTTTTTGCCAACCCGCCTGGGGACATCACGCCAACGCTGACCACATCAGCGGCAGTTGAAGCGGTCGATTTTTACACCCGCCTATTGTCCAAGTACAGCCCGCAGGGCGTGCTTAGCTACACCGAAGACCAGGCCCGCGCCGCGCTGATCGGTGGCCGCGCCAACATCAACATTCACTCCAGTTCGTGGGTCACATCCATGCTCACTGCGCCCGAAAGCAAAGTCAAGGAAACAGCACTAGTGATGCGCATGCCCGCCGGCCCCAAGGGCGACTTCCCCGCCTCGAACAGCCAGGGCCTGGGTATTCCCAAGAATGCCAAAAACAAAGAGGCGGCTTGGGAATTCATCAAGTGGGCACTTAGCCCCGAGATCACGACCCGCATCGTCAAGGACACCGGTCACTCGTCCATCTGTCGCCGAGCGGTCATTTCTGGCGCGGACCACAAGCGCGTCAATACCATCAACGGCCAGGACCTGAGCAAGCTCTACTTGGAAGTGCTGGAGCAGCCCGGCAAGACCCGTAACTACATGGCGTATCGCACGGTCAAGGAATTTCCGGTTGTGTCAGACGTGCTGAACAAGGCCGTTGAGCGTGTCGTGTCCGGGCAAATGAAAGCCGCCGAGTCCATGAAGGTTGCACAAGACGCTGCGGTCGATGCGTTGCGCCGCACCGGCGCCCGGGTCTGAACACGGCCGTCTGGCGCTCACGCTGAATGCTCGCCACCCCAGCCCTGTCGTACGAGGCCCAACGCCGCCGCTTCACGCGGATGGCGATTGCGCCAAGTCTTCTGTTCCTGCTGCTGGTGGCGGGCTTGCCGACGGCGTTCCTGCTGGTCACCAGCCTAACACCCGGCAGTTTGGTCAATCCGGGATCACTGACCGATTTTCGGGAGCCGCTGGCCAATTACCAGAACCTGGTGACTGACAAGCGCTTTCATGAAACCCTATGGGTGCAGGCGCGCTTGTCGCTTTACACCGTGGTGTTGCAAGTGCTGATGGGTACTGGAATGGCGCTACTGGTCCATTCGGGCCAGGACCGTTGGCAGTCACTGCGGCATCTGTTTGTGATTCCGATGGTGTTGCCACCTATCGTGGTAGCGGTGATCTGGAAGCTGATCTACACCCCCGACATCAGCCCAATTTTTCACACCGCCAAGGCGCTGGGCTTCATGTTGCCGGCCTTTACCTCGCATGCCGACTTTGCGCTCGCCGCCATCGTCGTGGCCGACACCTGGGAGTGGGCGCCCTTCACCTATTTGATGGTGCTGGCCGCCTTGCAGAACCTGCCCGGTGAATATGTGGAAGCAGCGCGTATGGACGGCGCCAACGCGCTTCGTGTTTTTCAGCACATCGTACTGCCTTACATTGCGCCCGTGTTGATGGTCTGTACCTTGTTCCGCTTGATCGACAGCATCAAGGCCTTTCCGCTGATCTTTCTGATCACCGGCGGCGGCCCGGGGTCAGTGACAGAAGTCACCAACTACTACGCCTACTTGCTCGCATTCAACTATGGCGAACTCGGTTACTCCAGCGCCGTCACCGTGGTGCTCTTAAGCATTACGGTGGTCATCAGCTGGCTGGCCATGCGGCTGAACCGCAATCTTTCCCAACAGGACTGAACATCTTGCACGCCCGTCGCCGATGAAAACCACCCGCTACAAACGCCCCGGCCATGTGACCACCTGGGCCGTACCTTTGCTGCTGTTCCTCATGCTTCTGCCTTTTTTGTGGCTGCTGCAAATGTCGTTCAAGCCAACACCCATGATTTTGGAGTTTCCGCCCCGGCTGCTGTTCATGCCCACGGTCGAGCACTACGTTGGCCTGTGGCAAGGCGGTTTTCCGGAATCGTTTGTCAATAGCTTGATTACCAGTGGTGTGTCGACCCTGCTGGCACTGGTGATTGGCGTGCCCGCTGCCTATGCCCTCTCACGCTGGAGCGACCGCGGCCGCTTTGGGCTGGGGCTGTCGATCTTGCTCACGCGCATGGCACCGCCGATCGCGTTCACCATTCCCTTTTTCCTAGCCTACCGCTACCTCGGCTTGCTCGACACGCGCACCGGCCTGATCCTGATTTACATGACGTTCAACCTGCCGCTCGTGATCTGGATGATGCAGCCCTTCTTTGACGCCGTCCCAGCCTCGCTTGAAGAAGCCGCCCTGATGGACGGTGCAGGGTTCCCCACCGTGTTTGCAGAAATCGTCATGCCCATGGCCAGCGCAGGCATTGCCGCCACGGCAATCTTGTGTTTTCTGTATGCCTGGAATGATTTTTTCTTTGCGCTGATCCTGACCCGTACCGACGCCCGAACCGCACCGGTGGCGGTGGTTAATTTCATGAACTATGAAGGCTGGGAGTGGGGCAAGATCGCCGCCGGAGGCTCCCTTGTCATGGCGCCGGTGTTACTGTTCTCGCTGTTGGTGCGGCGCTACCTGGTCAGCGGGTTGACGGCCGGCGCGGTCAAGGGCTGAGATGCTCACCTCAGCGCTTTCTGGCGAAACCCGTATTGTGCCGGTGCTGGGTTACCCGATTGAGCATGTGCGCGCGCCCCGCGTTTACAACCCGGCCTTCAACGACGCGGGTCTGAACTGGTGCCAGGTTCCGATGGGCGTACATCCCGCCGACCTGGCCTCAACCCTGGCGCAACTGGCCAAGGTCAGCAACTTGCAGGGCTTGAACATCACCATGCCGCACAAAGCCAGCGCTTATGCCTTGTGCAGCGTGGCCGGGCCTGAGGCGCGGCGTACCCGACTGGTCAACACCTTGCGCCTGCAAGCAGACGGCACTTGGGCGGGCGAAAGTTTTGACGGCATCGGTTTCGTGCGCGCAGCCCAGCACCACGGTATGTTGCATACCGACCGGCCGGCTCTGATCGTGGGGGTGGGCGGCGCTGGCACCGCCATTGCGTTTGCGCTGGTGGTCGCTGGCGTCAAAGACCTCGTCCTGGTTAACCGCGACCTGCAGCGCGCCGAGCGTCTTGGTCAGGAACTGCAAGCGGCAGACCCCCTGGTGCGCATACGCATCGGCATGGCCCATGCCGCCACTGCGGCGCTCGCGGTCAACGCCACGTCGCTCGGCTTGCACGCAGGCGAACCCCTTGCTTTTGATCCAGCTCTGCTTGGTCGGGACGCCGCAGTCTTTGACATCATTGCCGCGCGCGACACAGAACTGGTGGCCGCAGCCCAGTCGCTGGGCCTACGTGCCTTAGGCGGGCGTCCCATGATCGAGCATCAGGTCAGCGCGCAGATTGACTTTTGGCGCGGTGACCCTTTTCCCCTTGAGGTCCTACCTTGA
The DNA here is from genome assembly GCA_044354435.1 of Rhodoferax sp. Classification (GTDB taxonomy): domain Bacteria; phylum Pseudomonadota; class Gammaproteobacteria; order Burkholderiales; family Burkholderiaceae_C; genus Rhodoferax. The sequence goes on along the minus strand of JBIKZZ010000036.1, from coordinate 7,439 downwards.
AACGCAAGCACATCTTCCTCATCATGACGGACCAGCAGCGGTTCGACACCATTGCAGCCCTCGGCTTTGGCCACATGCATACGCCGAACATGGACCGGCTGGTGCGCGAGGGTACCAGCTTTGACAACTGCTTTGTCAACGCGCCCAGCTGTGTACCGTCTCGTGCCAGTCTGTTCAACGGCTACTACCCGCACGCCACCGGCGTACTGCGCAACGGCCTGCACTGGCAACGCACCTGGGTTGACTCGCTGGCGGCGCAGGGCTACCACTGCGTCAACGTGGGCAAGATGCACACCATTCCCTACGACGCCAAGGCCGGGTTTCACGAACGCTTTGTGTGCGAGAACAAGGACCGCTATTACGAAGGCCGCTGGTTTGCTGACGAATGGGACAAGGCCCTAGTGGCCCGTTCGCAGATTAAACCTTCGCGCGAGCGCTACCGTGAATTGCCGGACTACAAAGATCGCCTGGGCGCCTACGAATGGACTCTGCCTGTCGAGTCGCACGCCGACTTTTTCGTGGGGAACATGGCCGACTGGTGGTTGCAGACGCGACCAAAGCCGGAGTCGCTCTTCATGCAGATCGGTTTTCTCGGCCCGCACCCCCCCTATGACCCGGTGGCCAGCTACGCACAACACTATTTGGACAACCCCGACCTACCCGTGCCAGACCCACAGCCTAGCGACCTGGATGACTTGCCGTCTTTCCTGAAAGCCAAGCGCGTGCACGACAGCAAGGTTGACCACGACGCAGTACTCTGGTCGCTTAAACCAGAACGCGAACAGTTGCGCCGGCTCTGTGCCTACTACATGGCCAACGTGTCCATGATCGACGAAGCGCTGGGCAAGTTGCTCAAAACCATGGAGAGCAAAGGCTACCTGGATGACTCGCTGATCATCTTTTGCTCTGACCATGGCGAAGCCCTGGGTGAGCACGGTCTGTCGCAAAAATGGTCCATGTACGACGCTGTCACGCGTGTACCAGCGATTTTCTGGGCGCCCGGCGAAGTGCAACAAGGCCAACGCCTTGACGGCTTATGCCAGCTGTTCGACATTGGCGCGACGGTGCTGGACTGGGCCGGTGCGCCCATGCCTCCTGGCGTGCAAGCCAAAAGTCTGCTGCCCGCCTTGCGCGGCGAGGCCTGGAGCGGCCGCAACGCGGTTTTTTCAGAGCAGGCTGGCGACGTGGCCTTGACAGGCGCCAGCCTCTTTACGATGGTCCGCGAAAAACGCTACAAGCTGGTCCACATCACGGGCAGCACCGAGGGCCAGTTGTTCGACCTTCAGCAAGACCCCGGCGAACTTCACAACCTGTGGGAAGACCCCGCCCACCACGCCGATCGGCTTCGAATGCTGCATTTGATACTCGAGTGGCGTATGCAAAGCTCGGTTCAAACCATGGCCCTGATGGCCAGCGCAAGGTAAACCCTCAAGTATGAGCAACCGCTTTTTTAGGAGACAAAGATGACGACGAAATTTATTCGCAAGCTTGCATTTGGGCTAATGACCGGTACCGGTCTGGCTCTTTTTTCGTACTCGGCCATGGCTTGGCCAAACAAGCCTGTGCAGTTGCTGGTGGGCTTTCCTGCAGGTGGATCGGTGGATGTACTGGCCCGCGCTTTCAGTGACGTTTTGTCGCGCCAACTCGGTCAAAGTGCTGTGGTCGTTAACCGGGATGGTGCCGGCGGCACCATTGCCACTGGTTTAGTTGCCAAAGCTGATGATGCGCATACCTTAATGTTTGGCCCGGCCGGCCCGCTGGTGCTGCAGCCACACATTAAAACCAGCCTTCCGTACAAGTCCGGCGACATGATCGGCATCTGCCAAACGTTTGTGAACAACTACGCCCTGGTGACCCCGCAGGGCAGCAAGTACCGCAACCTGAGCGACGTCCTTAACGACCCGGACGCCAAGGGTGCCGGCGTGACCTACGGTGCCGGCGGCATCGGCACTATGCCTCACATCGGGGCCGTGATGTTCTCGCAGCAAAGCGGCGCGGCGATGCGTGTGATTCCTTACCGCGGCGACCCGCCCATGACCGTGGCACTGAAGTCGGGCGAATTACAGTTGGCCGTGCTGTCGGTTGGCGCAGCCCAAACCCAGGGCTTTCGCATTCTGGGCGTATTCACCCCCAGCCGCCTGACTGAAGCACCCGACGCGCCGACCATGACCGAGCAAGGCGTGCCGGTGGTGGCCCAGGTGTTTGGCGGTCTGTACGCGCCCAAGGGCCTGCCTCCCGACGCGATCAAGGCGCTGCAAGGCGCATGCCAAGAGGCGGTCCGCAGCGAACGCTATGTGAGCGCCACCAAAGCGTCACAGCAGGAAGTGCTGTACCGCAGCAGCGATGCCTTCAGCAAGGCGCTGGCCACGGAGTACGAGACCATGGGTCAGACCCTTCGTAAGGCCAACCTCAAGCTCGATTGACCCCGATGACCCAGCCTCCCTCATTCGGCGGCCGCATCGGCCGCACCTGGCGTGAATCACAGCCCTGGTGGCCTGAACCCGACGCGGCGCCCGCCGGCGCGCCCAACATCCTGTTCATCGTGCTAGACGATGTCGGCTACTCCGATCTCGGCTGCTACGGCTCCGAAATCGAGACCCCGCGTATGGATGCTCTGGCCAGCGGTGGTGTGCGTTACAGCAATTTCCACGTGACGGCCATGTGCTCGCCGACCCGCGCTGCGCTGATCACGGGCCGCAATGCCCATGCGGTGGGCATGGGTGCCATCGCAGAATGGTCGACCGGCTTTCCGGGTTACCAGGGCCGCATCAAGCCGCAGGCCGCGACGATTGCGCAGATGCTGGCACCACATGCCTACAGCAGCTATGCGGTTGGCAAGTGGCACCTGGCCAACATGGGCGACTACCCGACTGGCGGCTCACGCGACTTCTGGCCGCTGGGCAAGGGATTCAACCGCTGGTACGGTTTCCTGGGCGGCTTCATCGATCACTGGAACCCCGACCTGCACGAGGACAACCATCCGGTGCAACGTGAACCGCGCGAGGGCTACCACCTGACCGCGGACCTCGTGGACCACGCTATCGGCTACGTGCGTGACCATGTCACATCCGTCCCGGGTAAGCCCTGGCTCACCTACCTGGCCTTGGGCGCAGGTCATTGGCCGTTGCACGTGCCGCAAGATTGGATCGAAAAATACAAAGGCCGCTACAACGCCGGATGGGACGCGGTGCGCGAGCAGCGACTGGCGCGTCAGAAAACAATGGGCCTGGTGCCCGCCGATACCCAGCTGGCCCCCCCCAATCCGAATGTGCAAGCGTGGGAGTCACTGTCGCCGCCGGAGCGCGCACTGTGTGCCAGGTTGCAGGAAACCTACGCGGGCTTCCTCTCGCACGCTGACGCACAGATCGGCCGACTGGTGGACTACCTGGCCTTGACGGGTCAACTGGAAAACACGGCCATCGTGCTGCTATCGGACAACGGCGCCTCCGGCGAAGGCGGCCCAACCGGTGCGGTCAACATCCGCCGGCATATGAGCATGGAGCGCGAGACGATCGAATACGGCCTGGAACAGATCGACAAGATCGGCAGCCAGTACTCCTTCCCGCACTATCCGATGGGATGGGCGCAGGCATCGAATACACCGCTCAAGTGGTTCAAGCGCAACACCCATGGCGGCGGAATTCGTGCGCCTCTGGTGGTCCACTGGCCCGCGCGAATCCGCGACTGTGGCGGTATTCGTCACCAATATCACCACGTCAGTGACGTGGTTCCCACCTTGCTGGATGCCGTGGGCGTGCAACCGCCCGAGGTCCACGAAGGTCACGCGCAGATGCCACTGCACGGCGTTAGCATGGCGTACTCTTTCGACAGGGCCGACCTGCCGACGCGAAAGCAGACCCAGCACTTCGAGATGGCCGGCGACCGAGCAATCTGGCACCACGGCTGGAAAGCGGTGGCCCGCCACTCCAAGGGCGAGGACTTCGATACCGACCGCTGGGAGCTTTATCACCTTGACCAGGACTTCGCCGAGATCGAGGACCTTGCGAGCCAGCATCCGGAGAAAGTGCGAGAACTGGTCGACCTGTGGTGGGAGGAAGCGCACCGTTACGGCGTGTTGCCACTGGACGACCGCGACGTCGAACGCTCGCTGGAGTGGTCGCGGCGGCAGGTCCCCCGGAGCTTCAAATTGCAAGCTGGGATGGCACGTCTGGACCGACAGCTGGTGCCGCCGATCAACGACCGCAGTTGGCGCATGCGGGCGGAACTGCGTGAGGTGCACGCTACAGCCCACGGCATCGTGGTGGCCTGCGGCAGCCGCTTCGGCGGCTACCAGCTGCACTGCCAGGGCGGCAAGGCCGTCTTTACCTATGCCGTCCATGAGAGCTTGTCACATCGCCTGGAGGTCCCCCTGCCCTTGGGCAGCGCCACGGTAGAGGCAAGCTTTACCCGCACCGGGGAACGCGCCGGCCGATTCGACTTGTGGGCCAATGGGACACAGGGCGGCACGGCGCAAGTCGCGCGTACCTGGCTGATCTTTGGCATGAGCGGCGGCCTGACCTGCGGCCAAGGCAACGTTCCGGTGACAGACGAGTGCCTGCCACCGGCAGCAGTGTCTGGTCTGATCGTCGAGGAAGTGGTCATCGAGGTAGACGCAGATTCGCAGGTCGAGACGAACGCCTTTGGCGCAATCATCCAGGAGCAATGACCCCACTGTGGGTCATCAAATCGACATTGGCGCGACGGTCCGCGATAAGCGCTCAAATATTGCCTACATCACAGGCGGCGCTGAAAGGCAGCGCACGGGTAAGCTCCCCGTCGTGAACAAACACCCGTCATACTGCACCGGCCTTGATCGGCCAGCCCCCGGATAAACCCTGATGACACGGTGGCACGTGGATTGCTAGTATCTCGTTAATTACTTGACTAAACGGTCAGATTTTTCGACAGGAGCTGTTCAGTTGCCACTCACATCCGCCCCCGACATCCGCGCCGGCCGCCTGAGCGCCGCCGACTACGCCCGCAATTTTGCAGATTCAAGCCCGCCCTTGACGCAGGCCCAGGCCCTGCTAGAGGCCGAGCGCTGCCTGTACTGCTATGACGCGCCCTGCGCCACCGCCTGCCCCACCAGCATCGACGTGCCGTCCTTCATCAAGCGCATTGCGGATGGCAACCTGCGCGGCTCGGCCCGCACCATTTTGGAGGCCAACCCGCTCGGCGGCATGTGCGCCCGGGTCTGCCCGACTGAGAACCTGTGTGAGGCGGTCTGCGTGCGCAATACCCAAGAGGGCAAGCCAGTGCAGATCGGCCGGCTGCAGCGCCATGCGGTGGACGCGCTGATGGAAAGCGCACGGCCCCAGTTGTTCAGCCGCGCTGAATCCACCGGCAAGACCGTGGCCGTGGTGGGCGCCGGCCCGGCCGGCCTGGCCTGTGCCCACACCCTGGCGCGACTCGGCCACGCGGTGGTGGTGTACGACGCACAACCCAAGGCCGGCGGCTTAAATGAATACGGGCTGGCCAGCTACAAAACCCCGGATGACTTTGCCCAAAAAGAGATCGCCTGGCTGCTGGATATTGGCGGCATCACCCTGCGCCAGGGCTGGCGGCTGGAGAGCACGGCCCAGCTGGACGCCCTGCGCCAGGGCCACGATGCGCTGTTTCTGGGCATGGGCCTGCGACAAACGCACCGGCTTGGTGTGCCGGGCGAACACCTGGGGGGCGTGCAGGATGCGGTGGACTTCATCGCCACCCTGCGCCAGACGCCGGACCTGGCCACGCTGCCGGTGGGGCGCCGGGTGGTGGTGATTGGCGGCGGCATGACGGCGGTGGACGCTGCGGTGCAGAGCAAGCTGCTGGGCGCGCAAGAGGTGCACATCGTGTACCGGCGCGGCCCAGAGGGCATGTCCGCCTCTGGCGCAGAGCAGGAGTGGGCGCAGACCCATGGCGTCACCATCCACCACTGGCTGGCGCCAGAGGAAATTGTGGGCGCCGATGGCCATACCCGCGAAGTGCGCTTTGCGCGCCAAGCCCTGGTGGACGGCAAGCTGCAGGCCACCGGCGAGACCCACACCCTGCAGGCCGACACCGTGCTCAAGGCCATCGGCCAACGGCTAGGCAACCATCTACTGGCGCAGGCCGGCCTGCTGCTGCAAGACGGGCGCATTGCCACTGATGATGCCGGCCAGACCAACCTGCCCGGCGTCTGGGCCGGTGGCGACTGCCGTGCCGGTGGGCTGGACCTGACGGTGGAGGCGGTGGAGCACGGCAAGCAATCGGCACACGCCATCCACCAGCACCTGTCGGCCTGAGGGCCAACAACCCTGTTCACGATCCGGAGAACCGCATGGCCAATTTGCACACCACCTTTGCCGGCATCACCAGCCCCAACCCATTCTGGCTGGCCTCGGCGCCGCCCACCGACAAGGCCTATAACGTCAACCGCGCTTTTGAAGCCGGCTGGGGTGGCGTGGTCTGGAAAACCCTGGGCGAAGCCGGCCCACCCATCGTGAACGTGAGCGGGCCTCGTTATGGCGCGCTGCTCACGCCCGACCGACGCATGATGGGCTTCAACAACATCGAACTGATCACCGACCGCGACCTGCAACTGAACCTGGACGAGATCGCCCAGGTCAAACGCGACTGGCCGGACCGGGCCATGGTGGTGTCGCTGATGGTGCCGTGTGAGGAGCAATCGTGGAAAGCCATCCTGCCACGTGTGGCCGACACCGGCGCCGACGGCATCGAGCTCAATTTTGGCTGCCCGCACGGCATGAGCGAGCGGGGCATGGGTGCTGCTGTGGGCCAGGTGCCGGAATACATCGAGATGGTCACCGCCTGGTGCAAGCAGTATTCCAAGCTGCCGGTGATCGTCAAGCTCACGCCCAACATCACCGACATCCGCCAGCCAGCTCGCGCGGCCAAAAAAGGTGGCGCCGATGCGGTGTCGCTGATCAACACCATCAGCTCCATCATGGGCGTGGACCCCAAAACCCTGACCATGAGCCCGTCCACCGGCGGCCACGGCTCGCACGGCGGCTACTGCGGCCCGGCGGTGAAACCGATCGCGCTGAACATGGTGGCCCAGATCGGCCAGGACCCGCTCACCGCCGGGCTGCCCATCTCAGGCATCGGTGGCGTGGGCAACTGGCGCGATGCACTGGATTACATCGCCCTCGGCGCCGGCACGGTGCAGGTGTGCACGGCGGCCATGGTGTATGGCTTCAAGATCGTGCAGGAAATGAGCGACGGCCTGTCCAATTACATGGACGAGATGGGCTTTGCGTCCATCGACGACTTCCGCGGTCGGGCCCTGCCCACCGTGACCGAGTGGCGCCACTTGAACCTGAACCACATCACCAAGGCCGTGATCAACCAGGACAGCTGCATCCAGTGCGGGCGTTGCCACATTGCCTGCGAAGACACCTCGCACCAGGCCATCACCGCCCTGAAAGACGGCAAGCGCTACTTTGAGGTGAAAGAGG
>JBIKZZ010000270.1:0-4806 GCA_044354435.1 Rhodoferax sp. | reverse complement strand
GATGTGAATAAAGGTGCTGGCCCAGCCTGCGGTATTGGTGATCTTGTTGATCCGGAGGTGCCCAACCTGCTTGCCGGGCGCGGTGAGGTCGATGGAGCAGGCAACGGTGGAGGGATTCATGCCGGCCTCGCCGTCGGGATAAGCTGAGAACTGAGAGCTTTCATGGGCAAACTCCTTGGTGGCAATGAATTATTGTATACAGTATTCATTGCCGCTGAGCAACTCTGAGGGCGTGACCGCGCCAGGCAAACTCACGCCTGCAGTGGCAGCGAGCGCTGGCGCTTGCCGGTCAGTACAAACAAGGCGTTGCCCAAGGCCGGCGCCAAAGGCGGCAAGCCCGGCTCGCCAACGCCTGAGGGCGCCCGGTTGCTGGGGACAATCCAGGTTTGCACGAACGGCGCCTGCGCCAGCTGGACCACGGGATAGCTTGGGAAGTTGTTTTGTTGCACCTCGCCGGCCTTGATGTCAATGCGGCCATAGAGCGCCGCACTCAGGCCAAAAATCACCGAACTCTCCATCTGCTGGGCCACCGTGTTGGGGTTGATCACGGTGCCACAGTCAATGGCGCACACCACCCTGTGCACCCGCGGTGCCCCATTGTGCAAAGACACCTCGACCACCTGCGCCACGATGGAGCCAAAAGACTCGTGCAAGGCGATCCCCCGGGCCTGGCCTGTCGGTAATGCGCTGCCCCACTGGGCTTTGTCGGCGGCCATTTTCAGCACGGCAAGATGGCGCGGTGCCTGGGCCAGCCAGGTGGTCCGAAACGCGAGTGGGTCTTGCTGGGTCTCGTGGGCCAGTTCGTCGATGAAACTCTCCGAGAAAAACGCGTTGTGAGAGTGGCCGACCGAGCGCCAAAACCCGACCGGAACCCCCATTTGGGTGGCCACGTGCGACATGTGCTGGTGAACAAAGCCATAGGGCAGGTCAAACAGGCCCTCCGAGGTGGTTTTGTCCGGTGTATCCACTGGTCCGGAGAGAGCCGGCAGGCCGCGTGCCATCCAGCGCGGCGTGATGGCATCGCCCGCAGATTTAATGCGCAGACTGTCTATCGTCCCTTGGGCCGTTACGGCCGCGCGCAGCTGCGCCACATGCATGGGACGGTAAAAGTCATGCGTGGTGTCCTCCTCGCGAGACCAGGTCAATTGCACCGGTTTGCCGGCGCAGGCCATCGCCACCTGTACCGCCTGCGCCACATAGTCCACCTCGAGCCGGCGGCCAAAGCCCCCCCCGAGCTGGGTCACGTGCACGGTCACCTGATCAATGCTCACCCCCGCGACCTGGGCCGCGACAGCCCTTGCCATGCCGGGTACCTGGGTCGGCGCCCAAACCTCAACCTGGCCGCCCTTGACCTGGGCGGTGCAGTTCATCGGCTCCATGGTGGCGTGCGCCAGGTAAGGTGCGTGGTACTGCGCTTCGACCAACCGGGCCGCGCCGGCCTCGGCCTTGTCAACCGATCCTCTGTCGTGAAATGCAAAACCTTTTTCCGATGTCAATTGGCTGGTCAACTCGGCTTTGATTCCCTCTGTGTCCAAAGCGCCTTGCCCGCGTTGGGCCCATTGCACCTGCAGGGCCAGGGCCGCTTGCTGGGTGTGCCAGGTGGTTTTTCCCACCACTGCAAAGCCGGCGCTGGAACCAGCGACCGGGGTGAGTGGCACCACCCGTTCAATCCCCGGCATGGCGAGCGCGGCCTTGTCGTCCACCGATTGCACTGCGCCGCCCAACATGGGCGCCTGGCGCAGCGACGCGAACAGCATGCCGGCTAGGCGAACATCGATGCCAAAACGCGCCGTGCCATTGGTCTTGGATGGCACGTCGGTACGCAGTGCCGGTTGGCCGATCAGGGTCCATTGGCTGCGGTCTTTGAGCACAACCGCCGTGGGGGTGCGGCCTGCCGCCGCCTTGGCAAACTCGCCGTAATGGCCAGACTTGCCGGAGGCGTGGCTGAGCACGCCGGCTTTTACTTTGATGTCTGAGGCCGCCACTTGCCATTGGGCCGCAGCCGACTCAAGCAAACTGGCTCGCGCGGTAGCAGCGGCCTGGCGCAGGGGTGACCAGGCATCTGCCACGCTGGACGATCCGCCCGTGGCGTTGATGCCCAGCTCCCGGGCCACCTTGCCCACCAGCCACTCGCCGGTCTGCACCAGCAATGGTTTTTTGTCGCCCTCCGAATCCATGGGGTGAAAAGGCAGGCTGCCGACGAACATGGCCACGTTGCCATAGATCGCGTCCGTACCCGCCTGCTCCAGGGCAATTCGGGCCAGCGGAAGGTCCATCTCCTCGGCCACCAGCATGGCCAGCGCCGTATGAATGCCCTGCCCCATCTCGCTGCGGTGCATGGCCAAGGTCACGCCGCCATCGGCCCTGACCTTGATCCATCCGTTCAGTGCCACATCGCCCTGCGTGGGCAACATCATGGCCGGGGTGCCCAGGCGCGAGCGGGCCGGCAATACGCCCCAGCCCACAATCAGGGCGCCAGTGGCGCCCAGGCCGCTCAGTAGCCAGGTGCGGCGCCTCATGCTGCCAGCCCCGTGGAAGCCGTGGTGGCCGTGCCGGCAGCGCGGTGGATCGCTGCCCGCACCCGCTGGTAGGTGCCGCAGCGGCAGATATTGGTCATGGCCTCGTCGATGTCGGCGTCGCTGGGTTTGGGTTTGCGCGCCAGCAGGGCCGTGGCGGCCATCAACATGCCGCTTTGGCAATAACCGCATTGGGGCACCTGCTCAGCGATCCAGGCCGCTTGCAGGGCATGCGGCTTGTCGGTCGTGCCCAGTGACTCAATAGTAAGAATCTTCTTGCCGGTCAGGCTGGCCAGCGGTGTGACGCATGACCGAACAGCCTGGCCATCCAGGTGCACGGTACAGGCGCCACAGGCTGCTACACCACAGCCGAATTTGGTGCCCGTCATGTTCAATTCGTCGCGCAGCAACCACAGTAGCGGCATGTTGGGATCGGCGTCAGTGTTGATGTTTTTGCCGTTGATGTTCAATTCCATAGGGGCTCTGGTGTATTTAGTTGGCGGTGAGCCAGGGGCTCACCAGCGTGCGCCAAAGGTCTGGCGCAGTTCCTCGATGTGGGCTTCAGTCAGGGGCAAGGGCACAAGCGGGCTCAGCAGCGCCAGTCGGGCAGTTTCCTCCAACTCTTCCAGCGAAGCCATGGCGGCGGCAGGCGAGTCGTGCCAGACGTTCGGGCCCAGTCGCGCCAGCATCACGGCACGGATTGGTTTACCGGCTCGCCCATAGCTTTCGATTGCCGTGGCGACGCAGCGGGCCGCTGCCGGGTCGCCGGGGCGGTGGTAGGGAATCAGCGGCACGTGACCCACCTTCATCACAAAGTAAGGGGTCAATGCCGGCAGCAACTCTGGCTCGCTGCCCAGTGTTGGCTGCAGGCTCAAGGCCACGCAGTGTGTGCTGTGGGTGTGAATGACGCAGCAGGTTTTGGGGTCAAATTGGCCTGCAGCCCCGTAGATCATGAGGTGCAGCGCTATTGTTTTACTAGCGCGGTCACCGCTGAGTTGCTGCCCCTGCGCGTCCAGCCGGGCCAGCCGGGCCGGGTCAAGAAAACCCAGGCAGGCGTCGGTGGGGGTGATCAGGAAGCCACCACCGTCCGAAGCGTCGAGCCGCACGCTGATGTTGCCAGCAGTGGCATGCACGTAACCTCGCTCAAACAGGCTGCGGCCTACGCGGCAAATCTCGTCACGGGCTTGCGACTCTGTCATGCCAACTGCTCAAAGGCTTTGATGAAGAAATCATCCGTGCCAAAGTTGCCGGATTTGAGCGTAAGGTGCAGCCCCGCGCCAGCGGCGGCATCGCTCTGGGCGTGGCACCAGGGCACACCGGGGTCTATTTGCGGACCGATTTTCAGCTGGCTGATGTTCAGGGCCTGCACGCAGGCGCCCGAGGTCTCGCCACCGGCCAACACCAATTGGCGCACGCCCAAAGTCACCAGACCACGTGCGATCGAAGCCAGGGTGTGCTCCACCAGCGCACCTGCGGCTTCAGCACCAAGCTGCTCCTGCACCGCTTTGACGGCCTTCGCCTCGGCCGACGAGTAGACCAGCACCGGCCCCTGCGCCAACAGCGGCTGGGCCCAGGCCAGGGCATCGGCCACCACATCGGCCACCACATCGCCCTCCGCCGCCTGTCTGGCACTGATCTGCAAGGGGTCGATGGCCATTGCAGGGCGGCCCGATTGGATATAGGCCTGTACCTGCCGGTTGGTCGCCAGCGAGCAGCTGCCAGAGACCACCGCTTGCCGCCCGACCGCAGGTGGCAAAGCGCTGGCGGTGCTGGAGGGCGCCAGGCCGAAATTGCCAGGCAAACCAATCGCCACGCCGGATCCCGCCGTGACCAGCGGCATGCCTTTCAGGGCCGGCGCCAGGCGCATCAGGTCGTCGTTGGAAATCGCATCCACCACGGCCAGGCGCACACCCTGGCTGCGCAGTTGGGCGATGCGTGCCTGGATGGCCGCCCCGCCCTGCGCCACCACGCGGTAATCGATCAAACCCACCTGGCTGGCGCATTGGCCTTGCAAGACACGCACCAAATTGGCATCGTTCATGGGGGTGAGCGGGTGGTTTTGCATGCCGCTTTCATTCAGCAAGGCATCGCCCACAAACAGGTGCCCTTTGAACACCGTGCGGTGGTTGTCCGGAAAAGCCGGGGTGGCAATGGTGAAATCGGTGCCCAAAGCTGCCATCAGGGCCTCAGCCACTGGGCCGATGTTGCCTTGTGTCGTGCTGTCAAAGGTGGAGCAGTATTTGAAATAGATCTGCTGCGCCCCCTGGGCTTGCAGCCAACGCAAGGCCGC
>JBIKZZ010000059.1:0-13095 GCA_044354435.1 Rhodoferax sp. | reverse complement strand
GCCAGCGATTGGGCGATGGCATCGTGCACCGGCAGGGTGCGCGACTTTAGCGCCACCACCACGGCGTCAGCCTGGGTGTCAAGCGGCTGCGCCGGCACCCCAATAGCTTGCACGACCCGCATGCCGCCGCGCACCAGGTTGTTGGCCAGGTCGGTGGCGCCAGTGAAGTCGTCGGCAATGCAGCCCAGAACCATCGGTTTCATGGCTTTTGCGGCAGGTCAATGCCGGGGAAAATCTTGATGACCGCACTGTCGTCCTCGCGGGCAAAACCGGCGCTGGAGGCTTGCATGAACATCTGGTGCGCGGTGCTGGAGAGGGGCAGCGGGAACTTGGTGGCACGGGCCACGTCCAGCACCAGGCCCAGGTCTTTCACAAAAATATCGACTGCCGACAGCGGCGTGTAGTCCCCCGCCAGCACATGGGCCATGCGGTTTTCGAACATCCAGCTGTTGCCCGCGCTGTGGGTGATCACCTGATACAGGGCGGCCGCGTCCACGCCTTCCCGCAGACCCAATGCCATCGCCTCGGCGGCGGCGGCAATGTGCACGCCGGCCAACAGTTGGTTGATGATTTTCACCTTGCTGCCGGCCCCTGCGCAGTCGCCCAGCCGGTAGACCTTGGCCGCCATGGCGTCGAGCAAAGGGCCTACAGCGGCGTACGCCGCAGGCACACCAGCGGTCATCATGGTCATCTCGCCGCTGGCGGCTTTGGCGGCACCGCCGGAGATCGGCGCGTCAATGTAGAGAATACCCAAAGCGGCGAGCCGCGCCTCCAGAGCCATCGACCAATTTGGGTCGACCGTGGAGCACATGACCCACACGCTGCCCCGGGCCAGGGCGGCCGCACAGCCGCCCTCTCCAAACAACAGAGCCTCGGTTTGGGCGGCGTTCACTACCACCGAAACAATCACCTGGCATTGCTGCGCCAAATCGGTGAGCGTTGCACAGGCTATACCGCCCTCAGCAGCAAACGCCTGCGCGGCTTCGGCACGCACATCGAACACGCGCACCGCATGACCATGGCGACGCAAGGACCGCGCCATACCGCTGCCCATGGCACCCAGGCCAATCACGCCAACGTTGTAGCTCATAGTCATAAATCAGTGGTTGAGGGTTTATCGGGGCAAAAGCTTGAACAAAAATGAGTCAGCGTGTGTTTCAAGTATCGCACCTTGGGTCGGCTATTTGCCGCTAGTTACACCTGCACCTCAGCCATTACCGCAACCAGCGCTCAGGCTATTTTGATATGATTTTTATAGCAAACTAACCAATAGGGACGGGGCCTTAGGCCATATTTGACTTAAAACTCCGTCAGGCCACCCAGTAAGCCCACTTGCCCCTCGGCCAGCCGTAGCCGCTCCACCAAGGCCTCGATCTCAGGCCGCCCCCCACGTGGGCTGACCGCACAGCGCAATTGCAGATGCATCGGCGGCAGGGCCACATCCAGCTCCACCAGCCGGCCTTCCTGCAGGTCCTGGGCCACGCTGCGGCGCAGCGACAAGGAAATACCCAGGCCGGCCAGCACCATCTCTCGCACCATGCCCATGTCCTGCGCCTGTGAGCGAATGGGCGGCGTGGGCATGCCGGCATCGGTCATCATTTGACCCAAGGTGCGACCAAAATAGGAGCTTCGGTAAGCTGAAATGAAAGGGTGCTGGGCCAGCACCTCGGGGGCGATCTGCTGCTGGTGAGCTAAAGCATGGTCGCGCGGCGCAATGAAGGCCAGCCGATACCGACCCAGTGAGGTGGTGACCAGGCCGGGCACTTCGTCTTTGCTGAGTAAAAACGCCACGTCGACAGAGCCACGCTGAAAAAGGTCACGAACCTCTTCAAAGGTACCGGTGTGAGCGATCAACTCCACCAGCGGAAACTGGCTGGCAAACGACTCCAATGGCTTAGCCAGCAGCGACGTAGCCACAAAGCGCTGCGCGGCAAAATGCAACGGTTGGTTGAGTCGGCGCAGGGCGGTGGACACCGAATGCGCACCCGCCAAGGTCGGTACCGCATACTCATAAAGGGTCTTGCCGGCTTCGGTCAAGCGCGGGGGCCGACCGGGCTGCCGCTCAAATAAGGGCGTGCCCAATCGGTCTTCTGCGGCACGAATGTGGGCACTGACCGAAGACTGGGCAATGTCGAGCGCCTCGGCAGCCGCGCCAAAACCCTGGTTGTCAACCACAGCCACAAAGACTTGCAATCGTCGCATCGAAACCTGAAGCATGGGTGGGGTCACTCCTGAGGCGGGACAAAGTCATAGCCATATTACTATGAATTCATAGCTTAGGCAGGCCTTGTCGCCGGGCACCCCTGGGGTTCAAATACACCAACAACCCCACATCAGGAGACACGTATGCAAACCCTTTCCCTCAACCAGCGCTTGATCAGTTGCTTCATTGGCTTGGTTTGTACCCTGGGCGCGGGCCAGGCGTCGGCTCAAGACTGGCCCAGCAAACCCATCCGCATCGTGTCGCCTTATGCGGCAGGCGGCGTTGGCGACACGATTTTCCGCATTTTGGCGCCAGCCCTGGAGGCCAAACTGGGCCAGCGCTTTGTCATCGACAACAAAACCGGTGCAGCCGGCAATATTGGCACTCAAGAGGTGGTCCGGGCCACGCCCGATGGCTACACATTTTTGATGGCGCCGACCGCCAATTACGCGGTGAATCAGCATTTGTTCAAACTGGAATTCAACCCAAACACCCAACTCGACCCCGTCGTGACCATTGCCAATGCACCGCTGATTGCCGTGGTGGGCAGTAAAGTCAACGCCAGTACCCTGAAGCAACTCGCCGTCTTGGCGAAGGCGCCCGGTGCCAAATTCAATTTTGGCTCGCCTGGGGCCGGCTCGCCGACCCATTTGGCCGGCGCCTCATTTGCGCTGTCCCAGGCCAATGGCATGGAGCACATTGCTTACCGCGGCACGCCACCATTAACGCAGGCGCTGCTCGCCGGTGACATTCAACTGGCCTTTCCAACGCTCACCCCGGTCGTCGGCCAATTGAAGGCTGGCACCTTGAAAGCGGTGGCGGTGATGGCGACGAACCGCCTGAGCGAGCTGCCCAACGTGCCAACCGCTGCAGAAGCCGGTTTTCCAGAGATGCTGTTTGGCAACTGGTGGACCCTGGCCGCGCCCAAAGGCACCGACCCGAAGATCCTGAGCCGTTTGCATCAAGAAATCAGCAGCCTGCTGAACGAGCCGGCCATCGTGGCCAAATTGCTTGACATCGGCCACGTCCCCATGGGCCTGAACCCAGCCGAATCGGTCACCTTCATACGCACTGAGTCGGCCCAGTTTAAAAACTTGATTGATCGCACTGGCATTCGCGTCGACTGATCTCTCTTGAAAGTATCTATGAATTCGATTGGCGTGGACATTGGTGGCACCTTCACCGACCTGGTGGGCTACCGTGACGGCGAGCTGGTGCTCTCCAAAACACTCACCACACCTGCAAACCCGGCCCTCGGCGTTGCCACGGCTCTGGAACTCTCGGGCACAGCACTGGCTCAGCTCGATGAGTTTCTGCACGGCTCGACGATGGCCATCAACACAGTGCTCGAGCGCCGAGGCTCCAAGACGGCCCTGCTAACCACGCTGGGCTTTCGCGATGTGTATGAGATTGGCCGAGGCAACCGGCCAGACGCCTTCGACATGAACTTCCAGCGGCCCGAGCCCTTGGTGCCGCGGGACCTGCGCTTTGAGATCAAGGAGCGCTTGAATGCCCAAGGGCAGATCCTCACGCCGCTGGACGAATCGCACTTGCTGACCCTGGGCGCACAGTGGCAGAGCCAGGGCATTGAGGCGGTCGCGGTTTGCCTGCTGCATGCCTACGCCAACCCGGTTCATGAGCAGCGGGTGGGGCAGTTGCTGCGAGCTGCTTACCCGGGTCTGTTCATCACACTGTCGCATGAAATTTTGCGGGAATTCCGCGAATATGAGCGCACTTCAACCACAGTGCTCAATGCCTATGTCGGGCCACCGGTACAGCGTTATTTGCAGAACCTGCGCGCTTATCTGCAAGCACAGGGGCTGCGCGGCAACATCCAAATCATGCGCTCCAATGGCGGCAGCATGTCGCTGGCGCGGGCCTGCATCGAACCCGTGTCGATGATGGAGTCTGGCCCGGTGGCGGGCATGATTGGCGCCGGTTATGTGGCACGGTTGCTGGGCCTGCCTCAGGCCATCGGCTTTGACATGGGCGGCACCACTGCCAAGGCAGCGCTGATCCAGGACGGTGTGCCCATCATCGAAGAGGGCTATTTCATTGGCGGCTACGCCAGCGGCCAGCCCATGCAATTGCCGGTGGTGGCCATTGTGGAAGTAGGCGCCGGTGGTGGCAGCATTGCCTGGCGCGATGGCGCAGGCGGGCTGCATGTGGGCCCCAAGAGCGCTGGTGCGGATCCGGGTCCGGTGTGCTACCGCCGGGGCGGTCAGCTGCCCACGGTCACCGACGCCAACGTGGTGCTGGGGCGCCTCAATCCAGACCGGTTTCTGGGCGGCGACATGTCGCTGGACAAAGTTGGTGCGCGTGACGCCATAGCCACTCATATTGGTCTGCCTTCTGGGCTGAGCATCGAAGAAGCGGCGCAAGGCGTGGTCCGCATTGCCGACACGGCCATGGCGCTTGCCGTGCGCGCGGTCTCCGTGCGCAAGGGCGTGGATCCGCGCGACGCGGCGATGATCGCCTTTGGCGGTGCCGGGCCAGTACACGCAGCCGCCTTATGCAAGGAAATCTACATTCCAACCCTGATCATTCCCAAATTGCCGGGCAATTTCTCGGCACTGGGCATGTTGCTGGCACCTTGGCGCCATGACTGGGTGCGCACCCTCATTGGCGACCTCGCACAATTACAAGGTGAGCAGGTTCAAAACGGCTTCGATGAATTGGCACTTGCCGCCCGCAAACAGCTTGAAGAAGATGAGTTGAACCCGGTGTCAGCCGAGTGGGTCTATGCCGCCGATCTGCGCTACCGCGGCCAAGAGCACAGCATCACGGTCGGCCTGCAATCGCCGCTGGATTTGGTAAACGCGGTGCCCCAAGTGCGCCAGGCGTTTGACCAGTTGCACGACCAGCGCTATGGCCACGCCGCAGCGCAAGAGCGGGTCGAGGTTGCCAGCCTGCGCCTGACGGTCAGTCTGGCGCGCACCGGGGACAGCATGGAAGCCTTTATTGCCGAACCCTTTGTCCCCGAGGCCGCGCAGCCTGAACAGGTGCGGCCAGTCATCTTTGACGACCCGGCCCACCCACTGCCGGCGCGGATTTTATGGCGCGCGACTTTGCCGCCAGGCGCTCGCGTTGTAGGGCCCGCCGTGATCGAAGAATCTAATTCCACCACCCTGCTGTACCCAGGTGATGTGATGCAGGTCTCAGAGCATGGCCACCTGGTCATTCAGATTAATTTGGCACATGGAGAGTCCGCATGAATGCATCCACCCCTGCGGCCTTGGCTGCCATGCGGGTCAACCCGATCACCCAAGAGGTGGTAACCAATTCGCTCATCGCCTATGCCGAGGAAATGGCACTGGCCCTGTGTAAGTCGGCCTACAACATGATGATTTATGAGGTGCGCGATTTTTGCTGCGGCCTGATCGACACCGAGGGCCAAATGGTCTGCCAAAACACCGGCGGCCTGCCGATTTTTTTGGCCGACCTGGGCATCGCGGTCAAGGACGGCATTGACCGTTATGGCCTGGATGGCTTCGCACCCGGTGACGTCATCATCATGAACCATGCCGGTGTGTGCGGCCAGCACCTGAACAACGTGGTGGTGTACACGCCCTGCTTTCACCAGGGCCAAGTGGTGGCCTTTGCTGCAAACCGCGCGCATTGGGTCGACGTCGGCGGTTTGCGCACTGGTTTTGGCAACGTGCAAACCTACGAAATCTTCCATGAAGGTTTGCAGATGCGCTCGATCAAGTTGTATGACGCGGGCCGTCGCAATGAGGGCGTTTGGCAAATGATCACCGACAACATCCGCTTCCCGGACTCTTCTTTGGGCGACTTGCGAGCACAAATGGCGGCCTGTCATCTTGGTGAGCGGCGCCTATCCGAGTTGCACCAGCGTTTTTCGGTGGCCACGGTTCGCCAATGCATCGCCGCGTCCTGGGACCAGGCCGAAGCCCAGGCCCGCGCCGCTGTCAGCGCCATGCCGGACGGCCGCTACACGGCCGAGACCCGCCTGGACAGCGATGGTCGGCAACTGACAGTGCCTCTGCGCGTGAAAGTGACGGTCGAGATCAAGGGCTCTGAACTCACCATTGATTACTCAGAGATGAACCCGCAAGTGGTGGGCCCACTGAACTCTGGCTTTTCAGGCGGCCTGTCGGCTGCACGGGTGGCTTTCAAGTGCTTGACCATGCCGCATGCGCCGGTCAATGAAGGCGGCTTTCGCGGCCTCAAGCTGATCTCGCCGGAAGGCACCATGCTCAATGCCCGCCCGCCAGCGGCGCTTGGCTTGTGGAGCATAGCCCTGCCTACCGTGATCGACACCATATTGCTGGCGCTGGCACCGGCCTTGCCAGGAAAAATTCCCGCCGCCCACAAGGGCGACATGGGCGGCTGTTCGTTTTACGGCCAACGGCCTGACAACGGGGCGCGCTATGTGCTCATGAATATTTTTGGTGGCGGCTGGGGCGGACGCTCCCATCAGGATGGCGCATCGGCCTCGGTGTCAATCTGTCAGGGCGATGTGCGCAACACACCGGTGGAACTGCAAGAGATTCACTACCCCTTTCTGATTGAACGCTTTGCCTTGCGTGCCGACAGTGGTGGTGCCGGGCAACACCGCGGCGGCATGGGCGTTGAGCTGTGCTACCGGGCCCTTGGTACCTGCTCGGTCAACATCAATCTGGAACGCATCATCGAGCCGCCCTGGGGCCTGGAGGGCGGCGGTCCAGGGCGCAGCAATGCGGCCCTGATCCGGCGCAGCGACGGCACCGAGCGCCGCGTCACCAAGGAAAGCAACATTGCCATTGCCCCCGGCGACACCGTGACCTTCTGGACTGCCGGCGGTGGCGGCTATGGTGCACCCGCCAAGCGGGAACCACAAGAAATTGAACGCGACCTGAAGCTGGGTTACATCTCGGTGGCCGGCGCTGCCCAAGACTATGGCTGGGCTGCAGAACACCATGAAAAGGCAACACCATGAGCCATTTATTGCGCGATCAACGTTGCGCGCGGGTGCGCCATGCCATGGCACAAACCGGACTGGACCTTTTGGTGGTGGTGGGCGACGCCTGGCGCAGCGATTACCTCCGCTTTGTGGTGGACGTGACACCCATGGAGGGCGTGGCCATGGTCGCCCTGGGTCGAACTGGCCCCACCTGCGTCTGGGTTCAGCACCCCGCGGAAGCGGCCCGTTGGCAGCAGGCGCTGCCAACGGCCGTGGTGGTTTGTGTGGCTGATCCAGCCGGCGCTGTGCTCGCACATCTGGCGCAAGTGCCCGCAAGCGCCGTGGGCCTGGCACCCAGCCAGGTGGCCCCGCTGTCCTTAGCCGCTGGCACATTGGGCAAAACCTTGGCGGCGTGCACCGCCATGCTGGACGCCTTGATGGTGAATAAAAGCCCGGAGGAAGCCGATGCCTTGGCACGCAGCGTACGACTGGCCGACGAGGGCTATGCAGTCTTCAAACAGGCCGCTCGGGTGGGGCGTCGGGAATTCGAGTTGGTGGCCGATGTCGAAGCCTGGTTTCGCAGCCAGGGTTGCCCAGAAAACTTCATGATCCTGGGCTCTGGCGGCCCCGAACTGCGCAGCATGCACCCCGCTGGCGAGCGCCGTCTTGCCCCCGGCGATTTGGTGACGACCGAGCTCACGCCTTGCGCGGATGGTTACTACACGCAGATCTGCCGAACCCTGGTGATGGGCGAGCCCAGCCAGGCACAGCACGACGCCTTTGCGGTCTACCGGCAGGCGCTTGAGGCAGGCATTGCCGTGGTGCGCCCGGGCGCCACCCATGGCGATGTGGCCAAGGCCCAAAACGATGTGTTTCGGCAACATGGCTTGGGTGACTATGTCACTTCACAGTACACCCGCGTGCGCGGCCACGGCCTCGGTTTGTTCGTCGACGGCCCGCATGTGCTAGAGGGCGTGCCACTGGTTCTGGAAGAAAACATGACGCTGGTGGTGCACCCCAACACCTACCACCCAGTGGCCGGCTACATCGTGCTGGGAGACACGGTGCGTGTCACCGCCACCGGCTGCGAGGTACTCACCACCACCCCGCGCGAACTCTTCAGCGTGCCGCTGTAAACCTCCCCCACTGACGAAGGACTCCTACCATGCGACGTGGACTTATCAGCTGGTCTCCCGAAGAAATGCCAGTTGCGACCCTGGAGGCACGGGTGTCACGGCTCCAGCAGGCGATGCACGAGCAACAATTGGGGGCAGTGCTGCTGCATACCTCGTTTGCCCACCCGGCGGCGGTGCACTGGCTGACCAACTTCACCCCTTATTGGAGCGAAGCCTTGTTGGTAGTGTTACCGCGGGGCACACCCGTGCTGCTGGCGGCCTTGACAAAACGCGTTCACCCCTGGATTCGTGAGGTCTCGCACCTGGGCGATGTCGTAACCGCACCCAACCTGGGGGCATCAGCGCTGAGCTACCTGGGCGAACACGCGGCGCCCGGCGCGAGGGTGGGGGTTGTCGGTCTGGAGGCGCTGCCATGGCCGACCGCCCAACCCCTGATGAGTTCTACCTGGGGACCACAGCTGACCGATGTCAGCGAATTGTTTGGGCAACTGCGCCAGCCGGCAGACATGGCGGAGTTGCGCTTGGCGGCCCATGCCGAGCGGCTGGCGGACGCCACGCTACAGGCAAGCCCGATGAATGCACAGACTACGAATGCCTGGGCCAGCGCCATGGAAGCCAAAGCCCGCCTGGATGGCGCCGAGGAACTCCTGCAGCGCATGGCCCCGAACCTCGACCTCAGCCCTACCCTGCAACGCCTAGAAGGCAATTTCTCCCTGGGCGACAAGCGCGCTGTGGAACTCTCCTTGGCCTACAAAGGCGCCTGGGTGCGGGTGACTCAGATGGTCTGTAGCGGACCAGAACCCGCCAGCTGGCTGCTTGCCCAAAACTGGTTCGAGCGCGCTTGGCGCAGTATGCGAGCACCCCACGCCGATCTGAGCGTGGCAGGTCACCCCCCCGGGCGCCTGGTGAGCTGGACCTTGCAATCCTGCATGGGTGCCGAGCCGCTGCAGGTGGTAGCAGCAGACACTGGATTCGCGCCGCGCACCCTCCCTGCGCAAGCCCTGGCGGTTTTGAGCGTGCAACTGCAACTCGCAGACGGCCCCTGGTACGCCAGCCAAATGCTGGTCCTCGGCACCGGTGACAACGACAGTCGCCGTCTGCAAGATGTGGCGGGTCTATAAGCAACGGCCCGCAAGCCGCAAGCTCTGCCCAAGTTTTATACTCATTAGAAGACCTGAACTATGCGTATTGTTGACTCTCATTTTCACTGGTGGCCAAAGTCGGTATTTGAGGCCTTGTGCAAACGCACCAGTTTTCCCAAGGCCTCCAGCGACGGCCGTGGCAATTACTCCTATTTCCGACAACCGGGTGATAACGCGCGCTTCACGCTCGGGGCCGAATGGTACGACCTGGATGCCCAGTTCGAACACATGCAAACCACCGGGTTTGAAGTCGATGTGGTGTGCTCCATAGGACCGCTGTCCGTACATTTTTCTGACCTTCCGGCCGAGGAAGGGCGAGACGCCGCCATGCACTGGAATGAAGAAATGGCTGGCGCACAACGCAAGCATGCTGGCCGCTTGTGGGCCACGGCGGCCTTGCCGCTGCGCGACACCACAATCGCGCTGGACGTGCTTGAACACGCCATAGGCAAGCTCGGCTTGGTGGGTGTCAACCTGCCGGGCAGCATTGGCACAGATGAGAACATCGACGCGCCGCGCCTCGAGCCCCTGTATGCACGCCTGGAACAGCTTGGCGTACCGATTTTCCTGCACCCGACCGACGCGATGTTCACCGACATCCTCGATGGCTACAACGGCGCCTTGTACAAAAGCCTGGGCCGAGTCATTGACGTGAGTGTGTCAGCCTACCGGCTGGTGCTGTCGGGCTTGATGGAACGCTACCCCAATTTGAAAGTAGTGGTGTCTCACACGGGTGGTGCCCTGCCCTACCAATCCGGCCGCATGGACAAAAACTCTCGTGGCGCAAATCTGCCGCACCCGCCCAGCACTTACCTTCGGCGGATGTACACCGATACGGTGTCGCCGCACGACATGGGCGTGCGATTTGCCCTGGAGTACTACGGCGTGGACCACGTGATGTATGGCAGCGATTACCCCTGCTGGAGCCCTGCAGCAGCGCTGCAACTGCTTCAAGGCGCTGGCTTGTCTGATGCCCAGTGCGACCAGGTACTCAACACCAACGCCAGGCGAATCCTGGGTTTGCACATGCCGCAAGACGCGGCAGTTGCGGCCTAGCCGACTCAGCTCCGGCCGCTGGCACTCGTAAAAAAGGCCGTCGCGGCCCTTTTTTATTCGGCCTTGATGGCGGCTTTTTTGATGATCAGGGCCTGCAAGGGGAAATCCGCCTTGAGGTGAGCGCCAAGTTGTTCCGGCGTACTCGGGTTGAGTTCCACGCCTTGGGTGAGGAACTTCTCCTGCAGCACCGGGCTTTTCAACTGGGCCACCACCTCGCGGTTGATTCGATCAATCAGGGGCTTGGGAACACCTGCAGGCGCGAACAACGCAAACCACGACACAACATCAAAGTTAGGCACACCAGATTCGTGCAGCGTCGGCAATTGCGGCATGGCGACCGTGCGCTTGAGCCCACCCGAAGCCAGCACCCGTACACGCCCTTGTTTGAGTTGGGAAAAGGTGTTGCCACCATTAAAAAACACATCGACCTGCCCAGTCACCAGGGCGTTCGTAGCTTCGGGGCCGCCTTTGTAAGGCACATGCAGCAGGTCAATCCCTGCGATCGATTTGAACAGCTCACCACCAACATGCGAGGTGGTGCCATTACCGATCGAGGCAAACGTCAGCTTGCCCGGCTTGGACTTGGCCAGTGCGATCAACTCGGCGACAGAATTGACCGGAAGATCAGTGCGCACAAACAGGTACATCGGCACCGTGAACAGCATCGTGATCGGGGCAAAGTCGACCAGCGCGTCAAAAGGCAGCTTTTTGTTAGCCAAGGCGTTGAGCACAAAGCCGGACTGCGTACCCATCGTCAGGGTGTAGCCATCGGGCGCGGCGCGTGCCGCCAACTCTGCCCCAATTTGCTGGCTGGCACCAGGCTTGTTGTCCACCACAAAAGGTTGACCCATTTTCTCGCCGACCTGGCTCAACACTGGGCGCATGACCAGATCGCCGATGCTCCCGGCGGTGTAGGGGATGATGACCTTTACCGGCCGTTGCGGGTAGTTTTCCGGGGTGTCGGCCGCTGCATGCGAGAGCGCTGGCGCCCCCAGGACAGAGGCAGCGCCGCTCAGCAGCAGGGTACGTCGCCGTAAATTGGCAGCAGAAAAATTCATACAAGCTCCTCACAGTGAATGCGTTTGCATTGGAGCCGCAAGCGAGTCGCTTGGCAAGTCCTGCACAAGCTATGTGGGCATCGTATTTTGGCTATGACACCGCCACGCCAACGCCTATCAAACTGGTCCAACAACCCGCCAACCAATTGGAGCGACTGCTTGAAGGGGCATTTTGCTCCAACCACCCCCATCACATTGCGTTTTCTGGCCCGGGGGGTGTATATAAATTTTTAGAAAAAGAATGCGAACAGTTGCTACTGTCATGGTCACCATGCATCCGACGCCGTGGAGAACTGCAAGTCGTCCAGAGGCCACGTAAATGCCGGGGGACTTGCTCAAGCAGTCGGAGGCTAACTAGGGCAAGATGTCGAGCCGGTGGCTCCTTGGGGTGGTCGATGAAGGGCTGTACGGCAAGGCGCTGGGCCAGTACCTTCTGGGCAGGCTGCGTGAGCGTGGTTATGACGCGCCGTTTCTAGGCTGCGCGGTTTCTGAGAACCGGGTCAACCAGATATGGAAGTATGTACATCTAAATCTATCCGGCTGAAACCGGCAGCTATTCCGCGCTATTTACACCGGCAAGGGCTGATACGTGTCTTTCTTCAAGGTGTCCCCTGCTGTCGCCCCACTTTCGTGCAAAGACCGACTTTTTTCGCGGGTGTCGTGTCTTCCGCCGCTCCTGAAGCTTTTCGGTAGCCGACACTTTGTAGACCGCGTCAGCAGACGTGCCTACATCATCCGCCGTTCAAACAATTGCTTCATTGGCATGAATACGCCACGATTTTTCCGTCATCTCCCTTGGTGCATCTCATTATCGCCGGCCGGTCTTGCTGCCAGTTATAAAAGCATGACACTCCTTCCGCCGCTGCGTTCTCGCAACCAAACGGATCGGCGGCGGGGGGCGTCGTCGGGGCGGCGGGTGTTTCCGCTGCTGTTCCCGCTGCTGTGCAGAGGATTGGGCTGGATGTCAGGCAACCGCTGCCAGCATTGGACCAAGTCATGGGCAGGCCACCGGTGTTCAGGGTTGGCGTCAGGATGAGCGTGGCAAGTGCATCCGTCGTTGCCGTCGGCGTTACCTTGATGATGCCAGCGGTGACCTCAACCTTATCCACGTGGGTGGTCGCAGCTGTAGCAGGTACGCCCTTCAAGCCCAAATCGCAACCGGTTAGGGTACCGGCTTCTTGGGCACAGACGGCAACCGCCGTTTAATAGCCGTTGGACACCGAAATCACCTCGGCAAACTTGGCTTTCTTGGTGTAATCCTGATAAGCGGGTAGCGCGACTGCGGCCAAGATGCCAATGAGGGCAACCACAATCATCAACTCAATCGGGGTAAAACCCTTCTGCATAGAACGCTTCATGAAAACCCCTTGATAAAAACTAAATATTGAGTCCCCTTCTGGCGTTCGGTATCATTTCTGCAAACCGATGGGTGAACGATTTTTATCGATTTTTGACAATTTAGCTAGTTTTAGCCTATTCCAACGAGGTGTGAGCCTGAAGGGGGGTGCGTGATTCCAACGAGGTATGAGCCTGAACGGTGGTTTTGGGTCGATCATTTTCCATATGGTGATCGACATGGACGAAACCCGTCTTCAAA
>JBIKZZ010000033.1:0-17936 GCA_044354435.1 Rhodoferax sp. | reverse complement strand
TCTCCTCTTTGAGGTGATGGAACCAGGTGGCGGTGGCCCGGTCGATGCTGGCCTGATCCCAGACCGGTGCCTCGCGCCAGGCGTCAATGTTGTTGAGCAGCGTTTGCACGCCACGCTCCAGCGATACCTGGGCCTGCCAGCCCAGCAGACGGCGGATCTGGCTGACGTCGGCAAAGGTGCAATCGGGCTCGCCGGGACGGCGCGGGATATGCACCACATCGCCGCCCAGCAGCTCGATCAGGCGGTTGACGCTGTAATGGTCGCCGCTGCCCACATTCAAGGCCATGCCCGACAGGCCGGACTCAGCCGCGGCCAGAAAGGCCCGGGCCACATCGGTGACGTAGGTGAAATCACGGGTTTGCCGGCCGTCGCCCACCACGGTAAAAGGCTGGCCGTGCAGTTTTTGCGCTAAAAAAACGCCAAACACCGCACCGTAAGCGCCGCTGGTGCGCGAGCGGGTGCCGTACACATTGAACAAACGCAGTGACATGGCCGGCATCTGGTAGACGCGGGCCCAATGCAGCACCAGCTCTTCTCCCATGTGCTTGGTGAGCGCGTAAGGGTAGAGCGGCTTGATAGGGTAGGTTTCTGGCGTGGGATACACATCAGGCACGCCATAGCTGGACGACGACGCCGCGTACACCAGGCGCTTGGCACCGCAGCGGCGGGCTGCCTCGAGCACATGGAGGGTACCCGTGACGTTGGTCTGAAAGTACTGGGCCGGCTGCTCGATAGAGGGCACGATGTCGGCCAGACCAGCCAGGTGAAACACCCAGTCCACGCCCTCAAAGCAAGGCGCGATGGCCGCGCTGTCGCAGATGTCGGCCTGCACAAAGCGCACGCCAGGTTGGCCAGCAATGGTTTTGAGGTTTTGCAGCCGGCCCGACGCCAGGCTGTCCAGCGCCAGCACCTCATGGCCTTGGGCCACGAGCAGCTCGCACAGGTGGGAGCCGATGAAGCCGGCGCCGCCAGTGACCAGGGTTTTCATGCCAGGGGCCTTAAATGAAGTTTCTGTGGGCAACGCGCTTGTCGGTGAGGTCGCTGAGGTAGCGGTTGACCTCGTCCATGCGGCAGTTTTTGCGGCATTCGCTGATGTCCATCTCGTTTTTGACGTAGCCGAAATTGGCACGGCGCTTATCGCCCCGCCAGATTTCCTCAAAGGTCTGATCGTTGAGGTTGCCGTAGTCGAAGCGCTGGTCCAGCAGGTAGGCGCTGCAGCCGTACACAGCGCCATCAGCCATAACGTAGGCCCAGAAGAAGGGGGTGGCGCCACACTTTTGGTAGCGCTGGCCCTCGTCTTCCATGTGCTTTTTCATGGTGTTGGCGCGAAAGACCACGTTGAAATCAGGCGTATTGAACTTTTCCAGCGCCTCGGCACGGTCCAGGTAAGAGCCGTAGTTGAGCTTTTCGTACAGGCGGGTCTCGCTGAACTTGTGCTGCGAATAAGGCTTGACCACCAGATAGTCCAACCCGATCTCGTCGCGGCAGATCTGGGCCAGGGTCTCCATCTCATTGGCGTTTTCGGGCAGCAGCAGCGACTGCACGCCGATGTTGCAGTGCAGAGCCCGCTCGCGCCGGGCTTTGACCGCGCGCTTGAGGTTGCTGATGACACGGTCAAAATCCCGCTCTTTGGTGCGGTGGATTTTGGCGTAACTGGCAGCAGTGCCCGCATTGAGCGAGACCTTGATCCAGGAGGTGAGGGGCAACGATTCTTCTATGAAGCGGTCGGTCAGGGCCGTGGCGTTGGTGGTGAAGGCCACGTCAATGCCAGCGTCTTTGGTGGCACGCACCATCTCGTTGATGTCTTTGTGCAGCAAGGGTTCACCTTCGCCCGCGTACATCACGCTTTTGACGCCCAGGCGCCCCATCTCTGCCAGGCGGGTTTTGAGCATGCCCAGCTCCAGCCGGTCGCTGTTGTAACCGATGTAATCGACCGCACAAAAGGTGCAGCGGTGGTTGCAGGCCCCCAGCGGCGAGATTTCGACATAGATCGGGTAAACCGACTGGGCCTGGCCCCAGTCGTTGCCGGCGGCCAGGTACTGGCTGACCCGCTGCGGGTGAAAAATCAGCTTGTGGCTGTCGATGCGAAAGTTATCGGACATGTTGGCCTCGGAAAAGGGGCCGTCTACTTCAGACCCATGGCAGCAAGTATCCGAGGCGGCTGAGAGAACTAAAGGCTAAATAAGAGGGGGAAATCAGGCTTTTTCTCATGGATTCCCGCCTACGCGGGAATGACGGGGAAGACGCGGGAGTGACGCGCTCCACCCCCGTCGTCCTCGGCTTGACCGGGGACCCATGCACTGACGCCCCACGCCCTTACCCGCCGGAACGCCACGGCCTGACCGTCATGTAGGGATTTGCCTGACACAGGCCGCAGCCAAGACTGACACCACAAACGGCTGCTTTCTGATTCAAGTTAATCAGGCACGGTTTCACAATCCATTTCAACGAATCAACACCTTGATTCACTCAACCGAACGGAGCCACGATGGACCAGACCCAAATGCTTGCAGAAATCCGGGAAGCCAACCTGACTTATTTGATGCTGGCGCAAACCTTGATTCGTCAGGACAAGGCCGAGGCGCAGTTCCGCTTAGGTCTGTCAGAAGAGGCAGCCGAGTTGATCCGCGTGCTGTCGCCGGCCCAGATCATGAAGATTGCCAGCGGCAACATGTTGCTGTGCCGCTTCCGGGTGGATGACGACATGGTCTGGCAGCTGTTGACCAACCACACGGTGAGCAAGGTCGACAACGATGGCACCACCAAACTGCACGCCAGCATTCTGATGGCCGGCCGTTACTCTGAAGCCATTTAAGGAGCACACCATGGCCACCAAAAGCGTATTGAACGATTCGAACCAGGTGAGCCGCGCGGTGGCTCTGATCCAGCTTGGTGCCCGCCTGCAAGTGCTGGAGAGCGAAACCGACCTGTCCTACGAGCGCCTTTTGCGCCTGTACAAAGAGGTGGCCGGCCGCTCGCCCTCCAAAGGCCAGTTGCCCTTCTCCACCGACTGGTTTCTGACCTGGCAGCCCAATATTCACGCTTCTCTGTTCCTGAACATCTATGAATACCTGAGCAAGGTGAGCGCGCTGGAAGACATTGACGCCATCATGAAGGCCTACAAACTGTACAGCGAGCAGATCGCGGTGTGCGGGGTAGAGCCCTTGTTGTCGATCACCCGCGCCTGGCGCCTGGTGAAGTTTATTGACAACAACATGCTGGGCACCACCAAGTGCAGCAAATGCGGCGGCCACTTTGTGACAGAGGCCTATGAGAATGCGCGCCATTACGAGTGCGGGCTGTGCATGCCACCGGCCCGCGCGGGCAAGGGGGCAGGCAACGGTGGCATCCTGCTGCATTGAGGAGGCGTTGCGGCGCAAGCCTGTAAATGGGGCTCCTTCGGGGGCCTTTTTTCATTAACGGGCTGGCTGATGATCTCTAAAATAAAGTATCGCGCGTTATAGTGCCAATTTCTCCCATCGACGTCTCGCCACCATGCTTCACCTCGGGTTCCCACGCTCATGATCGTTATTGTTGGTTACGTGGTGTCCATGGGCTGCATCTTTGGCGTGTATGTGTTCCACGGCGGCAACATCCAGGTGATCCTCACGGCCCTACCGTTTGAGCTGGTCACTATTTTTGGTGGCGCGCTAGGGGCCTTCGCGGTGAATAACCAGCCCAAAGTGCTCAAGGCCACCATCAAACTGATTCCGCAGGCGCTCAAGGGTTCCAGGTACACCAAGGCGCGCTTCATGGATCTGCTGGCGATGCTGTATGACATTTTGCAAAAGGCGCGCAAAGAGGGCTTGATGGCGATCGAAAAAGATGTGGAAGAACCCCACGAGTCGCCTATTTTCAACAAATACCCTACCGTGGGCCATGACCACCATGTGGTGGAGTTCATCACCGATTACCTGCGCATGATGGTCTCAGGAAACCTGAATTCGCATGAGATCGAGAGCCTGATGGACAGCGAGATTGACACCCACCACGCCGAGGCCCACGCCCCGGTTGCCGCTATTGCGAGGCTGGCGGGCGCCCTGCCCGCTTTTGGCATTGTGGCGGCGGTGTTGGGGGTGGTGAACACCATGGGCTCGGTGGGGCAACCGCCCGCGGTGCTTGGCGGCATGATTGCCTCGGCCCTTGTGGGAACCTTTTTGGGCATCTTGCTGGCCTACGGCGTGGTGGAGCCGCTGGGCGGCCTGCTGGAGCAAAAGTCTGAAGACAGCGCCAAGGAGCTGCAGTGCATCAAATCCACACTGCTGGCCAGCATGCAGGGGTACAACCCGTCGACCGCCATCGAATTCGGGCGCAAGGTGCTGTTTTCGACCGAACGCCCCACCTTTCTTGAGCTTGAAAACCATGTTCGTAAGAAATAGGTTGGGGGCGAGCTGACATGGCGACCGACCCAGGCAAGTTACAGCCGATCATCGTCAAGAAGGTCAAAAAAGGTGGTCACGCGGTGCACGGCGGTGCCTGGAAGATTGCCTATGCCGACTTCGTGACCGCGATGATGGCGTTTTTCCTGCTGATGTGGCTGCTGGGCTCCACCACAGAAGGCGATAAAAAAGGTCTGTCCGATTACTTTGCCTCGCCACTCAAGGTGGCCATGATGGGTGGTGCCGGTGCCGGCCAGAGCAACAGCGTGATCACCGGTGGCGGCAAGGACCTGACGCAGCAGGTTGGTCAGACCGCCCGGTCCGACAGCAGCAACCCGATTGAGAAAAAAGCGGCCATTGAGGCCATTAAGGCAGAGATTGCCAAGCAGGACGCCAAAAAACTGGACTCTTTGAGCGAAAAGATCAGTGCATTGATTGCCAGCAACCCAAAGTTATCCGAGTTCAGTTCACAGATCCGTATCGACAGCACGCCCGATGGGCTGCAAATCCAGATTGTCGACGACCAGAAGCGCCCTATGTTCGACAGTGGCAGCGCGGTGGTCAAGCCCTATATGCGCGATATCCTGCGTGAAATTGGCGGCGCCTTGAACGGGGTGGACAACAAAATCGGGCTCGATGGGCACACCGACCGCACACCCTTTGGCGGTGGCGACCGTGGGTACAGCAATTGGGAACTGTCGGCAGACCGGGCCAACGCCTCTCGGCGCGAACTGAGCACGGCAGGTCTGCCCGAAGAGCGCATGGGGCGCATCATGGGTTTAGCCTCCAGCAATTTGCTGGACGAGGACAACCCGTTCAACCCGATCAACCGCCGAATCAGCATTCTGGTCATGTCGCGCGAGGCCGAGGCCCGCCTGTCTGGCGCAGGACGCACGCCCTTGACGCCCAGAGCCGCGAAAGCAGCACCCGCGCCTGAAAAGCCATGATTCAATCGGCAGACATCCGCCACGTATGGTGCGAAGATTTGACCCCCGGACCACTCCATCACTTCACTGAAAGGGTCCTTCATGGCCTCTGATCTTCGTTTTTTGGTGGTGGACGATTTCTCCACCATGCGCCGCATTGTCCGGAACCTGCTCAAGGAGATCGGCTTCACCAATTCGGAAGAAGCCGAGGATGGGGTGGTGGCATTGCAGAAGCTGCAAAACAGCAATTTCGACTTTGTCATCAGCGACATCAACATGCCCAACATGAATGGTTTTCAGTTGCTGTCCGAGATCCAGAAAATCGACAAGCTCAAACGCTTGCCCGTGCTGATGGTGACCGCGGAAGCGCGCAAGGAAGACATTGTGCTGGCAGCTCAAAAAGGTGCTGCCGGCTTTATCGTCAAGCCTTTCACGAAGGCGACGCTTGAGGACAAGATCAATCTGATTTTGACCAAATACGGCATGAAGTAAGGCGGACCATGCAGACTGCTGACCTGGCCGCTGAAGCCGACCCTAACGCCACCCAATACGCCACCCAGGACGCCGCAGCTGGCGTGAACCCGGACATCCACCACAGCATTGGGGCGCTCACACGCCAGTTGCACAACGCCTTGCAGGCACTGGGCTTGACCGACAAGTTCAAGGGTCTGGCGGGCGAAATGCCCGATGCCAAGAGCCGTCTGTCCTACATCTCCCGTCTCACAGGCGAGGCGGCCGAAAAAGTGCTCAACCGGGTTGACTTGGCCAAGGCCGACCATGCACTGATCTTGGCGCAAACTCGCGGCATGAGCCAACGCCTTGACGCGGCGCCCGTGACCATGCCCTCGCCCACCGAATTACTGGCTTTTCTGAACAGTGTCGAGGGTACGACCCGGCGGGCTGATGCGCATCTGACCGAGATCATGATGGCCCAGGATTTTCACGACCTGACAGGCCAGGTGATTGCCAAGGTGGTGACGCTGGCCGCCAATGTGGAAGAACAATTGGTGCAATTGTTGATCCAGACGGCGCCACACGATGCGGTCACGAAGCCCTCGCATGCCGCTGCGGCCAGTGAGGCGCCTGCGCCCTACCAGCCGGCGCTATCGGGACCGGTCATGAAGCCACAAAACAACCCCGATGTGGTGTCAGACCAATCTGAGGTTGACGACCTGCTCGCCAGCCTGGGTTTCTAAGACTTTATTGGTGAAGGGTGCGCACCGCGAAGTGCCCCCTGAATTGCCCGCTTTTCAGCCTTTAGTTGACGCGGTGCGTCACGACAATGGTGCCAACTTCACAGTTTGGCCACCATGGAATCCAGCAGTCAGGACCGCAATTTACCCGCCTCGGAACGCAAGCTGGAGAAAGCCCGCGAAGACGGTCAGGTCACGCGCTCGAAGGATTTGTCCAACATCGCGGTGCTGGGCGTGGGCGCCATGGGCGTGCTGTCGCTCTCGCCTCTGCTGTTTGGCCAACTCAAGACACAACTGAGCCAGCAACTGTCATTTGACGCCCGCGTCATGGCCGATCAAGCCAGCATGCTGCAGCGCCTGAATGACATGGTCAGCGTCGGGCTGCTTGGCTGCGTGGTGTTTGCGCTGATCGTGAGCGCGGCGGCCATCTTGAGCACCGTGGCCGCCGGGGGCTGGGTGACCAGCCTCAAACCCATCATGCCGGACTTCAGCCGCGTCAACCCGCTCGCTGGCTTTGGTCGCATGTTCACCAAGGACAAATTATCCGACTTGGTGAAGATGTCGTTCATTACCGTGGTGCTGATCGCGCTCGGCGCTGTTTACCTAAGCACCAGCCTCAACGCCATTGCCATGCTGGTGCTGCAGCCATCCACGGCAGCATTGGAGCACCTGAGCACCTGGCTGACTCGTGGCTTGGGCGTACTCTTGCTGGTGGTGCTGCTGGTGGCCATGGTGGACGTGCCTTTACAGATGTTCCTGCACAAATCCAGGCTCAAGATGTCGCACCAGGAGGTGAAGCAGGAGTACAAGGAGTCCGACGGCAACCCGCAGCTCAAGGGCAAGCAACGCCAGCGTCAACGCGAAATCTCGCAGGGCAACAGCATTGCCGCCGTGCCCAAGGCTGACTTCGTGCTGATGAACCCGACCCACTTTGCGGTGGCGATCCGCTACGACGACAAAACCATGCGGGCGCCCCAGGTGGTGTCCAAGGGTGCGGACCTGCTGGCCATGAAGATTCGCGACATTGCCAAAAACCACGCCATTCCGGTGCTTCAGTCGCCCATGCTGGCACGTGCCCTGTATGCCAATGCCGAACTGGACAAAGACATTCCGGCCAGCCTGTACACCGCCGTGGCCCAGGTGCTGGCTTACATCTACCGGCTCAAGGCCGCGATGCGCGGCGATGGCCCCATGCCCGGGGAGCCACCACAACCCTTTGTGCCCGCTGAACTCGATCCGCTGTCCAAGGTCGTGGCGAATACGGCTAAGCCATGAACCCACAACTCAAGTCATTGAAGCAGTGGCTTGGCGGCCACGCCGCACTGATCCAGGGCGCAGCCACACCGATGCTGGTGGTGGCAATTCTGGCCATGATGGTGCTGCCGCTGCCCACCTGGCTGCTCGACACTTTTTTCACGCTGAACATTTCGGTGGCGCTGATGGTGATGATGGTCGCCGCCTACATGCTGCGGCCGCTGGATTTCTCGGCATTTCCGGCCATCCTGCTGCTCACCACCCTGATGCGCTTGTCGCTGAACGTGGCCTCAACCCGGGTGGTCTTGCTGGAGGGCCACACGGGGCCAGGTGCCGCAGGTGCCGTGATCGAGGCATTTGGCCACTTTTTGATCGGCGGCAACTTTGCGGTCGGTCTGATCGTATTCTCAATTTTGGTGGTCATCAACTTTGTGGTGGTGACCAAGGGTGCCGAGCGGATTGCCGAGGTGTCCGCCCGCTTTGCTCTGGACGCCATGCCAGGCAAGCAAATGGCCGTGGACGCCGACCTGAATGCCGGCCTGATCGACGAGAAAGAGGCCAAGCGCCGGCGCGCTGAAGTGTCTGAAGAGGCTGACTTTTTTGGCTCGATGGACGGCGCTTCCAAATTTGTGCGTGGCGATGCAGTGGCCGGCATTCTGATTCTATTGATCAATATTTTTGGTGGCTTTGCCATCGGTGTCCTGCAGCACGGCCTGACAGCCGCGCAGGCGGCTGATACCTATATCCTGCTGGCGGTGGGCGATGCCCTGGTGGCGCAGGTTCCAGGCCTTTTGATCTCGGTGGCAGCGGCCATGGTGGTGTCCCGCGTGGGCAAGGAAGAGGACCTGGGGCGGCAAATTGTGCAGCAAATGCTGATCTCGCCCAAGGTGCTGGGCATCACCGCCACCATCATGGGCATCCTGGGCCTGATTCCTGGCATGCCGCATGTGGTGTTTCTGGGGATCGCGCTGGTGTTGGGCTACGGCGCCTGGGCGATTGCGCACCAACCGCCCCCACCCGACCCCGCCCTAGCTAAAGCCGAAGCTGCAGCCGTCGTGTCGCCTGACGGCGAGGCCACCTGGGACGACCTGCAACCGGTCGACCAACTGGGGTTGGAGCTGGGCTACCGCCTGATCGCCCTGGTGGACAAGAACCGTCAGGGCGACCTGCTGACCCGTATCAAGGGCGTGCGCCGTAAATTTGCCCAGGAGGTGGGATTCCTACCGCCCGCCGTGCATGTGCGTGACAACCTGGACCTCAAGCCCAGCGGCTACCGCATCACCCTGCGCGGCGTGATTGTGGGCGAGGGTGAGGCCTTCCCAGGCATGCACTTGGCCATCAACCCCGGCGGCATCACCACACCGCTGATCGGTACACCCACCACGGACCCGGCCTTCGGCCTGCCGGCCCACTGGATCGACGATCGTCAAAAAGAAGCGGCACAAATGGCTGGTTTTACGGTGGTTGATTCAGAGACCGTGATGGCCACCCATTTGTCACACTTGATGCAAGTTCAGGCGTCGAAATTATTAAGCCGAACAGAGACCCAACAACTGGTAGAGCATGTGGCCAAACAGGCCCCCAAATTGATTGAGGAAGTAGTCCCCAAATTGGTGTCGATCTCCATATTCCAGAAAGTGCTGCAGCTGTTGCTCGAAGAGTCAGTGCACATCCGTGATGTCCGAACCATCATCGAGTCACTGGCCGAGCACGCCGCCAGCGTGGCAGACCCGGCCGAGTTGGCACGCCGGGTGCGCATTGCGCTCTCGCCGGCCATCGTGCAACAAATCTACGGCCCCTCGCGAGAGCTTGATGTGATCGCCATCGACCCGGCCCTGGAGCGACTGCTGGTGCAGGCCCTGGGCGCAGCGTCTGGCCCTGCGCTGGACCCGGGCGTGGCCGACATCCTGTCACGCAGCGCCGCCGAGGTGGCTCTCAAGCAGGAGGAGCTTGGCATCCCGGCCTGCCTGCTGGTTCCCGACACGATCCGCAGTGCCATCGCCCGCCTGGTGCGGCGCGTGGCACCGCGGCTGCAGGTGCTGGCACACAGCGAAATTCCTGAGTCCCACACCATCCGCATCGGTCCGATTCTCAGAGGCGCAACATCATGAATATCCAACGCTTTACGGCCACCACCTCGCGTGAGGCACTGGCCAAGGCACGGCTTGCCTTTGGTGACGAAACACTGATCCTCTCAAACCGCAGCACCGCCTCAGGTGTCGAGGTGCTGGCCACCGCAGAAAACACCCTTGCGCCGTCAGACCGGTCCGAATCGTTTGCCACCAGAGTGCGCGACCAGGCGCCGACCCTGTCCAAGGAAGCTGAACTTGGGACCTTGGACATTCGGGCACAGGTGGAGGACGATGCCGCGCAACTGGCGATGAGCACACTGTCATTCCAGGACTATGTGCGCGAACGGATGTTGCGCCGACGGGCTGAGGCCATCGCCGCCGAAAAAAACGGCAACAGCTCTGGCAGCGGCAACGCCAAACCCAGCACTGAACCCCGCATACCGGCGCCGACTGCGCGAACCGCCGCAGCCCCAGCCAAAACTGGCCGCGCGGAGGTGCCAGCGGCGATCAAGACCGCCCCAGCGCGCAAGCCTGAAGCACCCGCACCCATCGTCGTGGCGCCCGTCGCCAAGCTGTCGGATAGCCTGGTGGACGAGTTGCACGCCATGAAAACACTGATTGAAGACCGCTTCAACACCTTGACCTGGCTCGGCCAAGCACGCCAGCACCCGATCCAGTCCAACCTGATGCTCAAGCTGATACGGGCCGGCTATTCACCGACGCTGGCGCGGACCATTCTGGAGCGCATGCCGGACGACGTGAGCGCAGCCGAATCACTGCGCTGGGTCATGGCGGTGCTGGAGCGCAACCTCAAGACTGACGCCCGGTCCCGCCCGCTGATTAAAGAAGGTGGCGTCTATGCCC
Organism: Rhodoferax sp.; assembly: GCA_044354435.1. Lineage (GTDB taxonomy): Bacteria > Pseudomonadota > Gammaproteobacteria > Burkholderiales > Burkholderiaceae_C > Rhodoferax. Next base: position 7,248 of record JBIKZZ010000033.1, on the reverse strand, counting down.
TGGTTGGCGCGACCGGTGTCGGCAAGACCACGACGGCTGCCAAACTCGCGGGCCTGTGCGCCCGCGAACATGGCCCGGCCAGTGTTGGCCTGATCACACTCGACACCTACCGCGTAGGTGCCCATGACCAATTGCGCTCTTTTGGCCGCATGCTGGGCGTGGTCGCGCACCTGGCACACGACCGCGCAGCACTGCAAGACCTGCTGAACCTGCTGTCCAACAAAAAAATGGTGCTGATCGACACCACCGGTCTGGCGCCAAGCGACCCACGCAAGCGTGACATGCTCAGCGTGCTGGATTTGCCGCGGGTGAACAGGCTGCTGGTGCTCAACGCGGGCGGCCACGGCGACACCCTGGACAGCGTGGTGGCCTCCTTCAAATCCAGCGGGGTCCAACAGGCCGTTCTGTCCAAGATTGACGAAGCGGCCAAGTTAGGCCCGGCTCTGGACGCCTCGATTCGCCACCAGTTGCTGCTGCGCGGCGTCACCATGGGCCAGAAAGTGCCAGAGGACTGGGACTCAGCCGATGCCGCCAATCTGGTGCGCCTGTCCATGCGCTCTCCCGCCAAGTCGGCGTTTGACCCCAAGGCGGCCGACCTGGGCTTTTTCTATTCGCAACCTTTGCCTGCACATCCGGGGCAAGTCAATGCTTGATCACCTCTCCAACCAGGGCGCTGGCCTTCAGGGTTTTGCCCTGCAGACGGCCCCACGAGTGATAGCACTGGCCAGCCACGGCAGCCAGCAGGACGAACTGCCACTGCTGTGGGACCTGTGCTCGACCCTGGTTGGGCTGGGCTATTCTGTGGCGGTGCTGGATGGCACGACTGCAGAGAGCGAGCAAAACCACGGGCTGGACCAGCTTCTCGAAGATGCCTGCTGGCGCCCCGACGGCATTGAAGAAGCCAATTCCTGGGTGGTCCTGCCGGCCGGGCTTGGGCTGCAGCGGCTGTGCGACTCGGCTGGCAGCCGCGCCAGTGCGCTTGAGCCGCTGAGTCAGCTCTTCCAGAACTACGGGGTGGTGGCGATTTACGCGCGGGTGGGGCTGATGGTGCCGCTGCTCGACGGCAGTGACATCGAGCCCCTGCTGGCAGTGTCGCCGCAAGCCATGTCGCCGGTAACCGCTTACCAGGCGCTCAAGGAAATGGTGCTGAAGGCTCGCCTCAAGCCGACCATTGCCGCCATCGTGGACGACACCCCTGCTCCGGGCACACTTGTGGCCGTGGGCTCGACCACCCAAAAATTGCAGGACTGCGCCATGACTTTCCTGGGCTACCAAGCGCACGCTCAAACAGTGGGCCGGCAAACGACCTCCGGGGCCGATCAAATGTTTCAGCTGGCGCTGCGCCTGCTTGAAAACGCCGTGGCACTACCGCGCAAGCACTGGGCAGGAGTGCACTGATGTACACCGCCAAGGGCCAACTTGACCGCAACGCCATGATCCGTCAGTACCAGCCATTGGTGCGGCGGCTGGCGCACCACATGATGGCCAAGCTGCCGGCCAATGTGCAGGTGGATGACCTCATCCAGGTTGGCTTGATTGGCTTGTCAGACGCCTTGTCTCGCTATGAGGCCGGCCAGGGGGCACAGTTTGAAACCTTTGCCACTCAGCGCATTCGCGGCGCCATGCTGGACGAACTGCGGGAGAACGACTGGATGTCGCGCGGCTCGCGCAAAAGCCAGAAAGACATCGAGCAGGCCCTGCATCGGCTGGAACACCGCCTGGGTCGCACCCCGCTGGAGAGCGAAATTGCCACTGAAATGGGCATGAGTCTGAGCGACTACCAGTCGCTGCTGGGCAAAGTGCGCGGCACCCAACTGGTGTACCTGGAGGATATGGGGCGCGGCCAAGACGACGATGACAGCTTTCTTGACCGCCATATGGCCGACAGCGACGCCGACCCCTTGAACCTGCTGGGCGACCAGCGACTGCGGGAGTCCCTGGTGGCGGCTATCAAGCTCCTGCCGGAGCGAGAGCAGCTCATCATGAGCATGTATTACGAGCAGGACATGAACCTGAAGGAAATCGCGCTGGTGATGAACGTCACAGAGTCGCGTGTCTGCCAGCTGCACAGCCAGTCTATCGCCCGCTTACGGGCCAAAATGCGCGATCACTGAGCGCCTTATTCCTTAAATAAAAAAGGGCTGCCAACGGCAGCCTAATCCTGGACATCTGGAGAAAAACAGGAGTTCAGGCGGACAGCCTGCCAAACGCCCCGCTCTGACGCCCCAGCCTGCCGTAGGCACCGGAACCCTGTGCATATGCCGCGTCGCGGATGGCGGGGACCAAGGTATTGAGGGCACGCTCCACCAACACCGTGCGACGGATCAAACTCTCGCGCAGCAAGGCCAGTGCCGAAGCCATCTTGCGAACCCGCGCGCTGACCCGCGGGTCGCGTTGCTGGTCCGGGCTGAGCCGTTGAACGGCGTCTGACAGGGCCAGCGTGGCCTGGCGCAGGCTGGAAGAGGCGATGCCCAAAGACTGCGGCTCGCCAGACACGACGGCCGCCGCCACCTCGGCCACATGGCGTTCAGTGCTGGCAAAAGATGTTTCGATCGAGGTGGACATGGTGGTGGATCAACAAGCGGACTCGGCTCAGACCCGGTTGCGCGTGAGCAATTCCTGGGCATTGGACAAGAGTTTGCCTGCAATGGCGTCAGCGTTGATCTTGTAGGTGCCTTGCTGGATCGCGGCGCGCACGGCGTTGACCTTGTCCATGTCCACATACGACGTGTCGGTGCGGCCGGCGGCCGACAGGGACCGTGCCGCGGTGGACACGGTGATCGCCATACCGGCCGACAGGGTGCTTTTGGCCGCATTGGCGTTCGCGGTCGCGACCGCTTCCCGCTCCGGCTTGGTGGACGGCATTTGAACCCCGGTATTAATCAGGATAGCGTTATCGAGCGGTTGGCCAATTTTCATCATGTTCTCCCGAAATCCCTTTGACGTGGCTTCGTATAGTCTTTATCGACCGATTCCGGATGGGCTTGAGTACTTTTTTGCATGTTTTTGAATCCTAAAGGTCCATGCTGACGGTACGGCGGTCGATCACCAAGCCCGACATGATCCGCCCATTGTCCATCCGGACCCGGGCCTGCTGGCCAATCACCCCCGTCGACAGCGCCAGACCATCGGTTATCACCTGAAAACCCTGGCCCTGCGCCAAGACGCGAATCTGGGCACCCGCCGCAAACACCTGCGCCGGCCGAATCGCTGCCTGGCGCAACACTTGGCCAGTGCTCAATGGGCGTGCAGCCACCTGCCCAACCCACTGCTCCGGCGTGGCCATCACGGGGCTGGACTCCAGCGCCCAGTCCACCTCGGCCTGCAGCGCGTCGCTCTCAGTCAGCACGGTGCCAGAGGCCAGGTCGCCCCGGACCACCCAGGCGGGCCCAAAGGCCTTGACAGTCAGCGGCAAAAAAACAGTCCAGCGCGAGGTGCCTTGGACACAGCGCAGCCCAAGGCGGGTCTTGCCCCACAGCCTCGCACCGGGGGGCAAAAAGGGCTCCACTTTCGCGCAGGGAGCTAGCCGCAACCGGCTGTCTAGCTCCCCAAGCTCGATTTCAGTGCGCAGCGGGCTCACGCCTGCCGGCAGCGCAGTGGCTACGGCCGCATCCAGCCACAGCTGGGTGGGTGCCAACCAGTCAGGGCGCGACGGGTGCAGCGCCTGCGCGCACAGGCTGGCCGAAGCGGAGCCGGCCAAGGCCAGCACCGCGAATGCCCGGCAGTACGGATTGAACAGCGTTGACAACATGGTGGCGAGCCTTGGAGAGGATGTGGGCTTTAACTATAAAAGTCCACGTACTAAGCAAAGCCTGGAGTTAACCGGGCTTTCCCCCTCTGTTCGAAGCCTCTGAAATTCAAGTTTTCCCCACAATCGCTGCACGTCGTCAAACCGGGCCGTGGGCACCGGATTCCGATCCAACACTTCCCGGAGGCACCATGTTTGCAACTATGACCAACGGCCTGGACTTCCACTCGAAGGCCCTGGTCGTACGTGCCGAACGGCAACGCGTCATCGCGAGCAACATTGCCAACGCCGACACGCCCGGCTACGTGGCCCGCGACCTTGATTTTCGCGACGCCATGGCCGCCGCCAGCGGCAGCAGCGCCCAGCTGGCCGGCCCCCGCATCCAAGCAACCGCGGCCCAACCCGGGCACATTGCACTGGCGGGCAGCACCATTGGCAGCCTGGGCGGCACCGAGGGCCTGGCCTACACCGTACAAACCCAGCCCAGCATGGATGGCAACAGTGTTGACCTGGACCGGGAACGCGCCAACTTTGCCGACAACACGGTCCGTTATGAAGCCACCCTCAGGTTTATTAACGGCTCTTCCAAAACGATCTTGAGCGCGATCCAAGGCCAGTAAGCCGACCCCACCCAAGGAGACCCGCCTTGTCCATGTTTTCCATCTTCAATGTATCAGGCAGCGCCATCAGCGCTCAGTCGCAACGCCTTAACGTGGTGGCCAGCAACCTGGCCAACGCCGACGCCGTGGCCGGGCCCGATGGCCAGGGCTACAAAGGACGTCAGGTCGTCTTTGAAACCGTGTCCATGGGTTCGGACGCCTCGTCGGGTGTGCGGGTCAACGCCGTCAAGGAGAGCAACGAGCCCCTGCGAAAGGTGCACAACCCGAATCACCCGTCGGCCGACGCCGATGGCTACGTTACCCACTCCAACGTGAACCCGGTGGAGGAAATGGTGAACATGATCTCGGCATCACGCTCGTACCAGAACAATGTCGAGGTGATGAACACTGCCAAGACACTGCTGCTCAAAACACTGCAAATGGGTCAATAAATTCAAGGAGTCCCGCCATGGCAATCTCATCCACCACCCCTATCAGCAGCCCGGTGCTGCAAAACCTTTCCGCCAGCGGTACGGCCGCAGAAAAAACGGACGCCGCATCCCAGCAGGACCGTTTCATGAAACTGCTGGTGGCGCAGTTGAACAACCAGGACCCCATGAACCCCATGGACAACGCGCAACTGACCAGCCAGACGGCGCAGATCAGCACGGTGTCCGGGATTGAAAAGCTCAATGACAGTGTGCTGGCCATGGCCAAACAATTTTCTTCAATGCAAATGCTGCAAAGCGCGTCCATCATCGGACACGATGTCCTGACCGCGGGCAATGGTTTGGCCGTGACGAATGGTCAGGCCAATGGCGTCATGGACCTGGCCAGCCCAGCCGACAAGGTAAGTGTGCAGATTCTCTCGCCTGGCGGTCAACTGCTGGACACCCTGGAGCTGGGTAGCCTGAAAGCCGGTCGGCAACAGTTTTCCTGGGATGCCAGCAACTACACCGGCGGCGGTGCGCTGAGCTTCAAAGTGGCCGCCAGCAAAGCCGGCCAAGCCATTCCAGCCACCGCAATGTCCAGGGACACCATCACCTCTATCGGTAACGACGGCAGCGCCATGAGCATCGCGCTCAAGAGTGGCGCCACAGTGCGCTACGAACAGATCAAAGCGGTGCTGTGAAGCGCCCCATCAATTTCAATATTAGAGACTAAAGGGAGCAAGCCATGGGCTTTCAAACTGGCCTCGCCGGCCTCAACGCAGCAACCAAGAATCTCGACATCATCGGCAACAACATTGCCAACGCCAATACCGTGGGCGCCAAGGCCTCCCGGGCTGAGTTTGCCGCGCTGGTGTCATCAGCCGGCTCGGGTGGCACCGACACTGGCCAGGGCATTGGCGTAGCCGTGGCTGCGGTGTCACAACAGTTCACCCAGGGCAGCATCAACATCACCGGCAACAGCCTGGACGTGGCGATCAACGGTGGCGGTTTCTTCCAGATCACGACCTCAGAGGGCAACGCCGCCTACACGCGCGACGGCCAGTTCAAGCTCGACCGCGAAGGCAACTTGGTGACCAACCAGCAAGCCAATCTGATGGGCTACACACTGGACTCACTGGGCCAACCTACCAGCGTCACGCCCGGCAAGTTGGTGGTACCTACTGGTGCGCCCATTGCGGCCAGTGCCACAAAGTCCATTGCCGCCGAAGTGAATCTGGACGCCCGGGCGACGGTGGCGACAGATTCTGCAACGCCGACGCCATTCACCAAATATGGCACCGCCGTGACGACCTATGATTCGCAAGGGCTTGAGGTACCGCTGAACGTCTACTTTGTGAAAGTCGGGCCTGACCCGGCGGCCATCCCGGCAGTTGCCAAAGACGCTTGGGATGTGTTTGACGCGGCCAGTCAGACCGCCGGCCAAGCAGCCCTGACGCAAAACGCCACCATCAAGGCCACCAACGCCACCAACAAGGCATTGGACATCAAGAACACGGCGCTCAATGCGGCCGTACCGCCGCCCACAACCCCCCTGCCAACCTACGCCAACGGTGGTATCCCGGCCAACCAGGCGCTCAAGGCCTCGGGCTCCCTCTTTCGCATGGAATTCGGGGCAGACGGCACCTTGGTGCGAATGATCAAACCCGCCGTGGTGACTGGCACAGGTTTGGCTGCGGTCACCACACCCGAGGTGGTTTTGCCGTTGGATAAACAAGCCATCACCCTGACCTCGAAGAACTCGGCCATTGGCAGTTTTTCGGCCCTGTTGGACTTGACCAAGACTACCCAGTTTGGGTCGTCATTCCAGGTGACCAAGCTGACTCAGGACGGCTATACCGCCGGTGAAATGACCGGCGTCTCAATCGACCAGACCGGCGTGCTCGAAACAAAATATTCCAACGGGCAGACCAAACGCCTGGCACAACTGACGCTGGCCGACTTCCGTAACCCGCAGGGGTTGACCCCAATTTCCGGTGGTGCCTGGGTGGAGACCTTTGCCTCGGGGCAGCCGATCCAGGGGTTACCGACACAGGGCAAGTTTGGCGAGTTACGTGCTGGTGCGGTGGAAGACTCGAACGTTGACCTGACCGCCGAGCTGGTGGCGATGATGACCGCACAGCGCAGCTATCAAGCGAATGTGCAAACCATCAAAACCCAGGATCAGGCCGTGCAAGCCCTGGTGAACCTGCGCTAAGCGAGGGTAGCCCGCCATGGACCGCATGATCTACACCGCCATGACCGGTGCCAATGCCGCAGCTGCGCGGCAGGCGGTGCTGTCCAACAACCTGGCCAACGCCTCGACCAACGGGTTTCGCGCCGAGCTGTCGACCTTTCGCGCCGTGCCAGTGCGCGGCGACGGGGCCAACACCCGGGTGATGGCCCTGGAGGCCACATCGGGGGAGCTCGACACCCCTGGCGCGGCTCAACGAACTGGCCGTAACCTGGACGC
>JBIKZZ010000269.1:0-4813 GCA_044354435.1 Rhodoferax sp. | reverse complement strand
GCCTGCCGGCTCTGCTCTTTGAGGCTGATGCTGATGAACACATTCAGCCCCAGCCCCAGCGCCACCGCACTGGCCAGCGCCACATAGCGCTGAATGACCCCTGCCGACTCCAGCGCCTTGACCCGCATCAGGCAGGGCGACGGTGACAGGTGCACCCGGCGCGCCAGCGCCACATTGGACAGCGCACCGTCGGCCTGAAGCTCAGCCAAAATGCGCAGATCGATCACATCCAGATTAATATTCTTCATACATAGCATTTATCAGCATAAAACGCTGTTAATTATCATTTAAACGATCAATCCGAAACAACATTTTGTCGTGAGGGGCCTAGCATCAGACGCTATGAATGCGCCGCTCTTCACCACCCTGCTCAGCCCCACCGACCCGGCCACCGACGCTGACCCGCAAGAAACCGCCGAATGGCGCGCAGGCTTTGTCTCTCTGTTGCAAAGCCAGGGGCCGCAGCGCGCCCGCTTTGTTCTGGACGAGTTGACCCGGCTCGCGCAAAGCCACGGCGTGAACTGGCAGCCCGCGCCGGGCACCCCCTATGTCAACAGCATCGCCGTTGATCGCCAGCCGCCGTTTCCGGGTGATCTGGCGATCGAGGAACGGCTGGCGGCCATCATGCGCTGGAACGCGCTGGTGATGGTGGTGCGCGCCAACCAGGCCTATGGCGAGCTCGGCGGCCATATCGCCAGCTACGCCAGCGCAGCCGACCTGTTTGAAACCGGTTTCAACCACTTCTTTCGCGGCCGCAGCGCGCAGAGCCTGGGCGACCTGGTGTTCTTCCAGCCACACAGCGCGCCCGGCGTCTACGCCCGGGCCTTTTTGGAAGGCCGGCTCGACGAGGCCGAACTGATGCATTACCGCCAGGAGCTCCGAGCACCACGCACCCGCACGGGCGTCGGCGCCAGGGGGCTGTCGAGCTACCCGCACCCCTGGCTGATGCCCGATTTTTGGCAGTTTCCCACCGGTTCCATGGGCATTGGCCCGATCAGCTCGATTTTTCAGGCCCGCTTCATGCGCTACCTGAGCCACCGGCAACTGCTGAACTGCGAGGGGCGCAGGGTCTGGGGCGTGTTTGGCGATGGCGAGATGGACGAGCCCGAGTCCATGAGCGCGCTGACCCTGGCCGCACGCGAAGGCCTGGACAACCTGACCTGGGTGGTCAACTGCAATTTGCAGCGACTGGACGGCCCGGTGCGCGGCAACGCCCGCATCATTGACGAGCTGGAGCAACTGTTCGCCGGTGCTGGCTGGCATGTGATCAAGCTGGTCTGGGGCAGCGACTGGGACGGCCTGTTTGCACGTGACCACAGCGGCGCACTGGCCCGGGCCTTTGCCAACACGGTCGATGGGCAGATGCAGACCTTTGCCGCCAAGGACGGCCGCTACAACCGCGACCACTTCTTTGGCCAAAACCCCGAGCTGGTCCAGTTGGCGCAGGGCATGACCGACGAGCAAATCGACCGGCTCAAGCGCGGCGGCCATGACCTGGTGAAAATTTTTGCTGCCTATGCGGCGGCGGCCGACCACAAGGGGCAGCCCACGGTGATCCTGGCGCACACCAAAAAAGGCTTTGGCATGGGCAGTGCGGGCCAGGGCAGGATGACCACGCACAGCCAGAAAAAATTTGACCACGCGGAACTGATCGAGTTCCGCAACCGCTTCCAGCTGCCGCTCAGCGATGACCAGGCCACCTCACTGGCCTTTTTCAAGCCCGCTGCCGACAGCCCCGAGATGCTTTACTTGCACGCGCAGCGTCGGACCCTGGGCGGCTACCTGCCTCAGCGCCTGACCCAGTGCGACACCATACCGCTGCCGCCACTGGCCGCCTATGCCAGCTTTGCCACAGAAGCCGCTGGCAAAGCCATGAGCACCACCATGGCCTTTGTGCGCATCCTGGGCAACCTGCTCAAAGACCCAACATTGGGGCCCCGCATCGTGCCCATCGTGGCCGATGAAGCACGCACCTTTGGCATGGCCAACCTGTTCAAACAGGTGGGCATCTACTCCAGCGTGGGCCAGAAGTACCTGCCTGAGGACATCGGTTCGGTGCTGAGCTACCGTGAAGCGCTGGACGGCCAGATCCTGGAAGAAGGCATCTCAGAAGCCAGCGCCATTGCCAGCTGGACGGCGGCAGCCACCAGCTACAGCGTGCACGGCCTGGCGATGCTGCCCTTCTACATCTACTACTCGATGTTCGGCTTTCAGCGCGTCGGCGACCAGATCTGGGCCGCCGCCGACCAGCGCGCCCGCGGCTTCCTGCTGGGCGCCACGTCCGGCCGCACCACCCTGGGCGGCGAAGGCTTGCAGCACCAGGACGGCAGCAGCCACCTGATCGCTGCCACCATCCCCAACTGCCGGGCCTGGGACCCGGCTTTTGCGGGCGAGATGGCCGTGATCGTGGCCCATGGCATGCAAGAAATGTTGGTCGATCAGCGCGACGTTTTTTACTACATCACCCTGATGAACGAAAACTACGCCCAGCCCGATTTACCTGAGGCGATGCACGGCGATCTTCTGCAAGGCTGCTACCACTTTGGCCACTGGCCAGCACAGGGCACACCGGCCCAAGACGACAGCCCGCGCCAAGTGACCCTGCTGGGCTCTGGCGCTATCCTGACCGAGGTCATCCAGGCCGCAGCACTGCTGGCGGCGCAAGGCGTGGCGGTTGATGTGTTCAGCGTCACCAGCTGGAGCGAGCTGGCACGCGAGGCGGTGGCGTGCACCGAGGCAACCGTCGCCAACACCGCAGCGCCACTGCCGTTCATCACCCGCCAGCTGCAACAGAGCGCCGGCAACATCATCGCCGCCACCGACTATGTGCGCGCTGTGCCGGAGGCCATACGCGCCTACCTGCCGGATGGACGCCGTTACACCACACTGGGCACCGATGGCTTTGGCCGCAGTGACACACGAGCCGCCTTAAGGGCTTTCTTCAAGGTGGACGCGGCCAGCATTGTGGCGGCGGCGCTTCAAGGGGCCTGACCGGACCTGACGGGCTCAGGCGTCATGCCATGAAGCGGCTCACCCGGCAGCCCCTCTTGCGAGGGCGTCCGTGATGGGTGGGATTTGCTAGAACGCAGTCTACCTGCCCAGCTCAGGGTTGACGCTGCAAGCGCTGCTCATGGCTGCTGATGAGCGCGCCCTTGTACAAGATTTGTGCATTGCGCTGGGCAATCTCGGCATGCAAGGACACAAAGGCAGGATCCATGTCCTTGGATGGCCTAGGTTCATGCTCAAAGGTGCGGTAGTCATCCACACCACGCACCAGGGTCGCGCTGTCGGCGCCCTGCTTCTGGCGAACGCTGGTCGGTATATAACGGATCGCAAAGCCGATGCGACGGCTCGCCGACTCGTTCGGCGGCGAGCCGTGAATGATCCGGACGTGGTGCAAAGACATCTCTCCCGGCTCCAGTGTGATGGTTCGAGCTTGTTGTGGATCAACCTCAACCGCGACTTCCTGCCCACGCGTCAGCAGATTGTGGGGCGAGTAGGTGTCTCGGTGCGCGATCTGCTCAGACGAATGGGTGCCAGGGATGACCTGCATGGCACCATTGGAGGCGTTCGACGCAGTCAGTGCAACCCAGGCCGTGACCATGTCAGGCCGCGACAGGCCCCAGTAGGTGGAGTCCTGGTGCCAGGACACGAACCCAGGGTCGTTGGCCTCTTTGATGAAAAAGTTGGTGGTCCAACACAGCAAATCACCGCCATAGAGGTCTTCCACCGCGTCCAGAATTTTTTCTTCACGGACCAGGTCAGCCAGCCAACTGAACAGCAAATGCGACTTGTGACGCATGGACCCCTTTAAAGGGCCACCCTGGCTTTTTTCGAAGGCCTCCAATTGAGAACGAATCGATGCCGCCTTTTCGGCAGACATGACACGCACGGGTGAGACGTAGCCCTGCTCCAGGTAATGCTCGCGTTGTGCAGGGGTCAAAAGTTTCACGCAGGGCCTTTCGAAAAACTGATCAGATCAGGTGCCTGTGCGGGTGCCGGGCAAGACGTTGGAGCAGATCGGTCTCCGTCAAGTCAGTGCCAGTGGTTAACTCGCTCAAGGTGATTTCGTCGCCCCCCTGAGAGCCCACAAAGACCACTTCGTCACCGATTTGAACCTCGGCCATGTCCGTGACATCCATCATCGTGTATTCAGCGTGCCGTGGCCCAGAGAGTGGTATGCGGTGCCCTCGCAACAGCGCCTGCCCCCGCTCCTGAACCCGGGGCAGACCGTCAGAGTAACCGATAGGCACGATCGCGATCACTGAATCCCGTTCGTAAATCTTGCCTGCGTAGCCCGATGTTGTACCAGCAGCCATTTGGCGCAGCGCAATCACTCTGGCTTTCACGGCGGTCAGCACGGGTCGTAGGCAGTGAGCCCCCAGCGCGTCGTAGAGGCCATACACCAAGCCGCCGGGATTCACCGCATTCAGTGCCCAGGCTGGATCGGTGATCAACACACGGGATGCACCTACATTGCGCTCCAGTGTGCGACCCATCCCCGTCTCAAGCGCGTCGACACAGCGTTGGAATGATTGCCCCTGGCGCGCCACTGCGGCGGGGTTCAGTTGGTCTGAAAAATGAGCATAAGCGCCGATCAAGCGGCAACGCCCAGGGTCGGTGATGCGTTCCAGAATGTCTTGCGGACGTTCCGCAGCAAAACCGAGGCGCCCAAATCCACTGTCGATCTTCAGGTAAAAGGGAATCTGCCTTTGCACGCACTGATCCAGGCTCGACAAGTCATGGGCTGTGAGGATAAAGCCGGGCTGAGCCAATTCAAGCAGCGATGCTCCAATCTTTCCCGGGTACAACA
>JBIKZZ010000268.1:0-4847 GCA_044354435.1 Rhodoferax sp. | reverse complement strand
CAACGTAGGAAAGTCAACCCTGCTCAATGCACTGGTAGGCCAGAAGATCAGCATCACCTCGCGCAAGGCGCAAACCACCCGGCACCGGATTACCGGTATGCGCACCCAGGGCGGGACCCAGTTCGTGTTTGTTGACACCCCGGGCTTCCAGACCCGCCACAACAACGCTTTGAACCGCTCGCTCAACAAGACCGTGCTGGGCGCTGTGGGCGATGTTGACCTGATCCTGTTTGTGGTGGAGGCGGGTCAGTTCAATCAGGCTGATGCCCGTGTGCTGAGCTTGCTGGGCAAAGATATCCCGACGCTGCTGGTGGCCAACAAGTTCGACCAGATCCACCGCCGCGGCGACATTGCGCCCTGGCTGCAGGAGATGCAACAACGCCATGCCTTCACTGAATTTGTCCCGATGTCGGCCAAAAATGCCCGAGATATAGAACGACTGCTGGTCCTTTGCGAGCGCTTTTTGCCCGAGCAGCCCTGGTGGTACGCTGAAGATGAACTGACCGATCGCAGTGAGAAATTTCTGGCCAGCGAGACGGTGCGGGAGAAACTGTTTCGCCTGACCGGCGACGAGTTGCCCTACACCTCGACTGTGATCATCGACAAGTTTGGCGAAGAGGCCGGGCGCGGCAAGCAAAAACGCCTGCTGCGCATCGCCGCCACCATTGTGGTCGAGCGCGACACCCACAAGGCCATGGTGATTGGTGACAAGGGCGAGCGCATCAAGCGCATCGGCACCGAAACCCGGGTCGAACTGGAAAAGCTGTTGGACGCTAAGGTGTTCATCGAGCTCTGGGTCAAAGTGCGTTCAGGATGGGCCGACGACGAGGCGCGGGTGCGCAGCTTTGGCTACGAGTAAATCTTTGACCCCCACGCTTGCCGCTGCGCGTGCTGCGCTGCCCCCCGAGGGGGCCCGTTTCGCCTTGGGGCGGCCCAGCGGCGAAACCACGTTTTGCTGGCCGGCTTGACGGCTCGACGTGGCTACGCAACGTGTCTCTGACGAACCAGCCTATGTGCTGCACCGCTACGATTGGAGCGAGTCCAGCCTGATTCTTGAGGTATTCACGCGCCACCATGGGCGTATCGCCTTGGTGGCCAAGGGAGCGAAGCGGCCCAGTTCTAATTTTCGGCCGATCTTGCTGCCATTGCAGCCGCTGCGCCTGAATTTTGGTGGTGACGCAGAAATTCGCACCCTCAAGGGCGCGGAGTGGGTAGGTGGCCATGTCATGCCCACCGGTGACGCCTTGCTGTCGGGGTACTACCTCAATGAGTTGCTGCTCACGCTGCTGGCGCGGGATGACCCGCACCCGGTCCTGTTTGATATTTACTCGCAAGTGACGGCAGTCTTGGCCAGTGGCCACGCCGAACTGTTGCAAGCCGCACTGCGGGCCTTTGAGCTGCTGTTGCTGCGGGAGATCGGGTTGCTGCCGCTGCTGGATGCCCAGACCATGACGCTGGGCGTGCTCGACCCTGACGTGCGCTACAGCCTGGTACCCGAAGGTGGCCTGCGCCAGACGGCCGTGACGGATCGCGCCAGCCTGAGCGGTTCGCAATGGGCCGACCTGCAGGACGTACTTGCCAATAACGCACCGTTTGCCACCACCCTGCGCGCTTGTGCTGCGGTGATGGCTGAGCTCAAGCCGCAACTGCGCGCCCTGCTGAATTACCATTGCGGCGTGGGAACCTTGCGTACCCGTCAAATGATGATCGACCTGCAATCCCTATGAACACCACTGCACTCTCCGTCAATGTCAATAAAGTTGCCACCCTGCGCAACACCCGTCATCTCGGCATACCCAGCCTGACTCGTGCCGCCACGCTGTGCCTGCAAGCCGGCGCCCATGGCATCACCGTGCATCCGCGGCCCGATGAGCGGCATATTCGCGCCACGGATGTACCGGAACTCGCGGCCCTGGTGCAGCAGTGGCCCGGACGCGAGTACAACATTGAGGGCAACCCCTTTCATAACCTGATGGAGGTAGTGGCCGACGTTCGGGCGCGCCAGTTGCCGGTGCACCAGGTGACTTTTGTGCCCGATGCAGAGGGCCAGTTCACCAGCGACCATGGCTGGAATTTCCCGGCCGACGCCGAACGGCTGCGCCCGCTGATTGCACAGGCCCATGCCCTAGGGGCGCGGGTCAGCCTGTTCATGGACGCTGATGCCTCGGCCATGGCCGCAGCCCGCGCGGTCGGCGCCGACCGGGTGGAGCTCTACACCGAACCTTATGCCGCGGCCTGGGGCTCGCCTTCGCAGGCCACGCAGTTGAAGCGTTTCGCCGAAGCCGCCCTTGCCGCCCGCGCCGCTGGCCTGGGCATCAATGCTGGCCACGACCTGAATCGCGACAACCTGACCGCCTTTTTGCGCGAGGTGCCGGGCGTGCAGGAGGTGTCGATCGGCCACGCCCTGATCGCCGACGCTTTGGAGCTGGGCTACAGCGCCGCCGTTCGCGACTACCTGCGTTGCATTGCAGACGCCCACGGCGCGACCTGAAACCGTTGAGCTGCGCAGCAGATGATCTACGGCATTGGCACCGACATCTGTGATGTGCGCCGCATCCGCGCCAGCGTAGAGCGTCATGGCGAGCGTTTCGCCCAAAAAATCCTCAGTGACGTCGAACTGGTCACCTGGCGCAGCCGCAGTGCTCGCTGGCCCGAACGCGGCCTGCGCTACCTGGCCACCCGTTTCAGCGCCAAGGAGGCTTTCAGCAAGGCGATTGGCCTGGGCATGCGCATGCCGATGAGCTGGCGCCTGTGCGAGGTGGGTAAGCTGCCCAGCGGCCAGCCGGTGATCGTGCTGCATGGCGGCCTGAAAACCTGGTTTGAGGGCCAAGGCCTGCGCGCCCATGTGACAGTGACGGATGAAACCGACTATGCCGCCAGCTTTGTGGTCGTAGAAAAAAATGATTAAATTGGCCTCTAGGCCCCGTCAAATATAGCGATATAGCTATAAAATATATAGCAAACTCTCTGGATGTATTCATGACCCAACACGCTCCCCTCATCATCGACATTGAAGGCACCCGACTCAGCAAGATTGATCGGCAGCGCCTCAAGCACCCGCTGGTGGGTGGCCTGATCCTGTTTGCACGCAACTGGCAAGACCGGGCGCAACTCAGCGCCCTCTGCCGCAGCATCAAGAAACTGCGCGCTGACTTGCTGATTTGCGTGGACCACGAGGGCGGCCGGGTTCAGCGTTTCAAGACAGACGGTTTCACCCACCTACCGCCAATGCGGGCACTGGGTGAACTCTGGTTGCAAGACGGCCAGGGCGGGGAGGGCAGTGGTGCCATGCGCGCTACCAATGCCGCCACCGCCTGCGGTTACGTGCTGGGCGCCGAGCTGCGCGCCTGCGGTGTCGATTTGAGCTTCACGCCGGTGCTGGACCTGGACTTTGGCGCCAGCGGCGTGATCGGCGACCGCGCCTTTGGCCGCGACCCGCGCGTGGTCAGCCTGCTGGCGAAAAGCCTGATGCACGGCCTGCTGCAAAGCGGCATGGCTAACTGCGGTAAGCACTTTCCCGGTCACGGCTTTGTCCGGGCCGACTCTCACACTGACCTGCCGGTGGACCGACGCAGCCTCAAAGCCATCCTGTCCGAGGACGCTGCGCCCTACGGCTGGCTGAACACCACCCTGTCGGCGGTGATGCCAGCGCACGTGGTCTACCCCAAGGTTGATGCCCGGCCGGCCGGTTTTTCGCAGCGCTGGCTGGGCGACATCCTGCGCGGCCAGCTCGGTTTTGGCGGCGCAGTGTTCAGCGACGATTTGTCGATGGCCGGTGCGCGCGTGCTGGATAGTGCGCCGGTCAGCCATGCCCAGGCCGCCGTGGCGGCGCTCAACGCCGGCTGCGACCTGGTGCTGCTGTGCAACCAGTCGCTGGGCGGCGGTACGGTGTTAGATGCCCTGATCAGCGGCCTGACCGAAGCCCAGCTCAAAGAGGAGTGGCAGCCCTGGGAGGGCAGCGAGGAGCGCCGCCTGGCCCTGCTGCCGCGCGGCCCGGCCCTGGCCTGGGACGATCTGATGGTGCAGCCCGACTACATGCACGCGCTCGGGCTTCTGCCCTGAGCGGATCGGCATTTGGTACCCCGAGCGGCTCAGGGTGAGCGGTGCAGCCGTGGCGCTGACAGGGCCACAATCTGGTCGGCGGTGGCTTGGTCGATGGCCGGGTGCTTTGCCAGCAGCTGTGCCTGGCCTAGCCGCTTGCGCAAATCCTGCAGGTCTTTCACGCTGGGCGCGACCTTGATCTGTGCCAGTGCGGCGGCGCTGTTGCCGCCCTGGATCAGGCTGGCCACCTTGGGAGCCCAGAGGCTTTGACGTGACATTGGCGTGGTTCCTAGCGGATGTTTGATAGGACATGATTTTGGCACATAGCCCCCGTCGGTATTGGGGTTTCAGCTACAAATAGAATAGCTGCCCATGAAGTCTCGTTCCTCATCTGGCGGCCTGGTCTACTCCACCGAGACCGGCCGCATGTGTCCGGTATGCCGCCAGCCCGTGCCCCAATGTACCTGCCGCAGCGCCAGAACTCAGCCCGCCGGCGACGGCGTGGTGCGCGTGTCACGTGAAACCAAGGGCCGCGCGGGCAAGGGCGTCACGCTTGTCAAGGGCCTGCCGCTGGCGATGGCTGAACTGACCGTGTTGGGCAAGCAACTCAAGGCGGCGTGTGGCTCCGGCGGCACCGTTAAGGACGGTGTGATTGAGGTGCAGGGTGACCATGTGGAGCGGGTGATTGCGGCCTTGGTGGCGCAGGGTTATGTGGTCAAGCGCTCGGGTGGCTGAGCTCTGGCGCTGACTTCTGGGATCAGGCCGGCGGGGCATTCGGCTCCGCGGCTGTCCTCCGCCCTGCGGGC
>JBIKZZ010000267.1:0-4866 GCA_044354435.1 Rhodoferax sp. | reverse complement strand
CACCCATTCAAACTGGAACACGTAGTGGGCCAGCGACCAACCCACCACCGAGGCGACCAGCGAGGCCAGCAGGCCGGCCAGCAGGCCCACGCCCAGCAGCTCTGCACGTTGCACTTGGCGCAGCAGGCTGCTGCGCGCGCCCATGGCCCGCAGAATGGCAAACTCTCGCGCTCGCTCCTCGCGGGTCGCGGTCACTGCGGCAAACAGCACCACCAGTCCCGCCGCCAGCGTGAAGGCAAACAAAAACTCAATGGCCCGGATCACCTGGTCCAGCACCCGCTGCACCTGGGTGAAGGTGCTGCTCATGTCCACATTGGTGATGTTGGGGAAACGCCGCACCAGCGCGTTGTCAAAGCCCGGCGTAGCCGGGGCTTTGAAGGCGCCCATGTAAGTGCTGGGAACATCAGCCATGCGGCTGACCGGGTACATGGCAAAGAAGTTGGCACGCAGCGAGCCCCAGTCCACCTTGCGCAGCGAGGTGATGCGGGCCTCGGTCTGCACGCCGCCAATGTCAAACAGCAAGGCATCGCCCAGCTGCAGGCCCAGGGTCTTGGCCAGACCGTCCTCCACGCTGATGGCGCCGGCCTCTTCCTCCACCCAGCGGCCAGCCACCACCAGGTTTTGCACCGGCTTGGCGGCACTGTGCGACAGGTTGAACTCGCGGTCTACCAGACGGCGAGCACGCTCATCGGCGTAGTCTTCAGGCGTCACGGTGCGACCGTTCACGGCCAACAAACGGCCGCGGATCATCGGGTACCAGTCAAAGCGGGTGACACCGGACTCGTTCAGGGCCTGACGAAAAGCATCACCCTGCTCGGGCATGATATTGATGACAAAGCGGTTGGGCGCGTCGGCCGGGGTGGCCTTGCGCCAGCTGTTGATGAGGTCGGTGCGCAAGAGCACCAGCAATACCAGCGCCAAGAGGCCCACCGACAGGGCACTGACCTGTACGACTGTGTAAGCCGGTCGGGCCGAGATCTGGCGTGTGGCCAGCACCAGCCAGCGCGGCGCCGTGCTCTCGTTCACCTGCCAGCGCAGCAGCTTGACCGCCAGCCAGCTCAGCAGCGCAAACACGCCGGTGGCGCCGGCAAAGCCGCCCACGGCGATCAGGCCCAAGGTCAGGTCGCTGCTGGCAGCCAGCAGCAGGGCGGCAAATCCGGCCACCCCCACTGCCAACACGCCCAGCGAAGCGGGCTTGAGCCGGCCCACATCACGCCGGATCACCCGAAGCGGCGGCACCTGCGCCAGTTGCAGCACCGGTGGCAGGCCAAAAGCCAGCAGCAGCGTCAAGCCCATGCCCATGCCAAACAGCACCGGCCAGATGCCGGGCGCCGGCAGGGCCGCATCGACCAGGCCGGCCAGCAGCAGCACGAATACATGGTGCACTGCGTAGCCGCAGAGCACGCCCAGCGCGCTGGCCATCAGGCCGACGGCGGCAAATTCAAAGGCATAGGCCGAGGCGATGGTGCGCTGGCTCAAGCCCAGCACCCGCAGCATGGCGCAGTCGTCCAGGTGGTTGGCTGCAAAACCGCGGGCTGACAAAGCCACCGCCACCGCGCTCAGCAGCGCTGCCAGCAGGGCGATCAGGTTCAGAAACTTCTCGGCCCGCTCCAAGGTCTGCCCCAGCTCGGGGCGGCCGCCCTGCAGCGACTCCACCCGCACGCCGCGCACGGTGCGATTTTTGACCTCGCCCTGCGCCCAGGCCACAAAGGCGTTGACGCCCGCGTCCTCCCCCGCCACGGCTTGGCGGTAGGTCAGCCGGCTGGCCGGTTGCACCAGCCCGGTAGCAGCAAGGTCAGCCCGGTGAATCATCACGCGCGGCGAAAAATTCATGAAGCCAGCGCCCCGGTCAGGCTCAGTCACGATGAGCCGCGTGACCCGCAGGCTGATATCGCCCAGCAGCAACTCATCGCCCAGCGCCAGCCCCAGAGTTTCCAGCAAAGGGGCTTCCACCCAGGCCTGACCGGGCGCCGGGATGTCCCGCGTCAGTTCGCCAGCACCCTCCGGCTGTGTGGCCACCCGCAGCCTGCCGCGCAGCGGGTAGCCGGGTGCGACCACCTTCAAGGCCACCAACTTGCTGTTGCCGCCTCGGGCCTCGGTGGCGCGCGCCATGGTCGGGAAACCCAGGGTCTCCACCACCTGCAGCCCCAATCCGCGGGCTTTGGCCTCAAAGGCCGTCGGCGGCGGGTTGTCGCTGACGATCACCGCGTCACCACCCAGCAACTGCCGCGCATCGCGCTGCATGCCACCCTGCAAGCGGTCAGCAAAAAACCCCACCGCCGTCAAGGCCGCCACCGCCAGCGTCACCGCCAGCACCAGCAGGCGCAATTCACCCGAACGCAAGTCGCGCCACAGAGTGCGGCTGCCCAGTTGCCAAAAAGAGATGTTCATGGGGCTAGGTTAGCACTGAAGGCTGTGCCCGGTAATTCATTCAGGATTTGCGGTATGGTTCAGCCCTCAAGGAGATACCCGCATGCTTGTCGAACGAATCTGGACCGGTAACGCCTACCGCAACTACAACTACCTGATTGCCTGCCCCGAGACCGGCGAGGCGCTGGCGATTGACCCGCTGGACCACGAAAAGTGCCTGGCCACCGCGCGGGTCAAGGGCTGGCAGATCACGCAGCTGCTCAACACCCACGAGCATGCCGACCACACCGGCGGCAACGCGGCGGTGGTGGCGGCCACCGGCGCCAAGGTGATCGCGCACCACAAGGCCGGCGGGCGCATCAGCGGCGTGGACCGGGGTGTACAGGCGGGGGATGTGATCAAGGTGGGCAAAACCGTGGAGCTTGAATGCCTGGACACCCCCGGCCACACCCTGTGCCACATCTGCCTCTTTGCCCACACCGAGCAGCCGGCGCTGTTCTCAGGCGACACGCTGTTCAACGCCGGCGCCGGCAACACCCACAACGGCGGCGACACCAGCGCTCTGTACCGCACCTTCGCCGAGCAACTGGCGCGGCTACCCGACAACACCCGGCTCTACCCGGGGCACGATTACATCGAAACCAACCTGAAGTTCACCCTGTCGCGCGAGCCCGACAACGCCGCCGCACAGGCCCTGCTACCCAGCGTGACCGGCCACGACCCAGCGAGCTCGGTGGTGACCACGCTGGCCCAGGAGCATGCGCACAACACATTTTTTCGGCTGGACAGCGCCAGTGTGATGGCTGGTCTGCGCGCAAGCGTGCCCGACATGCCAGCCAATCCCGATGCCGAGACCGTCTTTCGGACCCTGCGGGAACTGCGCAACAAGTGGTAACGCTGGCTGAGCTGATAGCCCCCGTCAAGCCAGACCAAGGCTGGGCAGCCACTCCAGCCCATTCAAAAACGGGCGCCCCAGGGCCACGAATTGCTCCCAAAGCTTGAACGGGCTGGCAGCGCCTGAAACCTCAGTTTCAAAAAAGGCGGCGGCACTCAGGCCTTCGGTTTCTGCCAAAACAAGCAGTGTGGCCTCTTCGGTCTCAATCACGGCCCCACCAAGTACAACGCGTTTGTCCGTAGAGCGCCACTTGCGCGATTTTTCCGTCAATCGTTTCAAGGCCTGCGCGGTAAGAAAAGCATAGCTGCCGACGTGCTGCTGCACATGTGCGGCCAGCCAATTGCTTCCCAACACGGTCTCCTTGACCCAGATTCTGGACTTCCCGAAGCCGGGGCGCACATGGTCCAAGTCGCAATTCAGCGCCACCTCAGAGTACTTGCCCCAAAGGAACCTTGGCGGTGCTGCACCAGACCAGGCAACCCCACACTTTTGGGCAAAGTTACGGTTGTTGCCAAAGGTGAGGTCGACGAGTTCGCGTTCGGGCTGCTCTGGCCCGTCCGACTCGATCCAGCAGTGGTAGGCACCGCCGAACGGGTTGTCAAAAGCATGTTTGTCGGTCATGTAGATCAACTGACTGGTCCCGGTGTCAAACACCGCCTTGCCAGCGACCGGCCGAAACGGCTTCTCCAGCTCAATAGCGGCCAGATTCGAACCCACCACCGCGTAGGCGTGGCAAAGGGACAGGTGCTTTTCAGGGAAATGCATCTGCATCACGTCGGAAACCGAGCTCGCGATCAATCTCTTTGTCTTAATCATGGTTGGCCTATAGGCACTTTTTTGTACGGTATTTACTCCCACCGACCTTTACGGCCAACCGCCATGGCACTTGAGGGTTTTTTTACTGCGCACCTGAACGGGGCGGTCGCCAACCCGGCGCTTGCCGCGCGGCTGCCCGACCCAGGCGGGGACCGCGTGCCTGATGCAGCGAGGTAAAGGGGGAGCCCGCAGGGCGGAGGACACGAGCGGAATCAGGCACGCCATCCCCGGTTACCACAGGGGATCCATGACTGCATGGATTCCCGCCGCAGCCTGCCCTCGACCTGATCGGGGGCGGGAATGACGAAAAAGATGCGGGAATTAAGGAAGGGGGCGGGAATGACGGAAGGTTGCCCACCGCCCCAGCAGCAGCATGGCCAGGGCCAGGCCGACGTGCAAGAACTCACCGGGCCGCAGCGGACCGGCGCTCACTTGGGCCGCAAAGGTGGCAAAGGCCAGCACCATGCAAATGCCTGCGCCCAGCGCCAGCAGGTCACGGCGACGTGCCGCCACGGCCGCAATAGCAAGTGCTGAAGCAAATGCGCAGACCGAACCCCACAACTTGATGCCGGCCACCACCCCCAGCAGCACACAGAGCACGGCCGCGATCACAGCAAAAATCCAGGTGAAACGACGTTGCCTTGCCACAGCACCTGCAGGCGCCCCCAGCGCCAGCGCCAACAGCGGCAAACCCACGCCCGCGCCGAGGAGCGACACAAACTGATGCAGCTGCGGCAAGGGCAACACCCCGGAAAAGCGCAGCGTGCCCAGCACCGCCGCACTGC
>JBIKZZ010000313.1:0-3978 GCA_044354435.1 Rhodoferax sp. | reverse complement strand
CGAGCGTCGAGGAAATCGACCGGCTCAACATCTTGCAGGCGACCCTGCTGGCGATGCGCCGGGCGGTGGAGGGCCTGCGCCTAAAGCCCAATAAGGTGCTGGTCGATGGCAACCGCCTGCCCGTGCTTGCGGTGTTGGCCGAGGCCATCGTTGGCGGCGACGCCCTGGTGCCAGCCATTTCTGCGGCCTCGATTCTGGCCAAGGTGCACCGGGACCGGTGGTGCCTTGAGCTTGACCAGCACTACCCTCAGTACGGCTTTGCGCGACACAAGGGTTACGGTACCGCGGCTCATCTGGCGGCCTTGCAGCTGCATGGCCCCTGTGCCCAGCATCGAACCAGTTTCCGACCGGTGGCCGAACTTCTGTGATGCCTGCCGCGCCAGCCCAATTTGTCAAGTCGCGTGACAACCCCCTGCTCAAAGAGCTGCGTCGCTTGGCGCAGGACAGCACGGCCTACCGTCGGCAGCGTCGGATCTGGGTCGAGGGCGATCACCTGTGCCGTGCCGCACTGCTGCGTGGCGTGACCCCTGAGATAGCGATTTTCTCTGCATCATTTTGGCCGTTGGCTCCCGCCGAATGGACAAAGTGCGCTACAAAAAACATAGTAATTCCGGATGCTTTTTTTGCCGATATCAGTGCCTTGGCCTCTCCAGCCGCGATAGGCTTCCTCATTGACTTGCCTGCGGACCTCTCTGTGCCGGAGCAAGTGCCGACGGTCATACTGGACCGCGTACAAGATGCCGGTAATGTTGGTGCTATTCTGCGCAGTGCGTCAGCTTTCGGCTTCGTCCAGGTGATTGCGCTCAAAGGCACGGCGGCGCTGTGGTCGCCCAAAGTGCTGCGTGCCGGCATGGGTGCGCACTTTGGTCTGAACTTGTTCGACGGTGTCGAGCCCGACGTTCTAGATGCGCTTGATGTGCCGATCCTGGTCACCAGTTCCCATGCCGGAATGGCGTTGCACCAATTGATGAGCCAGGGCAGGCTGCCCATGCCCTGTGCCTGGGCCTTTGGCCATGAGGGGCAGGGTATCAGCGGTGACTTGGCCGGCCGGACCGGCCTAAAGGTTCGCATTGCCCAGCCAGGTGGCGAGGAATCATTGAATGTGGCCAGTGCGGCAGCCATTTGCCTGCACGCCAGTGCCACGGTGGCCTTGCCATGACGGCCGTTTTGGCGCGCGGCCCTCAGCTATAATAGGGTGCTTTCCCGCACCCCCGTACGCCTAGCGCAACTCAGGTTCCATCCCACCTCTAAGCCTTTTCAGGATATGTTCCTGAGGAGCATTGGGCGTACCCGTAACTTACTCGGAGAACCCCGTGCTTTTGTCTCTTAAGGGAACCGCCCCCCCCGCCATCTTGGCGCTCGCAGACGGCACTGTCTATGTTGGTGATTCCATTGGTGCCCCAGGTGCAACGGTCGGCGAGGTGGTGTTCAACACTGCCATGACCGGCTACCAGGAAATCCTGACAGACCCGAGCTACTGCCAGCAAATCGTTACGCTGACATACCCGCATATTGGTAATTATGGTACCAATGCGCAAGATGTGGAGGCTTCCCATATTTACGCGGCCGGACTCATCATCAAAGATTTGCCGCTGGTGGCCTCCAATTTCCGGCAGGACATGAGCCTGGGACACTACTTGCAACGCGAGGGCACGGTGGCCATCGCCAACATCGACACCCGCAAGCTGACCCGTCAGCTGCGTACACAGGGTGCACAAAACGGTTGCATTCTGGGCTTGGCCGCAGGCGAGGCTCTCACGCCGACCGCTATCGAACGAGCCAAGGTCCTGGCGCTGGCAGCACCGACCATGACCGGGCTAGATTTGGCCCGCGTGGTGTCGGCCAAAGCCCCCTACGCATGGACTCAGACCGAGTGGCAGTTGGCCCATGCCAGTCTCAACGGCAAGCCCGGTTACGGCGAACAGACGAAAAGCCGCTTTCACGTGCTGGCCTATGACTTCGGCGTCAAACACAACATCCTGCGCATGCTGGCCCAGCGCGGCTGTCGCGTCACGGTGGTGCCGGCGCAAACAACGGCTGCGGAGGTGCTGGCTTATCGGCCCGATGGTATTTTCCTGAGCAATGGACCTGGCGACCCGCAGCCCTGCGACTACGCCATTACCGCCGCGAGCGCGCTGATCGACAGTGGCATTCCAACCTTTGGCATTTGCTTGGGCCACCAGGTCATGGCGCTGGCCAGCGGCGCGCGCACCTTCAAAATGAAGTTCGGGCACCACGGCGCCAATCACCCAGTGCAGGAACTCGGCAGCGGACGCGTCAGCATCACCAGCCAGAACCATGGTTTTGCGGTGGATGACACGTCCCTGCCGTCGACCCTGCGCGTTACCCATGTCAGCCTGTTTGATGGCACGGTCCAAGGCTTGGAGCGAACCGACCGGCCAGCCTTCTGTTTCCAGGGTCATCCGGAAGCCTCGCCAGGACCGCACGACATCGGCTACATGTTTGACCGCTTCATCCGGGAGATGGAGTCGCGGGCATGAGTTTTTATGGGGTGACCGATCTCTGGACCTATGTGATCGGTGCTTTTAGCATCATCCTGCTGCCCGGGCCCAACTCGTTGTTTGTGCTGTCGGTGGCGACGGCACGCGGGATCAAGGCTGGTTTTCAGGGGGCCTTAGGGGTGTTTTTGGGTGACGCGGTGCTGCTGGTGCTGGTGGCGCTGGGGGCGGCCGGCTTGTTGCGAACCACACCGGCGCTGTTCATGGTGGTGAAGTACGCCGGTGCCGCTTACCTGTGTTGGGTCGGTCTCCAGTTGCTGTTCGCTGCGCTGAAAACTTGGCGGACCGCCGACACGGCGCCCACTGCCATGGGGGTGCTGCCCGCCCACCAGGCCAAGCCCTTTCAGCGCGCGCTGCTGGTGAGCCTGTTGAACCCGAAGGCTATTTTGTTCCTGCTGTCTTTTTTTGTGCAGTTCATTGACCCGAGCTACGCGACGCCAGCCGTTCCATTCCTGATCCTCAGTGCCATCGTTATGGGCTTCAGCGCCATCTATCTGTCGGTGCTGATTGTCATGGGTGCCCGCCTGGCCGATGTGTTTCGCGAGCGGCGCAAGCTGTCCGCCGTTCTGTCCAGTGCGGTGGGTGTCGTTTTTGTCTGGTTTGGCGTGAAGCTGGCTTCGGCCAGCCTGACCTGATCTTTACCGACAGGCCCATGCTGAGTTATCGCCATCATTGCAACGCCAAGTTGCGTCGCCATCAAAAAGTAGAGAGCACTCAAGAATATGCCCAAGCGTAGCGACATCAAAAGTATCCTGATCATTGGCGCCGGCCCGATCATCATCGGCCAAGCCTGTGAGTTTGATTACTCGGGCGTGCAGGCCTGCAAGGCGTTGCGCGAGGAGGGCTACAAGGTCATCCTGATCAACAGCAACCCCGCCACCATCATGACCGACCCCGCCACGGCCGACGTGACTTACATCGAGCCCATCACCTGGCAGACGGTCGAGAAAATCATCGCCAAAGAGCGGCCCGACGCGATTCTGCCGACCATGGGCGGCCAGACGGCCCTGAATTGTGCGCTCGACCTCTGGCACCAGGGCGTGCTGGACAAGTACCGGGTGGAGCTGATCGGCGCCAGTCCGCAGGCCATCGACAAGGCGGAGGACCGGCTCAAGTTCAAGGACGCCATGACCCACATCGGGCTGGGCTCAGCACGCTCTGGCATTGCCCACTCGATGGAAGAGGCCTGGACGGTGCAGAGGACTCTGGGCTTCCCCACCGTGATTCGTCCTAGCTTCACCCTGGGGGGGACGGGTGGCGGTATTGCCTACAACGCTGAGGAGTTTGAGGTGATCTGCAAGCGTGGCCTGGAGGCGTCGCCCACCAGCGAGTTGTTGATTGAAGAGTCCCTGCTCGGCTGGAAAGAGTATGAGATGGAGGTGGTGCGCGACAAGGCGGACAACTGCATCATCGTCTGCTCGATTGAAAACCTGGACCCCATGGGGGTGCATACCGGCGA
>JBIKZZ010000032.1:0-18201 GCA_044354435.1 Rhodoferax sp. | reverse complement strand
GCTTTATCAGCGGGGCCAGCCTGAGCGTGCTGGCCGCCGGCGTGTTTTTGCAGGTGGTGATGCGCTACGTCTTCAGCTACACGCCGTTCTGGAGCGAAGAGGCTTTTCGCATCCTGCTGGTGTGGTGCGTGATGGCCGGTGCGGCGGTGTCGGTACGCGACAACCAGCATATTCGGGTGGATTTCATTGTGGAGACCTTGCCGTCGGGCGCGCGGCGGGTCATCTACAGCCTGATTGACGTCGCCACGCTGGTGTTTTTTGTGGCGGTTGTGGTGGCTGGCTACGACGCAGTCACCTTCAACCACAGCATGCGCACTGTGGCGCTGCAATGGCCGATGTCTTACCTGATTGTGGCGGTGCCGCTGGGTTTTGCGGCAGCCGCGGTGTTTTTGCTGGTGCGCATGTGGGCGCAGCGCCAGGCCAGGAGGCTGGCATGAGTCTGGCATTCGGTCTTTTTCTGGGGGTGTTTGTGTTCACCCTGCTGATGTCCATGCCGGTGGCCTGGGCCATGGGATTTGCCACGGTGGTCTACCTGGTGGTGTCTGGTCAGTGGGCCATGTTTCCGGTGCTGACCGAAAAACTGTTTCAGGGCATGGACGCCTTCGTGCTGGTGGCCATCCCGATGTTTCTGTTGGCGGGGGAGATTTTTTCTGAGGGAAAAATCACCCAGCGCCTGGTGGCTTTTGCCGATGCCCTGTTTGGCTGGATTCGCGGCGGCATTGCCCAAGTGGCAGTTGGCGCCTGCATCTTCTTTGCCGGTATCACGGGCGTGGCGCTTGGCGAGATTGCGGCCTTGGGGCGCATTTTTATTCCGGCCATGGTCAAGGAGGGCTACCCGGCGCCTCTGGCCGCGGCCATCATCGCTTCGGCCTCGATCATCGGGCCGACCATTCCGCCCTCGCTGCCCATCATCATTTATGGCTCGGTGACCAATGTGTCCATTGGTGGCATGTTTGCCGCAGCCGTGGTGCCTGGCCTGCTGATTGGCGTGGCCAATATGCTCTTGATTGCCTGGTTGTCCAAGCGGCTGGGCATCAAGCCCCGCCGCTCTGACCATTCGCTGGCGACCATTGCACGCACCGGCTGGGGCGCCTTGTTGCCCCTGGGTATGCCGGTGCTGATTTTGGCCAGCATTCTGGGCGGCTTGATGACGCCCACCGAGGCCTCGGGCAGTTCTGTGGCCTACGCCATGGTGTGTGCCTTTGTGATCTACCGCTCTTTGTCGATGTCCGCTTTGCCGGCGATCCTGTCGCGGGTGGGCCTCTTCAGCGGTCAGCTCATCATCATCGTGGCGTGCGGCTCAGCGCTGGCCTGGGTGCTGGGTTTTGAAAACACCACCTCGCGTTTGTCGGCCGCAGTGGTCAGCTGGGACCTGGGGCCGATTGGCATCATGCTGGTGGCCAATGTGTTCATGCTCATTCTCGGCATGTTCATTGACCCGTCCACGTCGATCATATTGTTTGGCCCCATTCTGGCCACGGCGGCCAGTGCGGCAGGCATTGACCCGCTGCATTTTGGGGTGGTGATGATCCTCAACCTCAATATTGGCCTGATCACGCCGCCGCTGGGGGTCTCGCTGTTTGCGGCGGAGCGTATCGCTGGCTGTGGTCTCTCGGCGGTGATCCGCGCCGTGATCCCGTTCATCATCGTCAACATCTGTGCTTTGGTGCTGGTCTCTTGCATCCCCGCAATCAGCTTGTGGCTGCCTCGAATGGCGGGCTTTTGAGGCCTGACGGCTAACGGGCTGGCCGGGTGTTGTGCACGATGAGGGTCTGCGCCATAAAGTAGCTGCCCAGCACCCACAGCGGTGCCAGCGGCACGGGCTGCATCAGGGCGCCGGCGAGCAGCGTGGCCGCCAGGACCACAAAAAAAATAAGTAAAAAGTGGCCCTAGCCATTGTCGAATATAGCTTTGTAGCTATTCATTTAATAGCATTAGCCATCGGCAACGGTTTGCTCAGTCCTGCCGTTTAACAGTGCCAGCTGTGAAAAATCGATCTGCTTCAAGCCCTTGGGTCCAAAAGCACAGCTTAGTTGCCTGCCGGCGCGTCTTCGGGTAACTACTTATATATATTAAGGTACTAGTACCTTAAATTTCGATTTGGTCAGGTTTTGAGATCGACGTGCAAGCGTCGCTTCTCCCCCCCTCACACCACCACTTTGGAGTAAATCAATGGCAAAGAAGTCTAGCCTTGCACTTGTTCGTCGCAGCCTGTGCGCTCTGCTGCTCGGGGCATCGGTTCTGGCCCTGCCGTCAGGGGCCCACGCGCAGCAGCAGCTCAACGTCAACACGGCGATCAGTCGCGACGATCCGATTTTTCTGGGACTGGAGCGCTTTCGTGATCGCGTGGCCGAGCGCTCCAAGGGCCAGTTGACCATCCGGCTCTATCCGGGCTCGCAACTCGGCAAGGATGAGGACGTGCTGGAGCAGGCGCGCGCAGGCGCCAACGTGGCTGTCCTTGTCGATGGCGGGCGCTTGGCGGTGTTTGTTCCGGAGTTCGGTATTCTCGGCGCACCCTATCTCGCTGAAGGCTTTGCCGGCGTGCGCAAGGTCGTGACGTCGCCGATGTTCGATGGCTGGGTGCAGAAGCTGCGCACCGCCTCCGGCCACCAGGTTCTCTCATTTAACTGGTGGGCTGGCGACCGTAACCTGATCACCAACAAGCCGATCAGGGTTCCTGCTGACCTTTCCGGCATCCGCATGCGCACACCCGGTGCGCCGGTGTGGATGGAGACGGTTCGGGCGATGGGCGCAACGCCGACGCCGATGGGCTGGGCCGAAGTCTATCCGGCAATGCAGCAGAAGGTGATCGACGCGATCGAGGCGCAGCACACGGCCACGGTCGGATCAAAGCTGTTCGAGGTGGCCAAACACTACACCAAGACCGGCCACATCAACCTTCTTACTGGCCTCGTCACCAGTGCGGCGTGGTTCGACAAGCTGTCACCAGAATTGCAGAAGATCTTGAGAGAGGAATCGCTCGCAGCGGGCGACTGGGCCTCGAAGGCCACCGAAGATTCACTCGCAGGCGCCGAAGCGATGATGAAAAAGAACGGCATGACCGTCACGAGTATCGATCGCAAGCCATTCATCGATGCAACCAAGGGTGTCTATGAAAAGCTCGGTTATACGGCGTTGCGTGGAGAGGTCGAAAAGCTTCTGAAGTAGCCTTCGGTGCATCCGCTGGCGTCGCCTGCCCAAAGCCCGGTAGGAAGTGCAATCCCTAAGGAATCAACTCCCCATGCCCCATTGGTACGGTAGGCTTGAATTCGCGTTGGCAAAGTGCCTTCTCGTCGCGATCACGGTCCTGGTGTTCATCGCGGCCATGTCCCGCTTCTTCGGCGCTCCGGTAGAGTGGTCCGACGACATGGCGCAACTGCTGTTCGTCTGGCTCTGCATGCTCGGGGCGAACCGCGCCATGCGGCTCAAGATGCACATGGCGATGGACTACTCGATCAAGCGCCTGTCGCGCAAGCCGCGCTGGATCGTTGAGCTACTGAACGGCGCGCTGATGCTCGCCTTCCTGCTGACGCTCGCCTGGTCTGGCTACAAGCTAACCATCCTGAACTGGGAGCGCGTTTTCGGCGACAGCGGTTTGTCCTACGCCTGGGTGACGATCGCGATCCCGGTGGGTTGCGTATTGCTGTCGGTCGAGGTCGCGGTCCTCATGGTCCGGTCGTTCAAGACGAAGTCGCCGGTCTTCTTTCCGGAAAAGTCCAACGATATCGAGCGGGCGCACAGCCAACTCGGGTAATTGCAGTGCTGCTACTGACGGTCCTCTTCTTTGTGCTCATGTTCCTGGGCATGCCGATCGCCTTCGCGATCGGCCTGGCTGGCTTCAGCTTTTTCGTGCTCTCAGACACGATCCCTCTTGGCATCGCTGTGCAACAGATTGCCTCGCAGTCGCAGAGCTTCCCGTTGCTAGCCGTGCCTTTCTTCGTGTTGGCCGGACACATGATGAACAAGACCGGAATCACGCAGCGGCTCATCAACTGCGCCAACGTGCTGGTGGCTTGGATGACAGGCGGCTTGGCGCAGGTCTGCATCCTGCTCTCGACCATGATGGGCGGAATCTCGGGGTCCGCCGTCGCTGATGCAGCCATGGAGGCCCGGATGCTTGGCCCCGAGATGATTCGGCGCGGCTATTCAAAGGGTTTCACCTGCTCCGTCATCGCCGTCGGATCGCTGATCACGGCAACCATACCGCCGAGCCTCGGACTAATTCTCTACGGCTATCTCGGCAATGTCTCCATCGGCCGGTTGTTCCTCGCTGGCGTCATTCCCGGCCTGATGATGATGGTCGGCCTGATGATCGTTGTCTGGCTCATTGCCCGCAAGCGAGGCTACCAGCCGGCGGCGGACAAGCTACCAACGCGCGGGGAGGTCTGGCGCGCGGTCAAGGACGCGAAATGGGCCCTTCTGTTTCCCGTGGCGCTGCTCGTCGGAATCCGCAGCGGCGCGTTCACTCCCTCTGAGATTGGTGCCCTGGCGGTGTTCTACGCGGTCTTTATCGGGATCGTCATGCATCGGGAACTGACCTGGGAGAGTTTCCAGGAGGCGCTTGGCGAAGGCGTCATTGACATTGGCATCATCATGTTCGTGATCCTGCTCTCCGGCCCGGTCGGCTACGCGATCATCCTGGAGCAGACGCCGCAGATCATGACCGAATGGATGGTTGGGCTGTCGAGCAATCCGACTGTGATCGTGCTGCTCATCCTGCTGATGCTGCTCATTCTGGGCACGGCGTTGGAGAGCGCGGTGATGGTGCTGCTGCTGACTCCGATCTTCGTGCCAATCATTAAACAGATCGGCGTCGACCCGGTGCATTTTGGCATCGTGATGATGTCGGTGGTGACACTCGGCAGCATGACGCCGCCGGTTGGGCCCTGCATGTTCGCGTGCATGACGATCCTCGACACTTCGATGGAGGAGTACTCGCGTGAGGTAATTCCGTTCCTGGCGATGATCTGCCTGGTGGTCGTGATCCTGGTGTTCACGCCGGGGCTGGTGCTGTGGCTGCCGAATTTACTGATGTAGCGGCGGCATGCTTTATGGAGCGCCAGCACAAGGGAGCCCGTCGGTCACAGTGGCTCGCACGCCTGACGCCGCTCGGAGTTTCTCGATTGATCACAGTGGAATTCAACAGAAGGGATGGATGTAATGGGTGAACACAGTGCATTTTCACTAGCTGGGCGGACTGCCCTGATCACAGGCGCCGGCAGCGGGCTCGGTTATGCGATGGCCAAATGCATGATCAGCTCGGGTGCAAAGGTGATCCTGGTGGGCCGACGACGAGATGTATTGGAGACGGCAGCCGCTGAAATCGGTGGCGCCGCGCACCATGAAGTCTTTGACGTCACCGAGGTCGGCAAGATCCCTGCCTTCATTACGCGCATGGAACAAGAGTATGGCGGGATCGACATATTGGTCAACAACGCCGGGATCCACTGTAAAAAGCCTGTGGAGGAAACTACGAACGATGACTTCAACGGAGTGCTTGGCACCCACCTGGTATCGTCATTCGCGCTTTCCAAGGCAGTGGTTCCTGGGATGAAACACCGGGCCAGAGGTTCGATCCTTTTCATCTCGTCGATGGCGGCCTTCCTTGGCATGCCCAGCGTCGTCGCCTACTCGGCAGCCAAGGCCGGAATGACGGGCATGATGCGGAGCATGGCGTCAGAGTTGGGCGGAGCGGGAATAAGGGTGAACGCGATTGCGCCAGGGTTTATTGAGACCCCCATGCTGCGCAAGGCTATCAATGGCGATCAACCCCGCATTGACAAGATACTTGGGCGCACGCCCACGCACACGTTCGGCGACCCAGACGATATTGGGTGGGCTGCAACCTACCTCGCGTCCGACGCTGCCAAGTTTGTCAACGGCCAAGTGCTGGTCGTTGACGGTGGCGCCCTCATTGGTTTTTGATTCAAGCGAAGGAAATCGGCAATGAAACTGGGTTTGGGGCTGTATCGCCACATGTTGCAAGACGAGCACCTGCGGTTTGCCCGGCAGATGGGCGCAACGCACATCGTCGCGCATCTGTGCGACTACTTCAACAAGGGGCCCGATGTCAGCGCTGACGATCAGCCTGTCGGGGATAGCGGCGGTTGGGGCTACGCAAAGGGCGACATGTGGACGGTGGAGATGCTGGAAGAGATCAAGCACAAGATCGAGTCGCACGATCTGATCTGGCATGGTATTGAAAATTTCGACCCGCTCCACTGGGATCAGATTCTCTTCAATGGGCCCCGCAAAGACGAGCAGATCGAAACTATAAAGACCATCGTGCGCAACGTTGGACGGGTGGGCATTCCTGTCATTGGGTATAACTTCAGCTTGACTGGCGTGACCGGCAGAATCGTGTTGAACAATGCGCGGGGCGGAGCCCAGACGGTCGGGATGGACGGACCGAATGCGCTCACCGAGACACCGATGCCAAATAGCATGGCGTGGAATATGGTTGTCGCGCCAAATGCCACGGGGTTTCGCGAGCAAATGACCGAAGAGCAGTTGTGGGCTAACCTGTCGTGGTTCCTGACCCGGATTGTGCCGGTGGCAGAAGAAGCTGGCGTCATTCTGGCGCTCCATCCCGATGACCCGCCACTGCAAGTGGTTCGCGGCCAGCCCAAGCTGGTCTACCAGCCGGAATACTACCAACGGGTACTCGATATCGCCGCCAGTCGATCCAACGGCCTGGAATTCTGCCTCGGTACCATTTCCGAGATGACACACGGTGACATCTACGAGGTCACACGGCAATACGTGTCCCAGCACCGCGTCCCCTACATTCACCTGCGCAATGTGGTCGGCAAGGTTCCCTACTACAGGGAAGTCTTCATCGACGAGGGGCAAATCGATGTGAAACGGATTATTTCGATCCTGCGCGAGTGTGATTTCGCGGGCGTCATCATCCCGGATCATTCACCGCAGGTGAGCTGTCCAGCACCGTGGCACGCCGGTATGGCATTTGCCATGGGGTATTTGACGGCACTTTTAAAAAACCATTGATTGAGGCAAAGACATGAAACAACTGTGGAGAAATGATGATGAGCTTTTTGCCCTGGCAAAAGAGAAGCTCTTTGTCGCACTTGTGGGCGATGTGTTGGACAAGATGGGATGCCAGCATCAATTTTTGTCACCGCAGTTAAAGCCTGTTCATAAGGAAATGGTCATCATGGGGCGCGCGATGCCGGTGCTGGAGGCGGATTTTTTTGCGGAAAAAAACGACGGTCACTCTGCAATCTCAAGCCGACCCTTTGGACTGATGTTCGAAGCGCTCGATGATTTGAAGAAAAACGAGGTCTATATTTGCGCGGGGGCGTCGCATCGGTACGCATTGTGGGGTGGTCTTATGTCTACCCGTGCAATGATTTGCAAAGCTGCTGGAGCGGTCGTGCATGGATACCATCGTGACTCCAGCGAGATCGAGCATCTGGGATTTCCGGTCGCCTCATTCGGCAGCTATGCACAAGATCAGGGTCCTCGCGGGAAAGTCGTGGACTGGCGGGTGCCGATAGAGTTCGACGGTGTCAAGGTGAACAACGGAGACGTCATCTTTGGCGATCGCGATGGTGTTCTGGTCGTTCCAGCCGATAAAGTGGACGAAGCCTTTTTGGGCGCTTTTGAAAAGGCAAAGGGCGAAAACAACGTCCTCAAGGCACTTCAAAGGGGAATGCCGACAGTTGAGGCATTCGAGACGTTCGGAATCATGTGAACAAACTCTCGACCATTTGTTCATCAGCAATGCATTGTCCGCTGGTGGTGAAACGGACCGCCGAGATGCCCCCTACCTACTCGAAGAAAACAGCGGCCCAGCCCGGCAATACGGCCGGTCGCCATTTGGGTTGCGCTGGGACGACCAAATGCTTGCCGCGCGAAGGATAGATGCCACCGATAAACACATCGCTCAAAAAACCCTGCCCAGATTTGACCTCATGCGCACAACCTATCAATAGCCAAGGCAAAAGTCCTTGACGTATTGTGCCGCCACACAAAGTGGCGGTTCCCCCCCCGAACTTTCAACCAGGAGTCATCATGTTTAAACTAAATTGGAAAATTGTCCACGCTGTTGCTTTGACAAGTGCCGGACTAATCTACGCCGGCGTATCGCACGCTGCCGACGTCACTTTGAAGCTCGGCCACCTCGCAAACGAGGATAACATCTGGCACAAGGCGTCCTTGTATTTTGCCGAAGAGGTCAAGACTCTGACCAAAGGAACTGTGGAGGTCAAGGTCTTTCCAAACGACTCTTTGGGCAAGGAAATGGATCTGATAAACGGTATGCAACTAGGTACCGCCGATATGACCATCACAGGTGAATCTCTTCAGAATTGGGCACCAAAGGCCGCTTTGATCGGCATTCCCTATGCCTTCAAGAACATGGCTGAAATGGACAAGGCTGTCAGTGGTCCGTTGGGTGAAGAGATAAAGAAAGAGATCATAGAAAGAGCCAAAGTAATCCCCCTGGCTTTTTTTGCGCGTGGCCCCCGTAATCTGACTTCGAACAAGCCAATCAAGACAGTGGGCGACGTTAAAGGTCTGAGAATGCGCCTGCCGAATGTGCCTGTATTTATGCAGTTCTGGCGCGGTGTTGGTGCGCAGCCGACACCGATGGCATTTGGCGAAGTCTTTACATCGCTTCAAACTGGCGTCATTGATGCACAGGAAAACCCCCTGGCTCTGATCAAATCTGCCAGCTTTTTTGAGGTCCAGAAATATGTGAACCGCACAGAACATGTGCGCTCTTGGATCTATTTGACTATTGGCGAAAAATCTTTCAATAAGCTCAATGCCAATCAGAAGAAGGCTGTCCAGGAAGCTGCTCAGCGCGCTCAAGTGTACGAACGGAAACTGATGCTGGCTGATGAACAGACGCTGGAATCTGAATTGAAAGCCAAAGGTATGACCTTTGTTGACACGGATCAGGCCAGTTTTGCCAAGCAAGGAAAAGATGCTGTATTGGCCGCTGCTAAGGACGAAATCAAGCCGATGATTCAGAAGTTGTATGCCGACTAGGCTTATCGTGGTCAACAGGTCGCGTTGCCCAAAGTGATGCGATCCTGTTGACATCACAGTATCTGAAACCAATCAAAAGGACGAGTAATGAAAAAACTGGAGAAACTAATCAATTGGGCCATCTTCATTGTCTTTGCTATCTTGATTGCGGCCGTTGTCTTACAAGTGTTTGCGCGTACCTTCTTCGCACAACCCCCGCTTTGGACTGAAGAAGCGTCACGTTTCGCCCTACTCTATATTGTTGGATTGGGTGTTGGCGCAGCCGTCCTTACCGGGGACCTCGTTAACGTTGACCTAGCGCTAACGGTTATGCCGAAGTCTTTGCGACGTTTTTGCGAACTGACCTCTGCAGCTCTGGTTTCACTCTTTGGCGTCTTCCTGATTCCCGGGGCCTGGGAGTTTACGGCGTCTGGCACCATGCAGACATCTCCCGCGCTTCAGACGCCGATGCAATACATTTTTGCATTTATGTTGCTGTTTTCAATTTTGCTTAGCTTCTTTGGCCTCGTCAAATTCATTCGAATATGGGGCTCTGTCCCTGGCAATGAATTGATGCCCCACGCGCAATCTGGGGTTTGACATGGGAATTACTGTCCTCTTTTGTGTATTTATCGTGTGCTTGGTGATCGGACTACCAGTCGCCATTTGTCTAGGTCTATCTTCTGCAGTCTACTTGATGCTATTTGGAGACATACCTCTAGTGGTCTTCTCGCAGAAGATATACGCTGGCATTGATTCTTTCGTCCTGCTGTGCATTCCAGGATTCATCCTAGCTGGAAGCCTCATGAATGGCGGCGGTATTACTGACCGGATTATTCGCTTTGCAAGTGCCGGCGTTGGATGGATTCGTGGTGGACTGGGTTTGACCAACATTGCTGGATCTATGCTGTTTGCCGGCATCTCCGGCACGGCAGTTGCCGAAGCCGCGTCCATTGGCGCCGTCATGATTCCTGGTATGAAAAAAGAAGGTTATCCCGTTAGCTTTGCCGCAGCTATCACGGCTGCCGCTTCCACTGTTGGGCCAATCATCCCACCCAGTGTGCCCATGATCATCGTGGGGGCGTTGAGTGGCATCTCGGTCGGCCGCATGTTCATGGCGGGGGCCATCCCAGGTTTCATGCTTGGATTTGGCATGATGATTGTCTGCTACGTCATCTCTGTTAGAAAAAACTACCCGCGTCAAGCGTGGAAAGGTTGGGGGGAGATATGGCGATCATTCCTCGGAGCCTTCTGGGCAGTGATGCTGACCGCTTTGATCGTGGGAGGCTTGCTCAGCGGTGTGGTAACGCCAACTGAGACGTCGGTGCTTGCCTGTGTCTACGCTTTTGTGGTGGGTGTCTACATCTACAAAGGGATCCAATTGCGCGACGTGCCAAAGCTCATGGTTGACAGCGCCATCACCTCGGCCGCTTTGTTGGCGCTGATCGGCCTAGCGAATGTATTTGGTTGGATCATGGCCAATGAAGAAGTGCCACAGACCATCGCCAAGGTCATGCTTTCTATTAGCACCGACAAGTACGTGATCATTCTGATGATCAACATTTTGTTATTGATTGTCGGCATGTTCATGGAGACCATAGCAGCGCTGATCATCTTGTTTCCGCCGCTTCTGACTGTCGCAATTGGTGTTGGCATTGATCCCATTCATTTCGCCACATTCGCTGTGTTAAATTTAATGATCGGATTGACAACTCCTCCGGTGGGGATCTGCTTGTTTGTCTGTGCAAATATTGCGAAAGTTCAGCTTTCTCCGGTCATAAGGGAAATATTTCCCTTTTTGATGGGCAATATCTTTGTGCTATTTTTGGTTTCCTATATTCCTCAGCTATCTCTCTGGTTGCCTAATTTGCTATTTGGCACGAGATGAATTTGATGACGGACATCCTCCATTGCTTTGAACATGTCGCCCCCAACCATTTAGTGTTGTACCCCGGAAAATCTCGCCAACGATCTCCCTTTCGATGAATGAGCCGGACCAAGATTCCATCACCAAAAACCTAAGGCACTTACATGCAAACTCGCGCTTGTGTACTTCATGCCCAAGAAGATGTTCGGATTGAAACTTTGGAGGTCGGCGAGATGGGACCGCAGCAGGTACTGGTGCGCATCGGCGCAGGTGGCGTCTGTGGCTCTGACATCCACTACTACTGGGAAGGCGGAATTGGCACCATCCGCGTTTCTGAGCCCATCGTCATGGGCCATGAAGTCGCAGGTACGGTCGAAGCCATAGGCGCAAGAGTTACACGTGTGCGTCCCGGTCAGCGCGTTGCGGTCTGCCCCAGTCAGCCCTGCGGCAAATGCAAGTTCTGCCTGGATGGTGAGCAACAACATTGTCTGGAGATGCAATTTTTCGGCAGCGCGATACGGACTCCGCATACACATGGCGGATTCCGCGACCGACTGATTACCGACGAAAACCAATGTGAGCCGATGGGAGAACAGGTGTCACTCGGCGAAGCCGCCTGTACTGAACCATTGGCAGTCGGCGTGCATGCGGTTAATCAGGCTGGCAACCTGGTTGGTAAGCGGGTGCTGGTCACCGGTGCGGGGCCCATCGGAGCCTTGCTGATTGCCGTGGTCCGCCTGGCCGGTGCCAGCGAAATCGTGGCCATGGATATTTCGGAAGCCCCGCTCAGAACTGCTTTGACAATGGGCGCCCAAGTGGCCTTCAATGTTGCGCAGGAACCAGATCGCCTGTTAAAAGACTACGCCGGCAACAAAGGGTACTTTGACGTGGCATTCGAATGTACGGGCGTGGGTACCGTCCTCAAGCAAGTCTTCCCAGTCGTTCGTCCGCGCGGAACGATTGTTCAGGTCGGTGTAACCGGCAGCGCCGACATTCCGATCAACATGCTAGTCGGCAAAGAGATTAAGCTGGTAGGCACGAATCGTTTCCATCATGAATACGCAGTAGCAGCAAGTCTGATCCGTGAGCGGCGTATTGACGTTAGGCCAGTGATCACCAAGACCTTACCAATGGAGCAGATCGCCGAGGCGCTTGCGATTGCCCGTGATCGTTCGTCACAGATGAAGGTGCAGTTGAGCTTCGCTGACTGACTGAGCAGACAGACGCCTGTTGGCACCCGGGATGCAGTCTCGTTTGGCCTTATCATTCAGCTCCAGGAGCTTCCTGATAGAAAACGGGCCATGCTGCTTAGAAAAATTCATCTTTGGCTTTCGGAATTTAAATTGCGCCCCCCCTACACCGCAGTCTAGTCACACAGTTTATTACCAGTCTTTGGCATGACTGTACTTGTAAATTCCTTTCGCCAATGTTCCTGGGGTTTAGGCCAGGTTTTTGCATATTATCTGCTGCCTGTTTCCTGATGCCATATGGCACAAGAATCGAGTAGCTTCCCCACCCAAGTCAATATGCTTCCCACTCCTACCAACGCCGTTATCAGCCGTTCGCCAAAGCGGGGGGATCAGGCTGTACAAACCGAACTTTTGCGCCGCGCCCTGGCGGGGTTCAGTGTTGATGCGAAGCTGCCGTACACGCCGCAAATCGTACAGGCGTTGCGCGCTGCAATACTGACGTTGAAATTGATGCCTGGTACGCCGCTGTCGGAAGTGGCGGTGTCTGAAGTCCTAGGGTTGAGTCGAACGCCAATACGCGAGGCTCTCAAAGACCTCTCATCTGAGAACTTGCTGGAGATCTTCCCCCAGGCGGGGACGGTGGTCTCACCCATTAGGCTGAAGCTGGTCGAAGACGGTTCATTTGTTCGCAATGCCTTGGAGACTGCGAACCTCGTAGACCTGATGCAGACGCTTGACGGGATTGCCCGAAACAGGATTCAAAGCGTTCTGGGCCTGCAGGAGCAGGCGCTTAAACATGGCAATCGCGCTGAATTCTTCTTGCACGACGAAGCCATGCACAGGCTCTTTTTTGAGCTTACAGGGCGTTTGCCGGTTTGGGATCTGGTGCAGAAAGCAAAACAGCATATCGACCGCGCACGGATGCTTTTGGTTCAAGAAGTCGATGAGACCATTCATCGTGCGTACGCTGACCATTTGCTCATCATCGATCCCTTGTTCGCTGGAAACGAGGAGAAGCTCAAGGCTGCAATGCAGCAACACATCGTGCTGCTGAAGCAGTTTGTCCTTGACTATGTTGGCAAGACAAAATCCAGCGTCGTCGTTGAGTGACTATTTTGCTTTTGCGGTTGCTCAACCACCTCAATGAGGCGCGGGTTGCCGCTGCGCAAGCGGCACGCTAGTGGGAACATCGGTCTTCGCCAACAGTAAGCAAAGCAGAAACCGTTACGGCTGCAGATAAGATTTGCGCAGTATCTCGATTTGAGATAAACTGGCAAGATGAAAATCATCAGCAACAGTGCGCTAAGGGCATTTGCGGCTGAGCACCCTCAAGCCGATGCACCCCTAAAGGGTTGGAGACGCGTGGTTGAGAAGAACCGGTATGCAAATTGGAGTGACCTCAAAGCATCCTTCAACTCTGTGGACCGAGTCGGCGATCTAGTGGTGTTCGATATCGGCGGCAATAAATATCGGCTAATTTCATACATTCGTTTCGAGAAGCAAATCGTTTACATCAAGGCGGTGTTAACTCACCAAGACTATGACAAAGGAGCATGGAAGCCATGAACGCAATGATTGACATGCAAAAACTTCTTCCAGCTTGGGAGCAGTTTCGTGCTGCCACAGACATTTCCACCATTCGAGATGAGGCCCATTACGCCCGGATGACGCAGACGCTAGAGGGCCTTTTAGTTGAGGCAGGGGGTGATGAACGTCACCCCATCATGGGGCTTGTGGATATCGTTGGCGACCTCATAGAAGACTACGAGACAGAGCAACACCACCTACCTGAAACCAATGGGATTGATGCACTGAAATTTCTGATGGAACAACATGGCCTAAAGCAAGGCGACCTGAAAGAGATTGGGAGTCAAGGCGTGGTTTCAGAAATTTTGGCTGGCAAGCGTGAACTCAACGTTAGGCAAGTGCGCGCTCTCAGTGAGCGTTTCGGGGTTTCCACCGCAACCTTCTTGTAACTGGCATCAAAAATACTGGCCCAGCGCCGCAGCTGCGGTGGCCACGGCCGCCGCTTGCACCAGCAGCACTTTGCCCATGTTCAGCCGCCCCTGCAGCAGGACGCCCAGTGCCCAGTAGTTCACCAGCAGCGCCAAACTGCAAATGGCGACTTGGCTGGGTGGCCAGTGGCCTGCCTGCCACAGCACGGCCGCGACGCCCAGCAGCAGCACCGCGAACTGCAGGCCGGCGAACCAGGCCATGGCCGGCGCCAGCGGCGGGTCATAGGTGTGGACCCTGGCCAGGTTAAAGGCCGGTTGGGGCCAGCGGGCGGCCACGTCGGCCGGGCGCCAACCGGGTGGCATCAGCCAGACCCGCAGCTTGTCGGCCCCATGTTGCGTGCGCCAGCTGTCGGCCAGCAGCGCCCAATAGACCTGGGCATTGGCCCACAGCGGGTCCCAGCTGTTGAGCGGTGTGCGCGTGCCGTAGACGCAGGGCTCGGTATCGGCCTCTGGCTGGAATGTGCCAAACAGCCGGTCCCACAGCACCAGCATGCCGCCATAGTTCTTGTCCAGGTAGCGGTCATTGACGGCGTGGTGCACGCGGTGGTTGGACGGTGAGCAGAACACCCGGTCAAACCAGCCGAGTTTGCCGATCTGCTCGGTGTGCACCCAGAACTGGTAGAGCAGGTCGATCAGCGCCACGATGCCAAAAATCAGCGGCGGCACCCCGGCCACCGCCATTGGCAGGTAAAACACCCAGCCCAGCAGGGCGCCGCTGCTGGTCTGGCGCAGGGCGGTAGACAGGTTGTACTGCTGGCTTTGGTGGTGCACGCTGTGCGCCGCCCACAACACCGCCACCCGGTGCCCGCCGCGGTGCAGCCAGTAGTAGCAAAAATCGTAAAACAGCAGTGCCAGCAGCACGCCGGGAACGCTGTGCCAAAAAGCCGGGTCCGGGAACAGCGCCACCGAGGCATAGACCCCGCTGTAAATGCCAATGGTCAGCAGCTTGCTGAACACGCCGCTGAGCTGGCTCAGCACACCCAGGCTGATGCTGTTGATGGCGTCGTTCAGGCGGTAAGTGTTACGCCCGGTGCCAAGGCGCTCCCGCCTCAGGCCCCAGGCAAACTCCAGCCCGATCAGCAGCAGAAACACGGGCGTGGCCAGCACGATCACTTGAAATGGCGTCATGCGCTCATTGTGACGCAGGCCACGCGGCTCTTCTTGGGTTACTCCACCTTGATCTGGTTGTCTTTCACGATCCGGCTCCAGAGCTCGATCTCGCTGCGGATTTTGCGGCCGTAGTCGTCGGGGCTGCCGCCCACAATGTCAAAGCCCATGTCAGCCAGCTTGGCCGCCAGGGCCGGTTGGCGCAAGGCTCGCACCAGCGTGTCATTGAGTTTGGCCACCACCGCCGGCGGCATGCCAGCCGGACCGACCACACCATAAAACGGCGCTGCATCGGGCATGGCGATACCTAACTCCAGCAGCGTGGGCACGTCGGGCAACATGGGGGAGCGCTTGCTGCGCACAATGGCCAGGCCCTGCACCTTGCCGGCCTTGACCTGCACGCCGGTGGGAACGATGGCGTCTACCAGCACAGGCACCTGGCCACCCATCACATCACGCAGTGCCGGCGCCACACCCGTGTAGCCAATGTGCTGCCAGGCGATGCGCTGTTGCGCCCCCACCATCTCAAACCACAGATGGCCATAGCTGCCAGGCCCGCCGCTGGTGTAGGCCGGGGGTGCCGGCTGCTTGCGGGCCCAGTCCAGCAGGTCCTTGAAGGTCTTGGCCGGCACCGAGGGGTGCGACACCACCAGCAGCGGCTGTGTCACCACCTCGGCAATGGGCGCCAGGTCTTTCACCGGGTCATAGGGCAGCTTTTTACCCAGAGCGGTATTAAAGGCAATCGGCACGCCCACGCCGGCCAGCGTATAGCCGTCGGGTTTTGATTTGGCCACCGCGTCAATGCCGATGACCTGGCCCGCGCCGGGGCGGTTTTCCACCACCACCTGCTGGCCCAGCAATTCGCCCCAATAGGGGGCAATGGTGCGAAAAGCCGTGTCCACACCCCCGCCCGCGGCCACCGGCACGATCAGCTTGATCGGTTTGTCCGGGAAGGCATCTTGCGCCGATGCCGCCAGCGGCCACTGGCTTAAGGCGGCGCCTGTCAGCAGGAGCGCCAGCAGCGCCAAGGGGCGCCGGTTTGGTTTCAGGTTCAGTGGCTTGAGCAGTAACATCGTGGGTCTCCTGTTAACTTGTATACTAGCATGGCAATGAATTCTACTCAAGCCTCCTCCTTGTCTGTCGGCGTGACCGTGATGCCGGAATGGTTTCAGAGTGAAGGGGTCGATGCGGTGCTCGACCGCTTGCAGGCGCTCGGCGCCAATGCCCTGGTGACCAGCCCCTACCTGCTCGAAATTGCGCCAACGGGCGAGGGCGCTCGTGAACCACCGCCTGATGGTGATGCCGGCATCGTGCGGCCGCTTGACCGCGACCTGTGGGGCAAGCGCGAAACCTGGGTGCGCACCGCGCCGTCCTTGGTGCATGACCTGTCCCGCTACCGTGACCTGCGCTACCAGCCCTCGCCACCCGGCGCTCTGACGCTGGCGCAACCCGACCTGATCGACCGCGTGGTGGCCGGTGCCCACAACCGTGGCATGGCCGTGTATTTGCAGGTCATGACCGCCAGCCCACCCGGCTACCGGGTGCAGTTTTCAGGCGCGGTCGATGAAGACCAGTGCCGGGGCCCTGACGGTCTGCTGCACCCGCAGCGGGTGGACCGCAACGCCAGCTTGGCCAGCCCGCATGTGCAGGCCTACGGTGCTGCGCTGTTGGCAGAGCTGGCCGAGCGCTACCCCGGCGTGCACGGTCTGCGCATCGACTGGCCCGAGTACCCGCCCTATGACTTGCGCAGCGCCCTGTTTGATTTCAGCCTGCATGGCCAACAGGCCCTGCGCCAGCAGGGGGCTGAGCCTTTGGCCTACGGCCGCCTGGTCATGGCGCAATGGACGGCCTGGCGCAGCGCCGCCCAGGCTGCAGCGCCGCAGGGTGCGCCAGCGGTGCGGGCGGCCTTGCGTGAGGCCGGCTGGGACGCCTTCTTTGGCGCCCATGGCGACGGGCAGCCCCTGTGGGCCAGCAAACGCGCCAGCGTGGCGACGCTGCTGCGCGCTTATCGTGCTGCCTTGGACACCGTGCCCGGGCCGCGCCGAAGCCTGCAGCCCCAGGTGTTTCCCAGCCCCTGGAGCCAATGGTCGGGCTTTGCCTGGGATGCCCTGGCCGACACGGCCGATGCCGTGGGCGTCAAGCTCTACACCATGCACTGGCCCATGATGGCTCGCTATTGGGCGCGTGACCTGGTGGGCCCGGCACCCGGCCCGGCGCTGGATGCGGTCACGGCGGCCATGGCCGCTTTTCTAGGCTGCTGCGACGAGGCCTCGCCAAACGGTGCACGCTTGCATTACCCCCCGCCCGATCAGCCACACCCGGTGGGCGCACAGGCCCAGCGCAATAAGTTGCAACAGGCCCAGGCGCTGGCTGGCGAGGTGCCCGTGATCGCCTATGCCCACAGCTACGGCCCGCTGGCCGATGTGCAGGCCCGCTTCGCGCTGGCCGTGCAAGCCAGCCAGCAGCCCGGCGCCAGTGCTCAGGTCTGGATCAACCGCTATGGCTACCTGTCAGACGCCAAG
This sequence comes from Rhodoferax sp., assembly GCA_044354435.1. Lineage (GTDB taxonomy): Bacteria > Pseudomonadota > Gammaproteobacteria > Burkholderiales > Burkholderiaceae_C > Rhodoferax. The sequence goes on along the minus strand of JBIKZZ010000032.1, from coordinate 506 downwards.
CTGGCGGCACTCGCCACGGTGGTGCAGGCTGCGCGGCAGTGACCAGCGCCGCAGAGCCACCCAAGACCCGCGCGCTCAGCCAGCCGCTGGCGCCCCGCCATAGCGCCGCATCGCCGCTGGCCGCACAGGTGCATGACCGGCTGCGGGCCGACATTCTGCTGGCCCGCTTGCGCCCCGGCGAGGTCTTGTCCGAGAACCAGCAGGCCCAGCGTTTGGGCGTCAGCCGCACCCCGGTGCGCGAGGCCATCCAGCGCCTGGTGCGCGAGGGCTGGGTGCAGGTCTGGCCGCAGCGCGGCAGCGTGGTGGCCCTGCTGAGCCTGCAGCGCATCCGCGACGCCCTGTTTGTGCGCGAGGCGGTGGAATGCCAGGTGGTGCGCCGGCTCATGGCCCAGCCCTCGGCCCACTCCCGCTGGGACCCGTTGGAGGCCTGCCTGCTGCGTCAGCAACAGGCGCTGGCGCAGCAGGACCTGGAGGGCACCATGCGCGCCGACGAAGATTTTCATCGC
>JBIKZZ010000265.1:0-4898 GCA_044354435.1 Rhodoferax sp. | reverse complement strand
TGGGCACAAATCAAGGCAGTTTCCAAAACGCGCTTAGCATCAGCCGAGTTCATGTGTATAACAAGTCCGGGTCGGGCACCCCTTGGGCGCAAAATCAGAGTGATTCAATCCAGCGCTTCAGGCAGAAACGATCAACTGCGGCGCAGGGGACAGGAGACAACCGGCGCGTTTGGCGCGATCTCGGTGCTCAGAAATTGTAGCGCAGGCCCAACTCGTCCATTGCGGCCCGAAAATCAGCCGGAAAATCAGCCTTAAAGCTCAAGGCCTGGCCCGTCACCGGATGCTTAAAGGCCAGCTGGAAGGCATGCAATGCTTGCCGACTCATGCCCGCGGCGGCGGCTCCGCCATACGTCTCATCTGCCAGCAAAGGGTGACCAAGCCACGCCAGATGAACGCGAATCTGATGCGTTCGACCGGTATGCAAAGCACATTTCACCAAACAAGTGTCTGCGGCATTCTGCATCAACTCGACGTCTGTCCTGGCTGACTTGCCCGCATGTAGGCTCAGGTCGACGACGGCCATCCGCAGCCGATTGCGAGGGTCCCGCCCTATGGCGGCCTGAACCTCTTGACGGCCGGCACCTACCCATCGCCGGTGCGCCAGCGCCAGGTAGTGCCTTTGGACGTCGCGACCTGCAATCGCCTTGACTAGGGCGTCCATGGCCAAGCGGGTGCGGGCCACAACCATCAAGCCGCTGGTGTCCTTATCCAGCCGATGCACAATGCCTGCTCGAGGCAGGTCCTGGAAGGCGGCATCAAACGCCAGCAGACCGTTAAGCAGGGTGCCACTCCAATTGCCTGGCGCGGGATGAACGACCAAGTGCGCCGGCTTGTTGATGACCAGCACATGCTCATCCGAATACACCACATCGAGCGCCATCGGCTCCGGCTTAAAAGCTTGGCTTTGTGGTGTGGGCCGCAGTTCGATCGTGCCAGCGTCTGCCACCTTGACCCGGGCCGCCGGCTTGGTGATCGTAGTGCCGTTGAGCGTGACCGCACGCAGCACAATCAGTTGCTGAAGGTAACTGCGGGAGAACTCAGGCACGAGTTCGGCCAGGGTCCGGTCGAGGCGATGCCCATGCTGGCTGGCGTCAACCACCCAGGATCGAAGCTCAGCATCCAGCACGACCTCTGCCTGCTCGTCCAGCCCATCATCCACTGGCCCGCTCGATATAATCAAATCGGTACTGTTCAAGAAAGTTATCCTTCATGCTCCGAGCTAAATTATCGGTGGTCTTTACTGTCGGGGCGGCCATTCTGGCTGCGCTCCTGGTAGGCTGCTCGTCCACGCCCGCAGACGCTACGGCTGGATGGAGCCCCAGCAAGATATACACAGAGGCGAGAGATGAGTTGGGGGCCGGGGCTTACGACAAAGCCATCGGCTTATTTGAAAAACTAGAAGGGCGTGCAGCAGGAACACCTCTAGCCCAGCAGGCGCAACTGGATAAGGCTTACGCACACTACAAATCTGGGGAGCCAGCGCAGGCCCTCGCCGCCCTTGAGCGTTTTTTGAAACTGCACCCGGCCAGCCCGGCCCTCGACTATGCGCTCTATCTGAAAGGCATCATCAATTTCAACGACGATCTGGGCATTTTTTCGACCATTACCCGACAGGATATGTCAGAACGGGACCAAAAAGCAGCCAAGGAATCGTTCGAGTCTTTCAAAGACTTGGTCACACGCTTCCCGCAATCGCGGTACAGCCCCGACGCCAACCAGCGCATGGCCTACATCGTTAATTCCCTAGCCGACTATGAGGTGCATGTGGCCCGCTATTATTTTGCCCGGGGCGCCTATGTGGCAGCCATCAACCGAGCTCAGGTGGCAGTGGCCGATCACCCCAATACGCCGTCCGTGGAAGAAGCTCTCATGATTTTGGCTAAGTCCTACGAAGCATTGGGGATGACCCAGCTGCGCGACGACGCCCAACGGATTCTGGCTAAAAATTACCCGCAGTCACCCTACCTCTCAGGTGGCACTAAAGTCAGGACCGATCCGTGGTGGAAGGTTTGGTAAGGTCCGCCAAGAAATCAAGAAAATCGGCTTGGTCGGACAAACGCCGCATGGGCGGCAGCCCGGCGAGTAACCGCCGACCGTAGCCCATGCTGCTTAAGCGGGTGTCACACACCACCAGAACACCGCGGTCGGTCTCGTGCCTGATGAGGCGGCCCGCGCCCTGTTTCAGGGCTACTGCTGCCTCTGGCAAATAGTAGTCCTTGAATACCTTGCGCCCTGCGGCCTGGAGCCGCTGCCCGCGTGCCTCCACCAGCGGGTCACCTGGCGAGGGAAAAGGTAACTTATCGATGACCACCATCTGCAAGGCTGCCCCCGGAATATCCACCCCCTCCCAAAATGAGGCGGATGCCAGCAGGACGCAACCTAGACCACCCCCGTCGTTGCCCTCTCGAAAGCGTTGTATCAGTTCTCGCTTCGACCCTTGACCCTGTACCAGAACGTGTAATGCTTGCGAGTTGGCAAACCGCTTTTGTAGCACTGCACTGATGACTTGCAAGGCACGCAGACTGGTGGTCAGCACCAGCGTACGCCCACCCAGCAGCGTCGCGTGCTGCGCGACAAAATGAGCCACCTGTTCGCTATGCTCCAGCGCAGCTGGCTTGGGCAAGTGAGACGGAATGTACAGGCCAGCTTGGGCCGTATAGTCAAACGGACTCGGGATTTTCAAAACTGTGGCGCTGACAAGTCCGCAAGGCTCGGTAAACCAGGTCAGGCCCGGATCATCACCTAAAGTCGCCGAGGTAAAAATCCAGGCACGACGGTCGGCAGGGTCACCACTCATCCCGATCAGTCTGGCCGTGACCGTGTCAGCAATATCGAGTGGAGTCTCGACCAGCTTAAGGTGGGGACCGACCTCGAGCCAGCGGACCGCGCCAGCTTCGCATGGCTGCATGAAGCCCGTCAGCCGCTCGATCAAAGAAAGTGAGCGCGTTGCCAGTCGGGACAGTTCCGGCCCAGCTTCACTAACCTGAGCCAACGCCTGAGAAACCTGACTACAGGCATTGACAACGGCTGCCATCGCCTCCTGCCAACTCGCCTGATGCAGAGTTTCCGGTGCCCCGCTCAACCAGCGCAATTTTGTTGTTGCCGGTTGCCGTCCTACCTGCATACGCCAATCGTGGATAGCGTGCTCCAGGTCAGCGGCAAGTTGTGGCCAATCGCACCACCCGCGCGCGTGCAGCAGGCCTAGGCCCAGGATGTCTCGGGCGAAATCCAGCAACTGCGATGTCCCCAGCTGTTGCCCCAGAAACTGAACCCCGGTTTCATTCAATTGATGGGCTTCATCAAAGACCACGGCTTGTACGGTTGGCAGCAGCTCCGCCATGCCCGACTCCCGCACCGCCAGATCGGCAAAAAACAGATGATGGTTCACCACCACGATGTCGGCGGCCAATGCCTCGCGCCGGGCATGGTTGACGTGGCAGTCCCGCCAACTCGGGCACGACGAGCCTAAGCAATTCTCGCGCGTCGAGGTCACCACGGGAATCAGGGGCGAGCGCTCATCAAGACCAGGCAATTCTGCAAGGTCACCAGTTTGCGTAGCCTGGGCCCATAGCTCAATGCGCGCCAGCCCAGCCATGCCCGGCTGATCAGTCAGATCCACCCGCTCGCGCGCCAGTTGCAGCCGATTCAGACACAGGTAGCTGGCGCGTCCCTTCAGCAAGGCAGTTCGGATCGGCAGGCCCAGCGCCTTGACCAATCGGGGTAAATCGCGACTGAACAACTGATCTTGCAGGGTTTTTGTGGCTGTTGACAGCAGCGTCCTCTGGCCGCCGAGCAGCACGGGCACCAAATAGGAAAACGTCTTGCCGATGCCAGTACCGGCCTCGACCACCAGCACACCTCCCGTCTCCAGCGTAGTGGCAATCGCTGCAGCCATATCGGATTGGCCTTGGCGTGGTCGAAATTCCTCGACCATCTTCGACAGGATCCCGGTCTCAGCAAACGCGGCTTGCACCTGATGTCGCAGCGTCATGGCTTTAGCCGACCAGCAACACTCACGGGAGGGCAGCGGGCGCGCTGTCGTTGGCAGTGGCCTTGTCGCGCACGCGTTGAATTTGCTCAAATGCTTTTTGCTTGCGTTCTTGATCATGGATTGCGGACTCTTGCTTTTTTAGCTGGTCCAGAACCCTCCGGTGCTGGGCACGGTTGGCAGAGAGGCAGTCGGAGACCGCAAAACGGGCATAGCAGGCAGCTTCCTGAAGCGTGTGACGCTCGGCTTCTTGCAAGCGTTGAGATTGAATCCGCCGGCGCTCCCCCTCAATACCCATTGGCGTTTGACCGGGCGCGGACGTCGGCTGCCCGGTCACCGCCTGGGCCAGAAACGTCAGAATAAGGAAAAGAATTCGGTTCATGTGAGCCGGGTATCGACCAGTCGCCGCTCTAGCGCCAGGAACTCAGCGGATTGCATCTCGTTGAGTCGAGAAGCCGTGCGCGGAAACTCATGCGCCAAGGGGCCCTCGGTGTAAAGCATCTCAGGCGCGACTTCGGCCGACATGATGAGCTTGACCCGGCGGTCATACAACACGTCGACCAGCCAAGTGAAACGCCGCGCTTCAGAAGCCATGCGCACCTGCATCTGGGGCACGTCACTCAAGAAAACCGTATGGAACTGGGAGGCGAGCTCAAGATAGTCATTTTGCGAGCGTGGCCCGCCACACAGTGTCTTGAAATCAAACCAGACCAAGCCGCCTGCCCTGCGTCGGGCCCGGATCTGCCGCGCCTCGATTTGCAGCACGGGATCGTCGTCCTGCGACTCAGCTAAACGGTCAAAGCCCTTGTCCATCGCCTGTTCGGCCGCCGCACCCAGTGGCGTGTGGTACAGCGTCAACTGCTCCAAGGTTCGGCGTCGGTAGTCGACGCCGTTGTCGACATTGACCACC
>JBIKZZ010000264.1:0-4900 GCA_044354435.1 Rhodoferax sp. | reverse complement strand
ATCAATTCAACCGCCTTCGGCAGATCGAACGGTTTTGGCAGGTACTCAAACGCGCCGCCCTGGAAAGCAGAGACGGCGCTGTCAAGGTCTGAATACGCGGTCATGATGATGACGGGCAGTCCCGGGTACTTCTTTTTGACTTGCTCCAACAGGTCGAGTCCAGAGCCACCGGGCATGCGGATGTCACTGACCAGTACCTGCGGCCCGGTGTCTTCGCTCACCAGACTCAGCGCCGCCATGACCTCACGCGGGCTGGTGAAGCTGCGGGTTGGCAGGCTCTCGCGCAACAAGGCCTTCTCCAGTACGAAGCGAATAGACTGGTCATCATCAACGATCCAAATCGGCTTCATGTCGTTTGTTACCTCAGGTCAGGATTCAGGGCAGTGGAATCAATATCTTGAAATCGGTTCGGCCGGGTGTGCTGTCGCACTCGATCAGTCCGTGGTGCTGCTGAACAAAGGTTTGCGCCAATGTCAGCCCCAGCCCGGACCCCCCTTCCCTACCCGACACCAGTGGATAGAAGATACGATCCTTGATCGATTCGGGCACGCCAGGCCCGTTGTCAATGACATGCAATTCCAGTGCCAACCGGTAGCGCTGTTTGCCAAAGGTCGTCTGACGCGCCACGCGGGTACAAAATGTCAGGATCGCATGACCTTGGGCGATCTGATCGCTCAAGGCCTCACAGGCATTGTGCGCAATATTGAGCACGGTCTGTATCAACTGCTCAAAGTCGCCGCGAAACTCCGGGATCGACGTGTCGTAGTCGCGAACCACCTGCAGACCCCGCGGAAATTCAGCCAGAATAAGCGAGCGCACCCGTTCGCAAACCTCGTGGATATTGACGTCTCCCACCATGTGAGGTCGGCGGTGCGGCGCCAGCAGGCGGTCCACCAGGGTCTGCAAACGGTCGGCTTCATGGATGATCACCTGGGTGTACTCGGTGAGGTCGCGTGACTCGATCTCCATCTCCAGCAACTGGGCTGCGCCGCGGATACCGCCGAGCGGGTTTTTGATCTCATGCGCCAGGTTACGAATCAGCTCTTTATTGGTCTGGGCCTGCTCCGCCAGGCGCTCCTCCCGGTCCTTGCGAGCTTGCTGCTCCAGAGGTAGCAGCTCGACGATGAACTCATCCGTGCCTTCGGACTGGGCCACGATCACATGCACCGGCAGTGGCTCACGGTTCAGGCGCTTGAGCCAGGCGTCATACCGCAGGGCTGCAAACTCGTTGCTGCGTGCGCCTGCCAGCGCCTGGCGCAGCGGCAGGGGTTCAGTGAAACTGTCGGGCAATGAAGCGCCCAGCAGCATGCGCCGGGAGATGCCCAGGGCGTCCTCCAGCACCGAGTTGGCAAACACCACGGCGCCATTGCTGCGCACCACGGCCACCAGCGTGGCGAGCAGGTCAAAGGCCTGGAATCGTCCTGCAGCCGCGGCGGCGCTGCTGCTGGTGGCGAGCGCTGGTTTCACGCCGATTATTTCCCGGCGCTGGCGGCAGGTCCGCCCGTTTGACGGGCGAGTTCGCGCCGAATGCTGGCCATGTCGCTGTCGTTACGAGCCAGGCTCGCCTTGATCTCGGCCACACGGTCCAGGTATTTCTGGTAGTTGCGGGTCTCGTCGCCGCGACGCTCCGGCTCACCATTGTTGTACTCGCGCTGCAACTCGATCTGCCGGGCTTCAGCTTTCTTCAACTCGGCGCTCAGGATCTGTCGTGCATCCGAATCGCGGGCACGCTGCTCACCAGCGTCGACCCGTTGCCCAGCAGGCCGTGACCCGGTAACTGGCGTTGCCGCTGGTGCTGCCAAGGGCGTCGGAAGTCGAACAGGCGGCACCACCGTGATCGTCGTGCCTTCGATCTTTTTACAGCCGCGGGCGACAGGGTCGGACACCGTGTTGGTGTATTCATTGCCACAGCGGTAGATGGCGTTCTGGGCCTGGCCAGCGCCAGAAAAAACGGTGGCGCAAACGGCCAGCCAGATGGCAATATTCATACGGGAACGAGGCATGGACAGGGCTTGCATCGTGTGAGAGTATGCGACAAATGCTTTGGAAAATCGGGAAAAGGCCGACAGCGGGAACAAAAAGGGACGGCCAAAGCCGTCCCTTTTCTCAGTTACCCAGTGTGGTCAGGCGGTTCAGCACCGCCGGTCCTCACAGGGAGAAGTACATGTCGTACTCAACCGGATGGGGCGCCATGCGGAAGCGGGTCACCTCAGTCATCTTGAGATCAATGTAGGCGTCCAGCATGGAGTCAGTGAAAACACCGCCACGGGTCAGGAAGGCGCGGTCTTCATTGAGGTAGCCCAGCGCCTGGTCCAGGCTGTGGCACACGGTCGGCACCTTGGCGTCTTCCTCGGGGGGCAGATGGTAGAGGTCTTTGGTGGCGGCTTCGCCCGGGTGGATTTTGTTTTCCACGCCATCGAGGCCGGCCATCATCAGTGCCGAGAAGCACAGGTAGGGGTTGGCGGATGGGTCCGGGAAGCGCGCCTCGATACGCCGGCCCTTGGGGTTGGCCACAAACGGGATGCGGATAGATGCCGAGCGGTTGCGCGAGCTGTAGGCCAGTTTCACCGGCGCCTCAAATCCGGGCACCAGGCGCTTGTAGCTGTTGGTACCAGGGTTGGTGATGGCGTTCAGGGCACGGGCGTGCTTGATGATGCCGCCGATGTAGTACAGGGCGAAGTCGCTCAGGCCGGCGTAGCCGTCACCGGCGAACAGGTTCTTGCCGTCTTTCCAGATGGACTGGTGCACGTGCATGCCGGAGCCGTTGTCGCCAGCGTAGGGCTTGGGCATGAAGGTGGCGGTTTTGCCGTAGGCATTAGCCACGTTCCAGACCACGTACTTGAGCACCTGCGTCCAGTCGGCGCGCTGTACCAGCGTGCTGAAACGGGTGCCGATCTCATTTTGGCCGGCGCCTGCCACTTCGTGGTGGAACACCTCAACGGGGATGCCTAGCGACTCAAGGATCAGCGACATTTCAGCGCGCATGTCTTGCGTGCTGTCGACCGGGGGCACCGGAAAGTAGCCGCCCTTGACGGTGGGGCGGTGGCCACGGTTGCCGCCTTCGAGCTTGGCGCCCGAGTTCCAGGGCGCCTCGTACTCGTCGATCTCAAAGAACACCTTGCCGGGCTCGTTGCTCCAGCGTACGCTGTCAAAAATGAAGAATTCGGGCTCGGGGCCGAAGTAGGCAGTGTCGCCAATGCCGGACGCCTTAAGGTAAGCCTCGGCGCGCTTGGCAATGGAACGCGGGTCACGGTCGTAGGACTTGCCGTCGCTGGGCTCGACCACGTCGCACTGCATGAACAGCGTAGTTTCCTCGAAAAACGGGTCCACATTGGCGGTGTTGGGGTCGGGCATGAGCTGCATGTCCGAGGCTTCAATGCCCTTCCAGCCGGCGATGGAAGAGCCGTCAAAGGCGTGGCCGGCGGTGAACTTGTCTTCGTCAAAATGGGAGACTGGCACGGTCACGTGCTGTTCTTTGCCACGGGTGTCGGTGAAACGAAAGTCAACAAACTTAACTTCGTTGTCTTTCACCATTTTCATGACGTCTGCGACGGTCTTGGCCATCAGATTCTCCTGTGCGGGTTGTGGTTGATAAGTAGATGCAAAAGGGGATGCAGGTTTTGTGCCAAGGCCGCCTTAGCGAGCAAAGTGGCCTGGTGCGGTATTTTGCCTTGACTTTAGGCGGGAACTCGGGTGCACCAAACTGTCAGCGGCATTTGTTTTTCTTGATTTTTGCACTTTATTAGTGCAATTTAAGACGCACCAAATCACGGCATTTATTTCTGCACCAATTCAGGGCCAAGCTGGGCATCAAACTGCCGCAAACCCGCCAACAGGGCTGGGTAGGCCTGGCTGACCAGGGTTGGCTCCCCCTTGACGCCGAGCTCGATGTGGCGCCCGTACTGGGGGTGATCCACGCTGGGCAGGCTAAACACCTTGACACCCGCAAAGTCACGCTCCAGCGTCTCCATCAGGGGCGTCAGGGTGGCCTCCATGGCACCAAAGACGATCACCGATTGCTCGATCCAGGCCGCAGTGCGAAACAGGTGCGGGTAATGGGTGTCAAGTACCCACTCGATCATGGGCCAGGCCATGACCGGAAAACCAGGCACAAAGTACACACTACCGCAGCTGAAGCCGGGAATCTTGTTGTACGGGTTGGGAATGATCTGGGCGCCAACCGGGAAGGTTCCCATGTTGAGCCTGTGAATGTTGTCCGGCCGGTCGGGTTCATAGGCCACGCCCTGCTCCAAAGCCACATCTTGCATTCGCTGGCGGATCAGGGTTTCGGCTTGGGGGTGCAGTGCCAACTCGCAGCCTAATGCCCTGGCCGCGCATTGCCGCGTGTGGTCGTCGGGGGTGGCGCCAATGCCGCCGCAAGAGAACACCAGATCGCCAGAGGCAAAGGCGCGGCTCAGGGTGCTGGTGATGCGGTCTGGCGCGTCGCCGACATAGTCGGCGTAATCAAGCGCCAAGCCGCGCGCCTTGAGCAATTCGATGGTCTTGGGCAAATGCTTGTCGGCACGTTTGCCGGACATGATCTCGTCACCGACGATGATCAAGCCGATCCGGGGCGCTGACTCAAGTCTGGGGAGGTTTAAGGGTTGGCTCATGGGGCAATGCTAACGCGTCGGCAGCCGGTAAGACCAGCTCGGTCGGTTGAACCGGCGCGCTAACGCTGACCCTGGCGCTGGCACTTGCCGCTGCTTCCTGGCGCAAGGCCTGGAGCGCGCCCAGGCCATAGTGAGCGAACCACAGTGATGACAGGGCAAATACCAGGGTGTAGATCCAGATGGCCACCGGCACCAGCACCACAAAGGCGGCCGCAAACACCACACCCGAGGCCCAGAGCAGGCTGGGAGCCGCGCCCAAATAGCCACAAAACACGCCCATGCCCAAA
>JBIKZZ010000263.1:0-4902 GCA_044354435.1 Rhodoferax sp. | reverse complement strand
TCGACGGCGTTCAGGCCTTGGGTAAGCTCGATTTGCAATTGCCCGCGCGTGGCGTCGACTACGCGGTGTTTTCTGGCCACAAGCTGCATGCGCCCAAGGGCATTGGGCTGCTGTATGTGCGCCGCGGTGCCCCGTTCACGCCGCTGGTGGTGGGTGGCGGGCAGGAATGCGGCCTGCGCAGCGGCACCGAGAACATGCCCGGCATCGTAGCCCTGGGGGCCGTGCTGCAGGCCCTGCAGCGGGGCGGCACATTCGCCAGTCACGCGGCGCTACAGACTTTGCGTGACCAACTGGAACACGCCCTGCGAAGCGCTTTCCCGGCCATCGTGTTCAACACCCCGCTCGAACACAGTTTGCCCACCACGCTCAATTTTTCGGTGCCGGGCCTACCCAGCAAGCAGGTGCTGGACGTGTTTGACGCCGCCGGACTGCGGGTAAGTGCGGGCAGCGCCTGCAGCGCAGGCAAAGCCCAGCCCAGCCATGTGCTGGTGGCCATGGGCCTGCCGGCCTGGCGCTGCGAGTCGGCGGTGAGACTGTCCATCGGCCTATTGAGCACCGAAGCGCAAGTTACCGCCGCCTGCGACGCCATTGCGCGCTGCGGCCAAGCGCTGGCGGCCCTTCAAGCCGAAACCGAGCCAGTTTGGACCCTCCCTGTCTTTTCAAGCCCGCCAGACGCCACGGCATTGGCCGCCGGCACGCTGCATTGGCATGAACTGGACGCCTTTTTGGGCGCCCACCCGGAAGCCCAACTGGTGGACCTGCGTGAAGTGGCCGAGCAGCAGGCAGGCGGTGGCCTGCGCCACGGCCACCATACCGCCGTCAGCGCCCCGGTGAGCGAGCTGCCACGCCACGACGCACTGTGGTTTGGCGCCGGCGCCACCCCCGTGGTGCTGGTGTGCCGCAGCGGCAACCGCAGCCAGCAGGTGACGCAGTGGCTTCACAGCCAGGGCCACACCACAGTGCGGCATCTGCACGGCGGATTGGCGTTGAGGCCTTAGGCGGATCAGCTGTTTTCCAGCATTAAATTAGCCGTTAACCCATGTGGCGCATAGATTTACAGCTATTGTTTAAATAGCAACTCAAACCCTCCCCACCGATCACTTCGATTCAATCGCCATACCAGGGTACGCCCTCGGGGCGCGGCAGTTGTCGCGCTGAACGCCGTCCAGAAAGTCGCCAATCACCTGAGTGGTCAGGTCTTGGGTGTTGCGGGCCATGCCGTTGCCGGCCAGGTTCATATGGGTGGCGCCGTCAATCACGGCCAGCCACTTGCCGCTTTACCACCACAGCCAGATAGTCCAGCCCAGCCAGCGCCTCGCCCAGGTAGCTGTAGCCGGTCTCCGAACCCCCTGCACCGGGCGAGATGACAGCCACACTCCGGCAAGCGCCAGCCATGGGCGCATAAGCCAGCGCAGCGATGATGTCTGGTCTTGCCGCTGCAGCGACACGGCCTGCTGGGGCAGCGCGTGGGCAGCAACCCAGGGCAACAGCAGGGCGAGGCAGAGGTGAAGGGTTGGGTTCATGGCTGGCCTTCCGCAGCAAATGGTTGGCTTAACCTGATGGCAGCGGGTGTTATTTATGTACATCATGGTAATATACAAAAATGATCGATTTCGGCAAAATTGTTGGGTTCGACTGGGACGACGGCAATGCTCGGAAGAATGACAAGCATGGTGTATCCATGGCTGAGGCGGAACAGATTTTTTTCAATGCGCCCTTGTTGCTGCTGGAGGATGGCAGCCACAGCCAGCTGGAGCCCAGACTTCATGCCCTGGGTAAGTCCGACGAAGAACGACTATTGCACATCACGTTGACCCTTAGACGGTCTGGTCAGTTGATTCGCGTTATTTCCGCCAGGGACATGCACCGAAAGGAGCGAGCAGTTTATGAACAAGGCCACTAAATCCATTCCGACATTTGCCAATGAAGCCCAGGAGCGAGCCTATTGGGAATCACATGATTCCGTCGACCACCTGGATTGGTCCAAGGCCAAGAAGGCAACGATGCCGAATTTGAAGCCGACCACCAAGACGATTTCACTGCGCCTGCCGCAACATTTGCTGGACGCCATCAAGATCGCGGCCAACGCGCGCGATGTGCCCTACCAGTCCCTCATCAAGGTGTGGCTGCAGGAAAAGCTGCACAGCCACTGAACTGTCTATCGCAACCACCACCTGACATGCCCCACCCCACCCGCCAAGTCGCCGTCGTCACCGGTGCCCTGGGCGGCATCGGCCGCGCCACGGTGCGCCGGCTGCTGCAAGACGGCTGGGCCGTGGCCGCCAGCTATGCGCAGGGGGTGGAAACGCCAGAGCAGGCGATGGCCTTCAAAGCCGAACTCGGCGAATTTGGCGACCGCCTCAGCCTGCACCCCTTGAACCTGGCGTACAGCGCATCCATTCGTGCGTTTTTTGCCGAAGCGCTCTCAACCTGGGGCCGGCTGGATGCGCTGGTCAACAACGCGGCCGTGGGCACCGCCACCGTGGCCGACTACGCCACAGACAGCACCCAGCAAGACGAGCTGCTACTGCACATCAACGCTGCCGGTACGCTGACGCTGACGCAGCTGTTTGTGGCCCAAATGCGCCGCCAGTGGGGCGACCTGGCCCTGGCAGAGCTGCCTGCCGCCAAGCTGGTGAGCATCAGCTCGGTGGGCGGCGGCGTGGCGACCTTTCCGTTTTTTCGGCTGGCCGACGGCATGAGCAAGGCTGCCGTGGCCTTTATGACCCGCCAGATCGCTGCCGAGCACGTGCACACCCCGCTGGACGTGTTTGCCATCTGCCCCGGCGCCACCAACACCGGCATGTTCCAGGCCAGCACGCTGAACGCCATGACCGACGCTGAGCGGGTGGCCTTTGTGGCGCGCCTACCCAAGCAAAGGCTGATCGAGCCGCCCGAAATTGCAGAACTGATCGCCTTTTTGCTCACCCCTCACAGCAGGGTATTGCACGGCGCCGTGCTGGATGCCTCGATGGGGCTGGGCGGGCGGCCGGGGTTGATGACTGAGATAGGGCATTGGGCGGGCGAGTTCTGCAGACCCACAGCGCCGGCGGCACTTAACAGAGCTAATTTGCCGTAGCTAAGCAGCCAATAACTCGCCAAATGGCATTTTGGATAGCGATAGGTTGCTCAGATCAGCCCTTTGTCTAGCGTGTTGAACATCAATGCCCACTAGCGCCGTTAGCATCAAAGTCGAGCACCACGCCGTCCTTTACCTCGTCAGAGTCAACAGATGCCCTGTCAGCTAGGTGGATGTAAAGGGAATCCGTGGCCTTGTCGTAAGAAATTTTCATGTGGTCTCCATCAGGTCACTTCCCCCACCCATCCCGCAACCCCACCGCCAAGTTAAACACCGCCCGCTGCCCCGGCACATGGTCCACGCGGTCGGCTACAAAATAGCCGTGGCGTTCAAACTGAAACTTCTGGTCAGGTTGTGCGGTGGCCAGTGAGGGCTCCACCATGGCGGTCACCACTTTCAGGCTGCTGGGGTTCAGGCTCTCGATGAAGTCTTTGCCGCCGGCGTCGGGCTGGGGGTCGGTAAACAAACGGTCGTACAGGCGCACTTCGGCGGCGCTGGCGTCAGCCACGCCCACCCACGTGATCACGCCTTTCACCTTCACACTGTCGCTACCAGGCGTGCCGCTTTTGGTGTCTGGCAGCAGGCGGGCCAGCACGGTGCTTGGGTTCCCTGCTTCATCTTTGATAGCGCCGATGCATTCGATCACGTGGCCGTACTTCAGCCGAACCTTGCTTCCTGGCACCGCATTGCCGCTCGCGTCAATGCTTGGGGGGAACAGCCTGAAGAAACCCTTGGGCGGCGTTTCTTCATAGTCGCCGCTCTCGATCCATACCTCGTGGCCCATTTTGAAGTGGCGCTGGCCGAGCTCGGGGTGGTGCGGGTGCACCGGGGCGCTGCAGTCGTCCAGCATGCCCGTTACACCCTTGCCCATCACCTCATCCCAGTTGGTGAGCACCAGTTTGATCGGGTCCAGCACGGCCATGGCGCGCGGAGCGCTGTGGTCCAGGGTTTCGCGCAGGCAGCCTTCCAGCGTGGCGTAGTCGATCCAGCTGTCGCTCTTGGTCACGCCAATGCGCTCGGCAAACAGCTGCAGGCTCTGCGCCGTGTAGCCGCGCCGGCGCAGCCCCACGATGGTTGGCATACGCGGGTCGTCCCAGCCGCTGACCTTGTGGTCGTATACCAGTTGGGCCAGTTTGCGCTTGCTGGTGATCACGTAGGTGAGGTTGAGCCGGGCAAACTCGTACTGGTGCGGCGGCGGCGCGCCCAGCAGGCCGCCTTGGCACAGCTGCGCCAGCAGCCAGTCGTAAAACGGGCGCTGGTCTTCAAACTCCAGCGTGCAGATGCTGTGGGTGATCTGCTCCAGCGCGTCTTCGATCGGGTGCGCAAAGGTGTACATCGGGTAGATGCACCAGGTGTCTCCCGTGTGGTGGTGGGTGGCGCGGCGGATGCGGTAAATGGCCGGGTCGCGCAGGTTGATGTTGGGCGAGGCCATGTCGATCTTGGCGCGTAGTACGGCAGCGCCGTCGGCTAACTTGGCATCGCGCATCTCTCGGAATCGCGCTAGGTTCTCGGCGGGTGTGCGGCTTCGGAAAGGGCTGTCAACGCCGGGCTTGCCAAAGTCGCCTCGGTTGGTTCGCATTTCCTCAGCGGTTTGTTCGTCTACGTAAGCGTGACCAGCTTCGATGAGCGCCTCGGCAGCGCGGTACATAAAGTCAAAGTAGTCGCTGGCTTGGTAGGCATTGTCGTTACCCATTTGGCTCCAACTGAAGCCCAGCCATTTCACGGCGTCGATGATGCTGTTGACGTATTCGGTGTCTTCTTTTTCAGGGTTGGTGTCGTCAAAGCGCAGGTGGCACACGCCGCCATATTCTTTGGCCAGCCCG
>JBIKZZ010000262.1:0-4904 GCA_044354435.1 Rhodoferax sp. | reverse complement strand
GCTTCAAAGTAGTCGGGGAAGGTTTTGGCCACGCATTTGGGGTCTTCGATGCGCACCGGCAGCCCTGCCGGGTTGAACGCCGCCAGTGAAAAGCACATGGCGATGCGGTGGTCGTCGTAGGTGTGAATGCTGGCCGCGCGCCAGTCTGCCGGGCTGGCGGGCGCCGTTACCCGTAAAAAATCGGCGCCTTCTTCCACCTGTGCGCCAAGTTTGCGCAATTCTGCGGCCATGGCGGCGATGCGGTCGGTCTCTTTGACGCGCCAACTGGCGATGTTGCGCAGCGTGGTGGTGCCCTGGGCATACAGCGCCATCACCGCCAGCGTCATGGCGGCATCGGGGATGTGGTTGCAGTCCAGGTCAATCGCCTTGAGGGGCCAGCCCTGGCCGGGCTCGCCGCGCCGGATATGCAGCCAGTTGGGGCCGCTGTCGATCTGCGCGCCCATCATCCGTGCAGCCTCAATAAAACGGATATCGCCTTGGATAGAGTCCTGGCCCAGGCCCTGGATTTTTATGCCATTTTGGCCTCTAGGCCCCGTGGTTATTGCACCTAATGCTATGAAATAGCTAGCAGATGAGGCGTCGGCCTCGACGTGCAGGCTCCCCGGTGAGCGCAGCTGGCTGCCCGCAGGGATGGTGAAGCGCTGCCAGCCGTCGCGGGCCACCACCACACCAAAGCGCGCCAGCAGCTTGAGCGTGATCTCCACATAAGGTCGCGAGATCAGCTCGCCCACCACCTCGATCACGACATCGCGCCGCGCCACCAGCGGCAGCGCCATCAGCAGCGCGGTCAGGAACTGGCTGGAGACGTCGCCGCGCACTTTGATCGGTGCATCCAGCTTTAGCGCAGGTTGGCCAATGCGAAGCGGCGGGTAGCCGGGCTGGCCCAGGTCCTGGATATGACAGCCGAGTTGGCGCAGCGCATCCACCAAGTCGCCTATCGGTCGCTCGTGCATGCGGGGCACGCCCCGCAGTTCAAAGTCACCGCCCAGCACGGCCAGCGCGGCGGTCAGCGGCCGGATCGCGGTGCCAGCGTTGCCCATGAAGAGCTGGGCCTGCCGCACGGGCAGCTGCCCGCCCAGGCCATCCACCTCGACCGTGGTGCCGCTTTGGCGTACACCGCAACCCAGCTGGCGCAATGCGGCAAGCATGACGCGGGTGTCGTCCGAGTCCAGCACGTCGTACAGGGTGGTGCTGCCCAGACACAGGGCCGACAGCAGCAGCACCCGGTTCGAAATGCTTTTGGAGCCGGGCAGCACCAAGGCGCCAGCGGCGCCGGCCAGTGGTGGAATATCAAGGAACTTGGTGGCAAACATCAGGAACCTGGTTGGCCCAGTCGCCAGTTGGCGCGGGCGGTGCTGGCCTGCTCGATCAGGCGTTCGAGGGCTGCGCCGTCACCGTCGGCATTGGTGATGGCCTGCTCCAGCGCCTCTAGGCTGGCACGAAACTGGCGGGTCTGGCTCAGGATCTCGTCTCGATTGGCCAGCAGAATGTCGCGCCACATGCGGGGCTCACTGGCGGCAATGCGGCTGAAATCGCGAAATCCCGGGCCGGCCACGGCCAGGCTGTCGGCTGCCTGAGTTTGGCCCGCGACTGAGTTGATGAAGGCAAACGCCAACAGGTGCGGCAGGTGGCTGACGGCAGCCAGTGCCGCGTCATGCTGGGCCGGCGACATTTGAACCACACGGCAACCCATCGCCCGCCAAACGTCGACGGCTTTAGCCAGTGCCTCAGCCTGGGTGTGGCGGGTGGGCGTCAGGATCACCAGGCGGTCTTGGTACAGCGCCGCATCGGCATGGGCGACGCCCGACACTTCGCGCCCCGCCATAGGGTGGGCCGGCACAAAGCAGCCCTGCTGATGACGCAGCGCGCTTTCACTGGCGGCGGCCACGTCACGTTTGGTTGAGCCCACATCCATCACCAGCATGCCAGGGTGAATGCGCGGCTGGATCTCGCGCAGGGTGGCTTCGATCGCTGCCACTGGCATCGCCAACAGCACCAAGTCGGAGCCGCTGGCGGCATTGGCCGCGCTCGCCGCTGAGGCATCGATCACGCCCATGTCGAGCGCACGCGCCAGGGTGGCCGCTGAAGGGCTGTAGCCGACGACGTGGCGTACCAGCCCGGCGTTTTTGAGCGCCAGCGCGAACGAGCCGCCCATCAGGCCGCAGCCTATGAGTCCGAGTTGCCGAAACATCAGTCGCCCGAAGGGTAAGCGCCTAACTGCTTATAAAAGGCGCACAAGCCTTGCAGTTCCCGCAGCGCAGCGGCTACCGGCGGCTGGCTCGGATGGCCCGCGATGTCAATATAGAAGAAGTAGTCCCACTGGCCGGAGCGCGCCGGGCGCGATTCAAAGCGCGTCATGGACACGCCATGTTTCTTGAGCGGGACCAGCAGATCGTGCACCGCGCCCGGCTTGTTCGGCACCGATACGATCAGGCTCACGCAGTCATGCCCGGTGGCGGGCTGGCTGGGCAGGGTTTGCGGCAGGCAAACCACGGCAAAACGGGTACGGTTGAAGGCATCGTCCTGGATTGCCCTGGACACGATGTGCAGGCCAAACTCGCTGGCCGCGCGCTCGCCGGCAATGGCGGCCCAGGCCGGGTTACCCGCTGCCAGGCGGGCCCCTTCGGCGTTGCTGGACGCCGCCCGCCGTTCCACCTTTGGCATGTGCGTGGTGAGCCACTCCTGGCACTGGGCCAGCGCTTGCGGATGGGCAAAAACGGCCTCAATACCCAGGTCTGACGGTTCCAGGCGCATCAGGTTGTGGCGAATCAGGAAACTGGTTTCGCCCACAATCTGCAGCGGCGAATTGAGCAGCAGGTCCAGCGAGCGGGAGATCACACCTTCCGTGGAGTTCTCAATGGGCACCACGCCAAATTCGGCGCTGCCAGCCGCCGTGGCCCGAAACACCTCGTCGATGCTGACACAGGGCAGTCGCTCCAGGCTGGAGCCAAAGTACTGCAGTGCCGCCTGTTCGCTGAACGTGCCGGCCGGGCCCAGGAAGGCCACCCGCTGCACGGCTTCAAGCGAGCGGCAAGCCGACATCACCTCACGCCATATGACCGCGATGTGAGGCGGCTTCAGCGGGCCGGGGTTAGCGCCCTGCAGCCCGGCAATCACCTGGGCCTCACGGTCTGGTCGAAACACTGCTGAACCTTCGGCACGCTTGATCTCGCCAACCTCCAGGGCCAGCCCGGCGCGCCGGTTCAGCAGCGCCAGCAGTTCTCGGTCCAGGGTGTCGATCTGGGTACGCAATTGGGGCAGGGTGTGTGCCATGGGTGATTTGTCGCCTCAGCGTGGGTTTTTTTCAAATTCTCGCATGTAGTCCACCAGCGCCTGCACGCCCGCCAGCGGCATCGCGTTGTACAGGCTGGCCCGCATCCCGCCCACGGACTTGTGGCCCTTGAGCTGCAGCAGACCGCGGCCCTGCGCGCCGGTCAGAAAACCGGCGTTGAGTTGCTCGTCGCGCAGGAAAAACGGCACGTTCATGCGCGAACGGCAGTCCGGCGCCACCCGGTTCCAGTACAGGCTGGAACTGTCAATGGCCTCATACAACAGCGCCGCCTTGGCCTGGTTGCGGGCTTCGATGGCGGCAATGCCGCCCTGGCGCTTGAGCCACTGGAACACCAGCCCTGCCATGTAAATGGCGTAGGTGGGTGGTGTGTTGAACATAGAGCCTGCATCGGCCACATTTTTGTAGTCAAAAGCGCTGGGGCAGGCGGGCAGGGCGTGACCGATCAGGTCTTCACGCACCACCACCAGCGTCAGGCCGGCCGGTCCCAAATTTTTCTGCGCTCCGGCAAAGGCCAGACCGACACGCGACCAGTCCACTGGCCGCGAGGCGGCGTGAGAGGAAAAATCAATCACCAAGGGTGCCGCGCAGCCCAGGACGTGCAGATCCGGCAGCTCGTGGCATTCGACGCCATGGATGGTTTCGTTGCTGCACAGGTGCACATAGGCGGCGTTGGGGCTCAGCCGCCAGCTCGCCGGCGGCGGCAGGCTGGTGTGGCCGTCGGCCTCGTTGCTGGCGGCCAGGTTGGCCTGGCCGTAGCGGGCGGCTTCTTTGAATGATTTTTGGCTCCAACTGCCGGTTACCACCACATCGATCGGGCCGGCTGGCCCAAAGCCCGCGCGCCGGCCAGCCAGGTTCAGCGGCACGATGGCATTTTCAGCCAATCCGCCGCCCTGCATGAACAGGATCTTGAACTGCGCCGGCACGGCCAGCAGCTCGCGCAGATCTGCTTCTGCCTGCTCGTAGATCGAGACAAACTCGCGCCCACGGTGGCTCATCTCCATCACACCCATGCCGCTGCCATGCCAGTCCAGCATCTCTGCGGCTGCCTGCGTCAGCACCTCGGGCGGCATGGTGGCCGGCCCGGCGGAAAAATTGAACGGACGAGTCATAAGAAAATCAGCATGAAAAGTGCCTTTAGCCCATGTCCCGTGGGCTTTTCTAGCTATCTATATCGTAGCAATCAGGCATCGGCGTCGCCGTTGGCCTCGGCATCTGGCGCTGCGTCATCGTCGACCGGGTTGGCGTCGTTTTCGACAATGCGTTGCAGCCCGCTGAGTTTGGAGCCTTCATCCAGCCCGATCAGCGTCACGCCCTGGGTGGCCCGGCCCAATTCGCGAATTTCACTCACTCGGGTACGCACCAGCACACCCTTGTCGGTGATGAGCATGATCTCGTCGTCCACATGCACCAGCGTGGCCGCCACCACCCGGCCATTGCGCTCGGACTGCGTGATGGCGATCATGCCTTTGGTGCCACGGCCGTGCCGGGTGTACTCGGTGATGCTGGTGCGTTTGCCGTAGCCGTTTTGGGTGGCCGTCAGCACGCTTTGCTGCTCGTCCTCAGCCACCAGCATGGCAATGACGCCTTGGCCTTCTTCCAGCATCATGCCGCG
>JBIKZZ010000031.1:0-18328 GCA_044354435.1 Rhodoferax sp. | reverse complement strand
CGTCCCAACAGCCAACGCCTTTTGGTTTTGGGCACAGGCGCACTCTCGGCGCACTTGGCCATGGCACACCACAGCGTGTTTCACCTGTCGGAGATCACGATCTGGGGGCGCAGTTTAGACAAGGCCTACCGCGTAGTTGCAAGCCTGGCTGAAGTTGGCATCGTCGCCCAGGCCACCAGCGACCTTCAGCTTGCGCTGGCCAACGCAGACATCGTTGCCGCCGCCACCACGGCGAGCACGCCTTTTATTCCCAGCGCCTGGGTCAAGGCTGGAACCCACCTGGGGCTGATCGGTGCCTTTACAGCGAATATGGCCGAGGCGGAACTCCAACTGCTGCCCCGAGTTAGGCTGTTCGCGGACGACCGCGCCGCTGTCCTTGAAAAAGGCGGTGAGGTCGTCCAAGCACTGCGAGCCGGACTGATTTCGGCGCAAGATGTACTGGCCGAGCTCTCGGAGCTGGTGGCTTCGCCTGCAGTGGTCGACGGCCGCCGCGCCAAGTCAGACATCACGGTGTTCAAGTCCGTGGGCTTTGCAGCGCTGGACCTGATCGCTGCCGAGCATGTGCTTTCAGGCCTGGCGGGTTAGCCTGGATTCATGAAAGGCTAGCCAGCGCCAATGGCGCTAAGCACTTCCTGCGTGGTGCGCGTACGGCCAATACGGGGGAAGGTGAACTTCAATGTATTGGCGTGCGCCTCGGCCGAAGGACTGGCCATCGCGTCGGCTACAAAAACTTGCTGGTAGCCGCGCTCAAAGGCATCGCGCGCGGTGGACTCCACACCCACATTGGTGCTGATCCCGGCCAAAACGATGGTCTTGATGCCGCGGCGGCGCAGTTGCAAGTCGAACTCGGTGCCGTAAAACGCGCCCCACTGGCGCTTGACAATTTGCAGGTCACCAGTTTGAGGCGTCAATGCATCAACGGGTGTAGCCCAGTTGGCCGGCCGAGGTGCACCTGCGGGCGGCATGGCGTCAGCCAGCGGCTGCAGCGCGTCTTTACCGTCCGGCAGGTTTGCCACCGTCACCATAACCACTTGAGCATTGGCAGCCCGGAACGCTTGCACGAGTTGGCGCGAGCGTTCAACAACTTCAGCACTGGTCTGCGGGAAGACATTCATAGCAACGATGCCATTTTGCAAGTCAATCAATATCAGTGCCGTGGTGGCGGGGTCCAAAGTCAGTTGCTGCGAGGTCATTGAAATTCCTAAGGTGAATAAAAAGTGAACGTGGCGATATTAAATGATGCGACCCACAGCGTAGCCTTCTGCGGTGGCACTCAGCGTATCGCGGGCGGACTTGCAGTCACCTACGGTGTGCACGGCAAGCCCTGCATCAATCAGTGGTTGCAGCAGTGCGATATTGGGTTGGCGCGGTGATGCATAAGAGAAGAACGCCACATCGTCGATGGCATGCAAGGGTCCGCCAAACACGCTGCGGTAGTGCAAGCGCGATTCGTCTTCCATCGACTCGGTCCAAACCGGCTCGACCATTGTCTTGACTTCGATCCCCCGCTCATGAAAGCGCCGCAGGATTCGTTGACGCATCACCAAAACGACTTCTTCAGCGATAGTCTCACGCGATGACAGCAGCACCACACGCTCAAATCGGTCATGCAAAAATTCGGCTGCTGCATAAGTCCCTTCAGTCTGGTCCATGTCATAGAGCACGGCCGTTCCCTTCTGCCGCTGGCGTAAGGGCAATAGGGCGGGAATCGCATCGCGCAGATCGACCACTAATCCATCTCGCTGCAGCGTTACAGGCAGCCCGACGGGCCAGGTCATCGTCGACCCTGTCGCCAACACCACGACGTCCGGCCGCAGATCAAGGATGTCTTGGAGACGGGCTGCAACGCCCAGACGAAACTGCACGCCGCTGCGCGTGGCTGCGAGCTGCTGGTAGTCGTAAATGCTGGAAAGTGACTCCCCCAAAGGCAGGCTGGCCAGCAGGCGGGTCTTGCCACCCACGGCCTCAGATCGCCCCAAGACAGTGACCATGTGGCCACGGGCGGCGGCGGTGCTGGCGGCCTCCAGACCAGCAATGCCCGCGCCAACGACCACGATGCGCAGGCTATGCTGCGCGGCGATGTTGGGCGCATCGAGCTCCTGATCTTGGGCTAGACGGGGGTTGTTGTCACAGCCGATTGGACGGTTACTGTTGATGGTTTTCCAGCAGGTGTTGCACGATACGCAATAGCGAATGTCCCGTGCCAGGCCGGCCCGCGCTTTGCGCGGCCAGGCCGGGTCGGCAATCAAGGCTCGGCCCAGCCCCACCAGTTCGGCATCGCCACGAGCCACGATGCCCTCAGCCTCGGCCGGGTCTGTGATCCGCCCCAGGCCCATCACCGGAATGCCGGGCGTAGCTTGACGCAGGGACTTGATCAGCCCCATATAGGCCAGGCGCGGATAGCTTTCGTCTGGCAAATGCATCTCCAGGCTGCGGTGATGCGATCCCTGCGCATAGCTCAAGTAGTCCAACCTGACCTGGCTGCACAGGTACGACGCGATCTGTGCCGCCTGAGCCGGTCCGACACCACCCGGGACGCCGTCGTCTCCCGGTAATTTGGCGCCGAGAATAAAGTTTGGCCCACAGCGATCGCGAATGGCCTGACAGACTTCAACCAACAAACGTGCACGACCGGCCAAGTCACCGCCATAAGCGTCTGCGCGATGGTTCGATCTTGGTGACAAGAACTGATGAAACAAATGGCCGTGACCGGCCGAGATTTCTACACCACTGAAGCCACATTGCTGCAATCGTGCCGATGACATGGCCGCCGATGCGACGAATGCGTCGATCTCGTCGAGCCGCAGGGGGTGCGGCATCGAATAGCTCAGGTCGTCTGGCAACGGCGATGCACCAATGGCATTATGGGTTCGCCCCGGCACATGGCGACCGCGCCCACTGTCTTGAATCTGCGCCAATATCGCACAGTCATTCTCGCGGACTGAGTCGGCCAGGCGACTCAAATCACCTTGCATCGAGTCATTCCAAGCAACCAGTCGATCTTTACCTTGGTGGGGCGCAATACCTACAGGGTCGGTGATGACCATGGCCGCGCCGCCACGCGCGCGATTGGCGAAGTACTGCAGGTAGGACGGGTGCATGCCACGGTCGAAGCCATAGCGCGGTGAAATCGAGGCATGCACGATGCGATTCTTCAGGCGCTGCCCTGCCAACTCAATGGCTGAGAAAAGTTGCGGGTAAGCGACCTGCTCTTGCATCACACAGCCAATAAAGGCACTTCAGTTATCGAGCAATATCTTGTTGGTCTTGATCAAATTTGAACGCTTGGCTGTCTCACTGGCGATGTAGCGTTCAAACTCAGGTCGCCCCATTGCCATCACACGCCCGCCAAGCACTGCCATGCGCTTCTTGAAATCGGCTTCTTGAGCCGCTTTCTCAAAGCCCTTTGCCAACAAGGCGACGACCTCAGGTGGCGTCTTGGCAGATGCAAAAATACCAAACCAACCTTCGGCCTCGTAGCCCGGCAAACCACTCTCGGCAACGGTCGGCACCTGAGGCAGCAGGTCCAGCCGAACCGCGCCGGTGCTGGCGATCGCCTTCAGCCTACCGCTTTGCAAAAACGGCATCGCAGAGTTGACGTCCCCGGTCATGAATTGCACCTGGCCACCCACCACGTCGGTGAAAGCGGGCACGGCACCTTTGTAGGGTATGTGCCGGATGTCAACACCAGCGAGCGCCAAAATCAACTCGCTGGCGAGGTGTGGCGGCGCGCCAGTCCCAGAAGACGCAAAATTGATTTTGCCTGGCGCCTGCTTGGCTGCGGCTATCAGTTCGCGGATGGTGTTGGGCGCAAAACTCGGGTTGGCCACAACCACATAGGGGATGGACACCACAGGCGCAACCGGTATCAAGTCGCGCTGCGGAACGAAGGGCATTTTTTCCTGTACTGGGTCGGCAGCCACATTGTTGGAGCCTGCGAGTACCACGGTGTAGCCGTCAGCAGCTGCGGCAATGGTTGCCACCACACCCAGGTTCCCTGCCGCACCTGGTTTATTTTCCACCACGACCTGCACACCAAAATGCTTGCTAGCTTCGATCGCCAATTGGCGGCCTATGGTGTCGGTCGCGCCGCCGGGAGGGTAAGGCACGATGAGCTTGATCGGGCCGCCAGGAAAGGGCCCTGCGGCCAGCACAACAGCTGAGCCAGTCAAAGCCAGCAGCGCCAGACCTACCGTCCGCCAGTGCCTGAGCACAGAGCGATAGAAATGGCACCAAGTCATTAGGGTAAGTTTCATCGGGTGTCTCCAAGTAGGTTGGCTATTGTTCTGATGGCTCCAAATCGCGAGATCATGCTAGCACCAGTCCTACTTTATTGTCAATAATTTAGACATATTGTTGACAATCTGGAACCCCTTCGATCACAATGAAGCTTAGACAAGACCGCCGCCTCCGCGGCTTCACCGCCACACATAGACCCCGAAGGACATCAGATGAGCTACGACCCGCGCCAAGCCAATCTCAACAAAAATTTTCGCCAGGCACTAACGCCCGGAGCAGGCCACGTTATGCCCGGTGCGGCCAATGCGCTGGCGGCCCGCGTGATAGAAGCCACGGGGCACAGCATGCTGATGGTCAGCGGCGCAGCGGTTGCCAACACCTACCTTGGCGTACCCGACATCGGACTGGTATCGCTGAGTGAGCTCGCGGGTCATGTCGGGGCGATTAGAGACGCCGTCAACATCCCGATTCTGATCGACGGCGATACCGGGTTCGGCAACGCTATCAGCGTGATCCACACCATTCGCGTGCTCGAGCGCGCCGGCGCCAACGCCATCATGCTGGAGGACCAGACCTTTCCCAAGCGCTGCGGGCATTTCGAGGGCAAGGACGTCATCAGCAAGGCGGAAATGGTGCAAAAAATCAAGGCGGCCGTTGACACCCGAACTGACGACAACATGATGATCCTAGCCCGCACTGATTCACGTGCGGTCGAAGGCTTGGAGGCCGCGCTGGACCGGGCTCGCGCCTACCAGGAGGCTGGTGCTGACTTCCTGTTCATTGAGGCGCCCTTGTCCAACGACGAGCTCGCTGCGATCCCGCGCGAACTACCCGGAATTCACATCTGCAACATGGTGGTTGGCGGCAAGACGCCCTTGCTTTCGCGCCAGGAATTGGCCGACCTGGGCTACTCGGTCATCGTCTACGCCAACGTTGCCCTGCAGGCCTCCATGATGGCGATGCAGCGAACCTTGCAGCATCTCCACGACCAAGGGTCCATCGCGGGGGTCGAAGACCAGTTGATGATGTTCAAAGAACGCCAGCAGCTGGTCGACGCTGAGCATTTCAACGCGCTCGCGCAGCGCTACGGCACCCGGTCGGTGTGACGCGCCGTGACAGCACCTCAAAGCTATTTTGACAAGGTCTGGCAAGACCACGTGATCGCCGCCGTTGGCGAGGATCAAGTGCTGCTGCAAATCGACCGGCTTGTCTTGCACGAGCTCAGCGGCAGCCAGGCGGTACGGGCGCTGGCAGAACATGGCCGCCAACCCGACAGTCGCGGGCAGGTGTTTACCGTGATTGAGCACCTGATCTCTACCCGACCGGGCCGCGGGCCGACGGAGTCCGTCTCGGTAAGCGGGGCTGCCATGATCGACGGCACCCGACGCGCTTCGCGGGACTATGGGTTTCATTTCATAGACTACGACGACGAGCGCCAGGGCATAGCCCATGTCGTCGCACCAGAGCTTGGCATCGCCTTGCCCGGGACCACGCTGGTGTGTTGCGATAGCCACACCTGCACCGTTGGCGGTGTCGGCGCGCTGGCTTGGGGAATAGGTGCTAGCGAGGCTGAGCATGTGCTGGCCACCCAGACACTAGCACAAGCCAAGCCCAAGACCATGCGCGTGCGTTTCGATGGCAGCCTGCCAGACGGGGTGTATGCCAAAGACCTCGTGCTGGCGCTGATCGGCCAGTTGGGCGCCAATGGCGGTATTGGTTACGCCGTAGAGTTTGCCGGCGACGTGATCCGCAAGATGCCGATTGAAGGCAGGTTAACCCTGTGCAACATGTCCGTCGAGTTTTCGGCTAAATACGGTTTCGTGGCACCGGATGAAGTCACTTTCTCGTACCTGAAGGGGCGCTCTTATGCGCCGCAGGGTGACGCGTGGGACGCCGCCGTCACCTATTGGACATCGCTTCGCAGCGATGCCGCAGCCGTGTTCGACGCCGAGGTTGTCATCGACGTCTCCGCGCTTCGTCCTCAAGTCACATGGGGCACGAGCCCACAGCATGTGTGCGCCATCGACCAGTGCGTCCCTGACCCATCCGAAGAGCGCGATCCGCAGGCGCGCAGTGAAGCCGCACGCGCATTGGAATATATGCAGCTCCAGCCGGGCCAGTCTCTGGCTGGCCTTGCCATTGACGTTGCCTACATTGGCTCATGCACCAACGCACGGCTGTCAGACCTGCGGGCAGCGGCTGATATTCTGCGCGGAAAACGGGTCAAACCTGGCGTTCAGGCGCTGTGCATCCCAGGCTCCACGCCGGTCAAGCGTGCGGCAGAGGCCGAGGGGCTGGACCAGGTTTTCAAGGATGCTGGGTTCGAGTGGCACGAGTCCGCCTGTGGCTTTTGTGGTCACATTGGTGACGACCGATTTGCCAACCTACGCGTCATCAGCACAACCAACCGCAATTTCAAAGGGCGACAGGGGCCGCTCACCCGCACCCATTTGGCCAGCCCTGCAACGGTCGCGGCTTCCGCCATCGCGGGCTGCATCACCATGGCGCCAGGGGGAACTTGATGGAAAAATTCACAGAAGTCAGTGGCGTCGCCGCAGTCATGCTGCAAATCAACATTGACACCGACCAGATCATCCCGGCACGCTACCTCGGAGGGACCGATGCCAAGGGCTATGGCGCCCATCTTTTTGCCAATGCTCGCTTTCTGCCTGATGGTCAGCCCAACCCAAACTTCGTCCTGAATCAACCGCCTTATGACGGGGCCCAAATATTGCTCGCCGATCGCAATTTTGGTTGTGGATCCTCACGAGAACGCGCGCCCAAAGCCCTGCGTGAATTTGGAATCCGCTGTGTGATAGCGCCGTCTTTCGGCGGGATATTTTTCAACAACTGCTTTCGCAATGGCCTGCTTCCGGTGGCGTTGCCCATAGAAGATGTACGTCAGCTTGCTGAACACGTGGAGTCATCCCAAGGCACCGCGCACATTCACGTTGATCTAATGCAGCAGACAGTGACCCAAGCCGCTTCGGGTTTGCATTTTCAGTTCGAAGCGCCCGCCACACTGCGCCAGATGCTGTTGCAAGGCGTTGACGAGATCGACCAAACCCTCGCTCAGCGTGCTGACATCGACCTATGGCGCGCTGCTGACCGGGTGCGCCGACCCTGGGCTTATACGGCCGTGGCATGACTGCGTCGCAATCTGAAACGCCCGAGGGTGTTGGGACGCTGGTTGCCAATGCGGTCATGCAAATGGAGCGGATGATCCTCAGCGGCGACCTGCCGCCGGGCGCCAAACTGCGAGAAGTTGCCTTGGCCCAAGCGATTGGCGTCGGCAGAGGCCCCTTGCGCGAGGCCATTCGAATTCTTGAAGGCAGGCGTCTGCTGCAACGCACGCCCAATGCGGGCGTTAGCGTGATTGCCCCGAGTCTGGACGATTTTGAGCAACTGCTGGTCACCCGGGAAGCACTGGAGGGAATGGCAGCACGCCTTGCCGCCGAGCATATGGGGTCTGCAGACATTGAGGCGCTGCGCGGCATGGTCAATGCCATTGAAGCAATCGACACCCAGCAAACCAAGCCATTCGGTGTGTTTGAAACTGGCCCGGATCGAGACTTTCACCGAAACATTGCTTTGGGGAGCCGCAACCTGCGCATCGCACAGTTGTTATGCGAAGACTTGTATTCGCTCTTGCGGCTGTTCAGGTTTCGCGCTGCAGAGGTACGCACTGATCCGGCCGAGACCCATGCGGAGCACCGCGCCATCATCGACTGCATCCAGCATCGCGACGCTGACGGTGCTGAACAAGCCATGCGCGCCCACGTGCGTCGCAGCCGGCAAACGCTATTGCGCCACCTGCGAGGGGTTGGCGTAGGATAGACCTTTATCACCCCTCGAAACTACTATAGAGACTTGCCAAATGACTTCAAGAAGACTCTGGATCCAGGGCGTGTCCGCTCTGATGTTGCCCGCCGCCGTCACCGCACAGACCCGAAAATTTCCAGAAAAACCCATCCGGTTTGTCGTCCCTTTCAGTGCCGGCGGCGGAGGTGACGTGGTCGCTCGCTTCATGGCCCAGCGATTGAGCGAGCGTATCGGCCAATCTGTGGTCGTGGAAAACCGGGTTGGCGCCGGCGGCAACCTTGGATCAGACTATGTCCTCAAGTCTCCACCAGACGGCTACACCCTGCTCAACATGTCGAGCACCTACCCGATCCAGGCCGCTGTAAGCAAACTGCCTTTTGATCCGATCGCAGACTTACAAGCGATCGCGATGATCTCACGCGACCCCGCCCTCGTGGTGGTCGGTAGTAACTCTAAGCACAAGACGCTGGCCGCGCTCGGCGCGGCGGCCAAGCGTGAGCCAGGTAAGCTGAGTTATGGTTCCGCCGGCGTTGGCTCGCTGGCCCACCTGGGCATGGAAGAGTTGGCCTTTCAAATGGGCATCAAGTTGATCCATATTCCCTACAAAGGCTCATCGCAGGCTTTCACCGACGTCGTGAGCGGCAGCATCGATATGATGCTGACAAGCGCCACCTTTTGCACACCTTTTATCAAGTCAGGACGGGTCATCGGCTTGGGCGTGGTTGGCAAGGAGCGGGTGGCCAACTTACCTGATTTGCCGACATTTGCGGAGCAGGGCTTGCCAGACTACAGCGTGTTTGACTGGAAGGCGCTGGCAGGGCCCAAAGGCATACCAGCAGATGTCGTGGCCTTCCTCAATCAAGAGGTCAATGCGATCCTACGCGACCGGGCGACGGCAGCCAAATTCGAAGGTGATGGCACGAAACTGGTGGGCGGTAGCCCAGAACAGATGATGGAAACCATTCGCGCCGACGTCATCCGCTGGCGGCGTGTGGTTGAGACGGCAAACATCAAGGTGGAGTGATCGCCACGGGCTCCAAGATGGGCCCTACTTTATTGCAATTGGATGCCTTGGGTGCTTATCAGCGTTCCGAAGCGCTGGGTCTCCGCTTTGATGAACTGGCCAAATTGCGCCGCGTTCGAGCCCTGGGGGTCACCGGCCAGCGATTGCAGCCGTTCACGAAACTCAGGAGTTGCCACAGCAGCCACCAGGGTATTACTCAGTTTTTGCAAGATGTCCTCGGGGGTGCCGGCGGGCGCTAGTACACCGTACCAGCCCGCAGACTCAGTGTTGACGCCCTGTTCAACCGCGGTGGGGACCTGAGGCAACAAGGCCGAGCGACTCTTACTCAAAATAGCCAGCGGCTTGGCAGTCCCGCCACGAACCAGGGGCAGTGCCGACGCCGTGCCGGCCACTATGAAATCCACATGGCCGCCTTGCAGGTCATTGATCGCCGGCGCAATGCCACGGTAGGGCACATGCGTGGGCTTAATGCCTGCGGCTTCGCCGAATGAGGCAGAACTCAGGTGGGTGCTGCTGCCGATACCTGAGGAGCCATACCGCAACTTGTCACCCTGAGCTTTTCCAAATTTCACCAAATCCGCCAAACTATTGAACGGGCTGTTCTTATTCACCAGAATGATCTGGGGCCCTGAATAAATCAGGGACACAGGGGCGAGGTCCTTGAGCAAGTCGTAGGGCAGCTTGCGTCCGCTGCCACTGTTGATGGTGGCCGCGTCATTGCCCAGCAGCAGCGTATAACCGTCTGCGGGAGACTTGGCTACAAAGTCAACACCGATGATGGTGCCGCCGCCATCCTTATTGAGGATGACCACCGGTTGCCCTAAGTCCTTTTGCAGCCGGTCTGCAACTAACCGCCCCAGGACGTCGGCTGCACCACCGGCGGCAAAGGGGACCACCAGTCGGATAGGCCGATTGGGATAGGCCTGCGCGCTGTTGGCGGCGGCCTGTGACCAACCCTGAAGCGGCAGGCAACAGGCCAGGGCGAACCCAAGCAGCCATGCGCGTCGTAGAAAGTGCGCCGAGCGTGAGGAAACGAATAATTGATTCACGAGAGACTCCTGTGGATAAAAAGCTTTAGTTAAATTTGACATGCTGTGTCAGTCTTCTTGAATTCGGCGACCCAGGTTTTCCAGACCATAAAACTTGAGCACGTCGTCCACACGTCCCGGGTCCGGCTTGGCATGGAAAAAACCCTGCTGACTTGGCGTCATGCCACTGAGTTGCTGCAGGTCCCACAATGTCTCAGCCATCTTGAAACAGGTCGCGATGCCGTCGATGACAGTAGCACCGCCAATGTGGTGAACGCCTGCATTAGCAAGCAATAGGTTCATTGGCATTTCCCCAGGCACGATCACATCCACGCCTTTTTCGCGCACCAGTTTTTCGCCGTGCTCGCAGATGGTGTCAATCACCGCCTGTCGCTTAGACGGATCGCCGATCGCTTGCGCCACTTGGCTGAAGCTAACGCCGGCCTCGGAGATGCCCGCAAACCGCTCCGAGACGCCCCATTGTCGTACTTGCTCTGGCCAGAAGTCCAGGCGATCCGTGTTGAAGAACAGCATACCAACCCGACGCCCATACAAACCCGACAGGTGGAAGGCGGTCTCTCCATAGCCGACCACTGGCATATTCACCAGCGTCCGAATGTCACGGATCATGGGGCTGGGAATGCTAGCCAACACCATCGCTTGGAAGCCCTGGCGTTCAGCCTCGCGCGCTGCACTGATCCACTGCAGGCCGTGCAACCAGTACAGCGTGGAATACTTGATGTCAGTTCCCGGGTAATCGCTCGGGTAGGTGCCAGGAATCTGGCCGTGCAAAACGACCTCTGTCCCCGGGCGAACCACCTTTTGGATGCGCTCGCGCAGGGCCTCCCGATAAGTCGGCAAGTCGCTAAGAACGGTGAAACTTTGATGCCAGATTCGCATGAGGTGCTTTCAGTGAGAGATCGTTCAGGTAATGACAGCCTTGGATTTTCCAACCGGGGCGTTGTCCCAAGCCAGTCTCGCCGAAGTCCGCAATCACCGCTTTATGCAGGTCCATGCGGCTTAACCTAACAACTCGCGCGCAATCAACATGCGATGGATTTCGGAGGCACCTTCACCCACCCGGTAGTGACGCACATCACGGTAGAAGCGTTCGACTGGGAATTGGCGCACCAAGCCCATGCCCCCATGGATTTGTACCGCTCGGTCGGCAACGCGACCCACCATCTCAGAGGCATAAAGCTTGCACATACTGGCAGCAGCCCCGACATCTTCGCCAGCGTCCACGCGACGCAAGGTCTCGTAGACAAAGGCCCGCGCAACCGCGAGCTCTGTGGCCGAGTCGGCGAGCATCCACTGGATGGCTTGGCGCTCGGCCAGCGGCTTCCCGAAAGTGCTGCGCGCCTTCGAGTGATCGCGTGACATCTGAAGCAACCGGTCGGCCGCGCCCAGACAAGATGTGGCTACCCCCAAGCGCCCATTGGTGAGCGAGTCCATGGCAATCTGAAAACCTTGGCCAACCTTGCCAAGCACGGCCGAATCAGGCACAAAGCAATCCTCGAATGTCAGTTCCGCCAGCTTGATCGCCTCGGAACCGATCGTGGTATCCACCCGCGTCACGTCAAAACCCGGCGTGCCTTTGTCAACCAAAAACGCAGTAATACCACCCTTGGCCCGCAACGCCGGGTCGTTGACTGCCATCACCAGCACGACGTCAGCCGCATGGGCGCCGCTGATCCAATGTTTACGTCCGTTTAACCGCCAGCCACCATCACACCTCACGGCCCGGGTACGCATGGCCTGTGAATCAGAGCCCGCCTCAGGCTCGGTTAGCGCAAAGGAAGCTGTCATGCGGCCACTGGCCAAGGCAGCGACATATTTCTCCTGCTGCGCTGCACTACCGAAGTTAGCGATGGCGATCGGGTTGAGCCCGCTGCTACCGTCGAGAATGAGCGTGAACACGCGATGCGAACGGCTAAACTCTTCAAGCACCAGGCAATAGGTGCTCAGGTCGTGACCGCCTCCGCCAAAAACCTGCGGCAGCCGCATACCCAAGTAACCATGGTCGCGGAGCACCTCAACCGCGCGATCGGGAACCTGGCCAGTACGGTCGATTTCCAGGGCCAACGGCTCGAGCACGTCATCGGTGAAGCGCCGAAGTGCCAATCGCAACTGAGCCAATTCGGGGTTGATTTCCAACTGCATGTTCAGTTTCCCATGATAAAAATGGGCCAGGCCTGGCTCACGGCTTAATCGGCCCCAGAAGCATCAGAGCGTCGACCATAACCACGCCCTGCCCCTGGGCGCGCACGGCCAAGGGATTCACATCGAGTTCAAGAATGCGCGGGCCCAAATCGACGGCCAGCCAAGAGAATCGCTCAATGAAGTCCACCAAGGCATCCAGGTCGCGCGCCGGCCGGCCTCGCACCGCCTGCAACAGCCCGTAACCTCGCAATCCGGCAAGTGCTGCTCGAATATGTTCCGGGTGCGAAGGGGCCAACAAAAACGTCACGTCCTTGAGCACCTCGACCCAGATCCCGCCTAAGCCGACCGTGATGATGGGGCCCCAGGTCGGGTCATGGCTCATACCAATCAGGATTTCCTGGCCATCTTCAACCATCTCCTGAACCAACACACCCTCTATCTGCGCCTGTGGGTCATAGGTCTTTGCATTCGCCATAACACCGGCATAGGCCTGCCGTACCTCGGTATCACCTTGCACCCGAAGTCGCAAGGCTCGCGCCTCGGTTTTATGCGGGATATCAGCAGACTGCACCTTCAGGGCCACTGGCCCTGAGAGCTGCCGAGCAAAAGCCTGAGCCTGATCACTGTCAGTGGCCAGGTGTTCACGAGTCGAACGCAAACCGTAGCAAGCGAGCACCGCTTTGGCTTGCCATTCACTCAAGAGGCCTGGCTGGTCTGGCAACAGTGAGAGGGCGCGTTGTGGGTCTAGGCCTTCAGGTCGTTGAGGTATGCGATCGGCATGCGTGTGTACGAAAGTACTGAAACGAATGAGTGCCGAGACCGCCCGAATACAGGGGCCAGCATCCCGGTAAACCGCGTGGCCTTGTTGGACAAGCGTACGCGGGGTGATTGAGGCGTCGTCACTCGCACAGCCGGTCCAAACGATCGCGACCGCCTTGTCACTTTGCGAAGATAACTGCGCCACAGAGCGCACCTCATCGGCACTTGCAATTGTGAGCACCGGCATCATGACTTCGATGGCC
Organism: Rhodoferax sp.; assembly: GCA_044354435.1. GTDB lineage: Bacteria > Pseudomonadota > Gammaproteobacteria > Burkholderiales > Burkholderiaceae_C > Rhodoferax. The sequence goes on along the minus strand of JBIKZZ010000031.1, from coordinate 5,030 downwards.
GGGTCAGCCAGAATGACCTTTGCCGCCTGCGCAAAAGCGCCTTTTTGTCCGATGGCTGCGGCGGTGAGGTCTGCCGGATTGGCCGCCAAGCCGAAACCGGGCAACTGGCTTTGCAGTTGCACTTGTGTCGAATCAGAAAACTGGGGCCATTCCAAGCCCTGAGCAGCCCCCATATCCGCCAGCAGCACCAGGTTGCCGCCAGAAATAGAGGACGCCGCTACTTGGGCGCTGCGTGTCCAGCGCTGGCGGCGCAGCAGCATGGCACATTGGTAGAGGTCGGGGTAGTCATCCACGCGCAAAATGCCCAGTTGCTCCAGCACTTTTTCAAACACCGCGTCTGAGCCGGTCACCGCGCCGGTATGAGATGCGGCCGCCTTGGCCCCCATCTCGGTGCGCCCCGCCTTGACCATCACCAGTGGCTTGCGCAACTGAGCCGCACGGCATGAAAGCGCCCGCAACTTGGGGCCGTCGGAGAGTCGCTCGGCCAGCATCAATACGACGCGGGTTTGTTCGGATTCCAACATGAAAGCGGCGTAGTCAAGCAGATCCAGGTCTGCAGCATTGCCGCAACTGACTTGGTAGCTGATGCCAAGGCCCATCTCAATGGCACGCCACATCACGTTGACCTGCCCTGCTCCCCCAGACTGCCCCACGATGGCAATATCGCCCGACGCAGCGCGAGGCCCATTGATGCTTGCAGTGGAGGTCAACGCAAAGTGATCGACATAATTGACAAGCCCGTTGCAGTTAGGGCCCATGAGGCGCAGACCGCCCGCGCGCGCACGCTCTACCAGCGTCGCCTGAGCCTGAGCCGTCTCGGGGGTACCCTGCTCGCCAAAGCCCGCCGAGAACACGCTGGCAAACGGCACACCGCGGGCAATGCAATCGTCTACTGCATTCGACACCGCATGCGCTGGCAGTACGATGCCAACATGGTCTGGCACCTGGGGTGTATCGGCCAATCGCGCATGGCAAGCAACGCCCATCACCTGGTCGCGCTTGAGGTTGATAGGGTAGATGTCGCCTTGAAAGCCGAAATCTATCAACTGCTTCATGCAGCGCCCGCCAAACTTAGACAGGTCGTCTGTAGCGCCGAGTAGGGCTACCCGGCGAGGCGAAAAAAAGCGGGTGAGGTCAGGAAAATGTACCAATGGTGTCTCAGTGCCGTCAAATTGCGACACGATCTAGATAGTTGACTCAGCTGATAGCGAAGGGCAAAGGGCAAAAACGTACTTTCTATCGTAATCCGGCAGTCCTGATTTGTATGTCAGGGTTTTCCTCATGCACAGCCTGATTGCCGCGATTTTGCAGGCTTTCAACCCGCCCATGACCGTGACGGCATTGATCGCACGCTATGTCGAGCAGCTGAGTTTCTAACCCACTCAGGCAACAAGCGCCCGCCAGAGCAGCCGGCCACCAAACAACACAAACAGCGTGCCAATCGCCCCATCCATCACGCCGCGAAACCGTGCGTAGGCGGCGCGAATTTTCTCGCGCTGAAACAGCCACCCTAGCAAGGCCAGGTAAGTGGCGTTGCAGCTGAGCATGATGGCAATGCTGACAAATCCGGTGGCCACATTGGCAGTCAGCACCCCAGTGGCTGCATAGATAGAAGTAATGAACAAAATCGCCTGCGCATTGGAGAGGGCAGTGACCAGCCCCAGCACCGCGGTGCGCCGGTAATGCGCCGGCGTATCGCCCGCCTCGCCGGATGTGGGGGCTGACAGGGGGCCACCCGTGCGGGCCCGGCGGATCAGCTTTGAGCCAACCCACATCAGGTACAGCCCGCCAAAGATATTGACGCCGGAACGCAACCACGGAAAAGCCGCCAGGACCGCCGCCCACCCCACCAGCGCCAGGCTGGCCAGCAGCGCAATACCCGCCAAATTACCCAAAATGGCAAAGACCACATGCGCTGGCCGCCGGGTTAGCGCCACGTGCGTCACCATCAGCACGTTCGGGCCAGGCGACGGCACCACCGCCAGCCACAACAAAGTGAATGAAGTCAGAACCGAAAGATCAAGTTGTAGCGGCATTCAGGGTTTCGCCAAGACGTAGGCCACGATGGCATTGGCATGCCCATGGCCCAGGCCATGTTCCGTCTTTAGCCAATTCACGATCTCCATGTGCTTCATGCTGGTCCGTTGACCGACCAATTTCAGCCAGTGCTCAATGGGTTGGCCGTACTTTTTTTCAATCGATGGAAAGTAAGATGCCGGGCCTTTGATTTTTCCTGTTGTCGCCATGCTATGTTCCAGTCGAAGGCCTTTATTTTGCACGATGAGACCAACCCGGATGAGCCGCTGTTTCTTGACTGCGCGGTCTTAAAGCGTGTCGCGATAGGGAAAAGATTCGGTCACCATGACTTTGAAACGAAGGGTTTTGGTAATGTGCTGACGGCGCTCATCGATGACCCAAGCTGGCAGGCGCTGATGCCGTTTCGCATCGGATTCGCTTTGCGCGAGGCCTTAGCGAGCTCAGACCGCGCGGTTGTAGACGTGCTTATTTGACTAACGCTGAGCGCCACCTACGCTCTTCATGAAAGCCACTCGCATCAGAGGGCAGGAAAGTAATTCAACGAGAATTTTCAAGTATTGATCGCCAGCATGCGAAAAAAATGACAATTACTGCAGAAAAAATAACCAAAGCAGGCCCTTTGAAAAAAAAGAGCCGTGAAGGGTTGCTTGATTTCGGCTGGCCAGAGTTGATGGAGCAATCAAATCTCATATGGCAGGTGCGCCCTTGGTTGCAATTTCCAGTGCAGCAGTTCATTTCGCTTTCCTTGCTGGTTGGCCTGAGAACTAGGATGTGAGTGGCGCCTTTGCAATAGTCCGTCGTTGACGAATCCAGGTCATGGGGGTGCTAGATTTGTAGCGCCAAAATAAAGACTGGAGTACCTGGTGACTCAGTCCACTCTGGAGCATAAGTTCAGGCCACCCAATGGGTTGTTCAATATGCTCATCTATCCAGGCGCACAAATTCTCCAGCTGCAACTGTGACCCTTGCAAACGCTCTGGGATGGGTGTTTTCTCAGACATTTAAGATTTAATGGCCAAAAAGGGAGCAAAATCTGTCCGTCAAAAAGTTTAGTTCAATATCCCATGGCCCGTGTTCGCTATTTACATTCGCTCAGCAGCGGTGCGGATGAATCTCCAATGGTGCCCAGAAAACGGCCGCTGCAAAGCCGCTCGCAACTCACGCTAGGTGCGCTTCAAGAAGCATTTGTTCGGGTTTTGATTGCGCAGGGCTACGAAAAAATGACCGTCCGCGAGGTGGTTTCGGTGGCCGGGGTGGGAATTGGTACGTTTTACGACTACGTGCCTAATTTGCGGACTCTGGCCGCGACCACCATCCAAAAGCGCTGTATCGAATGTGGCGTGCTCTTGCGCGCAACAGTGGCTGAGCATGCGGGCCAGTCCTTGGAGACCATGGTCAAGGCATTGTTGGAAACCTTGGTTGACCTGGGGTTCTCAAGGCCACGGGAGTGGACTGCGCTTCTGTTGCTGGAGCGACGAGTTTCATCGGCCACTGCCTTGCGCAAAATCCACGAGGAATACGTGGCAATTTGGGCTGCTGCGCTACGCGCTTCATCTGCCAACCTGCCAGAGCCTAAGGTCGTGGCCTTGGCACGCATGGCGCATGCGCTGAGCTACGGCTGGTATTCGCATGATTTGCTCTTTTACGTGGACGACCCGCTGCACAGCCGCTCCCTGGATGAGATCGCCCATGCCATCGTGGGCCTGGGACAACGCGCGTCCTGAGGCTTACCCTCATCGTGCAGACATCTAACTGGCCAACCTAGTTGTCTTTAGCCGGCGCATTCACTCATCAGATTTGCTACGGAAGACGATTACCACTAAGAGTCAGGAACAGTCGCTCAACGATGCCCTGGCTACGCCGGCACTGGCTGCCGGTTACGCGTTACGCAAGCCGCGCCATGACCGGCACGTCGTGTTTTGTGGCTGGCTCAGCTTGCCCATCGAGCTGGGCCCGTGCTCTGGCAAAGCAGTCAAGGCCCGCGGGCAATACGACCCCGGTCTGGGCGGACTCGGTCCAAATATGGCTTGTGATCTCAACGGCGTTGGGGTCGTCGTAGCAGCCACGCGAGATGGCGCGAACTTCTGGCCAGCGCTCAAAGGTCAGGCCAACGGTCGTACCGCAGGATGGGCAAAAGTGAACAAAGACCTTTTTCTGGCTACCCTCTGACACGTGCTCGTACCGTTTAAGTTCTCCATCATTGAACCGGACGGCATCCATGGGGAAAATCGATTCAGCGAAGAAAGAGGTACCCGTTACGCGTTGACAAAATGTGCAATGGCAGGCAAACGTTCGCAGGGGCGGCTGACTGGCAGTGAACCGAACCTTGCCGCATAGGCAGCCACCTTCAAGTACAACGGACATGATGTCTATGCTCCTATTTGTGTAATGGTGAATACAGTAATTTACGCCTGCTAACTTAAGGCTGTTTCACGCACGCGCTTCAACGTGCTTGGCAAAATTATTGAGGATGGCTTGCCATCCCTCACGCTGTTGCTCCGCAGGGTTTTCGGTTTCGGCATCGAACGTGACACGGACCGTGACCCCGTTGGCGCTGGGCTTAAACTCGACAGCGCAAGCCCGATCTCCAAACGAATACTCAATCAACTCTTTTGGCACGACCTTGGTGTAGGTCCCCGAGAAGTCAAAGCCAATGCTGCCGTCTTTGGCCTCCATGCGCGATGAAAATTCTCCACCCACCCGCAGGTCGACAGTCGCTTTGGTGGTGTGCCAATCATCAGACGCAGCATTCCACTGCGTGATGTCGTCTGGCGTTGTGTAGGCGTGCCAGACTTTGGCGACAGGCGCCTTGATGAGGGCTTCAACAGTGATTTTCATAGGGGTGACTTCTCATACCTCGCGGCACAACCCACGAAATTTTTCTATAGTCTTAGGCCGCAACCGAGTGTGCAGACAGGTTGACCTGAAGCCTGTCGCGAACTGCCCGAAAAATGGCAGCTAGGTTATCCATGCTGGGGTTGCCTGCAGGCGAC
>JBIKZZ010000261.1:0-4925 GCA_044354435.1 Rhodoferax sp. | reverse complement strand
GCATTTGCCCGACTTTGCCCAAACCCTCAAAGAGCCCGAGTCGGCAGACGCTGAGGACGGCGTGGTGGTTCTGCTGGCTCAATCCAAGCTGGACGGCTCGGCCCTCGGAACCATGCGGATCCAGAGCAATGAATTCAAACCCCTGTGCCTGGAGCAGTCGGTCGACCTTCCTGCAGAGATGAGCTCGCGTCGCCTGGCTGAGGCGACCCGGCTGGCTGTGACCAGTGACAAGGTCGGCCGGCTGGTGAAGGCGGTGCTGTTCAAGGCCTATTTCCTTCACTGCCAAAACACGGCCGTCGACTGGATGGTCATCGTTGCACGCTCACCTATCGATCGTCAGTATGACCGCATGCTATTCAAAGACGTTTTCCCGGAGTTGGGCTACATCCCCGTGCCGCACGTCGGCAACCTGCCGCACCGCGTGATGTCGTTTCACATCGACACGGCAAAGCGACGCTGGGCGGCCGCCAATCACCCCATGCTGGACTTCATGTGCCACACCCACCATCCCGACATCGCACTTGACCTCGCTGATCTGTCTCGCAGCGGACAGACACACCGGCTGCCAATGCTGGGCGGCGGCTACTTGCAAAGTTAGACCAGCGGCACCCGCATCCCGCCTGACGGGGGGGAGGAAATTACAGGTAGCACATCAGGTTGTGCTGCCAACCCAATGATTTATATGTTGTTTTTAGCTGACGCGAGCAGGTAATTTTGCTTGTCAGCGCATCTTGACGAGGTTATGTTCGGGGCATTGAGCAAACCTTTGACGTCAAAAGAGCCTTGCCCTGCCCGCCTGCAATCAGGCGAGCCAGCGAATGGCCAGACGCCTAACAGATGAGCACCCGCGAGGGTGAAGACACAAAATGCCCCTGTCACTGGCACTAGTCCGAACCCGGTTGGAACGTTACGGCCGCAAGAACGAAGCCCTGCTGCACTTTTTTTCGTGTTACGCCCTGCCCGTTTTCATAGGGCTGACGTCGCTGCTGGCCTTGTTTTTTTGGCAGTCGCAGTTTTTGCCCTTGGAGGCATACCGTGTTGACATCAAGGTGATCCGGCAAACGGCCGACATGACCGAGCCGCAACAGGCCCTGGCGCGCCTGCAGGGCAAAGACTTCACCGCGTTTCATGACACCCAGCTCTCCGAACAGCCGTTTTGGCTTTACCTGCCAGTACCTGCCAGCGCCCGGCAGACCGACCGAACCATAGAATTCCCGTCGCGTCACACCATGGACATCACGTGTTGGGACGCTGGCAACTACCGGCTGCTGGGCACTGGCAACCGGTCCGCCGTGACCGGTCTGGTGTCGGCTGTCAAGTCAGGCTTTGCCCTGCGCTTGGGGCCAGAGGTGAGCGGCAATGCCGTGTTGTGCCGCACCAACGCCATCGGGCCGGCGCGCATCACCGCCCTGAACTGGAAAACCACAGACTTGCAAACCTCGGTCCAGGAGTTCCACCGCAAAGCCGGCCTGCTGGATGGCGGCATTTTGGTGCTGGCCCTGTTCGTTCTTGTTACTGCCCTCATCAATCGCAATGGGCTGTACCTGCTGTTTGCCGCCTGGCTGGTCCTTAACCTGCGCATGGCCGCCTTGTCTGGCGGATGGGACACCCAGTGGCTGGGCTATGTCGTGCCGTACGATTGGCTCATCCAGGGCCGGATGGTGACCATGACCCTGTTTTACACGCTGACCTTGACGCTGTTTACCTCGCTGTTCAAGGACGATCTGCCGGCCATTGGGCACAAAGCGTGGCTCCGGCTGGCGCAGTGGTCCTGCTTCCCCCTCTTGGCGCTGTCGCTGGTCATGCCGTATGCCGCCTTCCTCCCGATCATGTGGGGCGTCACCGGCGTCGGCATTGGCATGCTGGTGTTTCTGATGGTGCTTGTGTTGCAAAAAACGAGATCGCAGGTCGCCATGTGGTACGCGGCAGCCATCACGGTCACGCTGATTTCCAGTTTTTACGAAGTGATTGCGGCGGCGCTGGGCATCAAGGGGCTGATTGGCTCGGTCAACAGCGTCACGGCGGCGCTGTCGTCAAGTCTGCTGACGGCGCTGGCCATTGCGCAACAGATGCGACAGGAACACGAGGAGCGAGTCGCCGTTCAGGCTGAGCTGCAGCATACCTTTGATGCCATGCCGATCGGCCTGTTCACGCTGGACCTGGAGGGACGCTTTCTGAGCGCCAACCCAGCGCTGATGAGTATGTTGGGCCGCCGCGTGTTGACCGATGGCAGCAACAGTTGGCACCAGTATTTCGAGGCCGGTGCCTGGACCCAGCTTCACCAGGTGGTGCATGCCAAGCGAGAGGCAGGACCAGAGGCGACTGCGCCGGCCACAGCGCCGGGCTTCGGAGCGTCCCTGCCGCCTCTGGCCTCCGGCGCAGCAATGAACGAACTGGAGATCAAAGGCCGCAGTGCGTCTGGCGTTCTGGGCGCCAAGCGCTTTCTGGTCAAGGCCACGCTGGCGCGCGACAAAATTGAAGGCTCGCTCCAGGATGTCACCGAGAAGTCAAAGGCCACAGAAGACCTGTACTTTCTGGCCAACCATGACTCCCTGACCAAAGTGCTGAACCGCCGTGGCATCGAGCGGGTGCTCAATGGCGCCATCCAGGAGTTGTCGGGCAAGCGGGCCATGGGGCTGGCTTACCTGGACCTGGACCGGTTCAAGCTGATCAACGACCTGTTTGGTCATGGCGTAGGCGATGAGGTCTTGCAGCAGGTTTGCAAACGCGTCACCGACATGTTGCCGAGTGACATCAAGTTTGGGCGGGTCGGCGGCGATGAGTTTGTGATTGTGTTTCGGGATACCCCAATTGCCATGGCCTCCCACATGTGCCAAGGCATTGTGGACAGCATAGGCACCCGGCCCTACCGGGTGGGCGGCAAGGCTTTTTATGTGCGCGGCTCGATCGGGCTGATCGAGGTGGACGCTGGCATGGCCTTCAAAGACGCTATTTCCACCGCCGACCGGGCCTGCCGGCAGGCCAAAGCGGCCAACAGTGGTGGCTTGGTCGTGTATGAAAAGTATGCCTTGGCGTTCCAGCAGCATGAGGCCGAGCTCAAGCTGATTTCCCAGTTGTCTACCAGTTCGGCCACAGCGGGGCTTTACCTGGAAATGCAGCCCATCATGTCGCTGACCGCGCCTTATGAATCCCTGAACTTTGAAGTCTTGCTGCGGATGAAAGACCCGGAGGGTAATGTGGTGCCCACCGAGCGCCTGATCACTGCAGCGGAGGCCAGTGGCCGCATGGCGGTGATCGACCGGTGGGTACTGACTTCGACCTTGGCCTGGCTGGACCAGCACCAGGAACGGCTGAAAAACACCCGCTTTGTTTGCATGAACCTGAGCGGCGCCTCGCTCAACGACGAAAAATTCCTTCAGGACGTGTACGACATGCTGGAGAAAAACCGGCATATCGTGGGCCTGCTCTGCTTGGAGATCACGGAAAGCGTGGCCCTGCACGACCTGGAAAACACCCGCGCCTTTGTCAACAAGGTCAGGCGCATCGGGGCCCGGGTGGCGCTGGATGACTTTGGCGCGGGTTACACCTCTTTTTCTTACCTGAAGTTGATCACCGCTGACCTGCTCAAGATCGACGGCAGTTTCATCGTCAACATGAACCAGCATCCGGCCAACATCGCCATCGTCGAGGCCATCGTGAATCTGGCCAAGAACCTGGGCATGAAAGTGATCGCCGAGTGGGCCGAGGACAGGGCGACGGTGCAAACCCTGATCGAGATTGGTGTGGACTATGTGCAGGGCTTTGTGGTGTCGCGCTCACAACACCCAGACAACATGCTGCTGGCCACGTCATCGGCCGGGTTCATCAAAGACGACGAGCTCACGCTGATGATGAACCAGATTGGCAAGGCCGAGCCGGCGCTGAATCAGGTTGACCTGTTTTCCGAGGCGTCAGGCAGCCGCCTGCATTAACGCTGCCACCCTGGGCTGCCCGGGCGGCGGCCAACATCAGCCCGCGCGCAAGGCGCGCTTGAGTTCCAGCCCCAACTCTGGCTTGTGGGCAAACGGGTCGGTGGGGTTGCGGGCAAGCATGATGTCTTCCAGGCGAACCTGCACCGAACCAATCGCCTTGGGGTGGCTGTAAATATAGAACTGGCCGGCAGCGATCGCGTCAAACACCTTTTGCGCCACATCGGCCGCGCTGACGCGGCCGGAACCGACCGCCTTGTCACTCATGGCCTGGCCGATCAGCTGGCTGCGCGTGGGTTTGGCCGGCGCGGCATCGGCCGGGCGGTTGCGGTGGCTCTGGCTGATGCCCGTCGGCACAAAATAGGGGCACAGCACTGAGGCGCTGATCTGGTCGGTGACCAGGGCCAAGTCCTGGTAAAGGGTCTCGCTCAGGGCCACCACCGCGTGCTTGCTGACGTTGTAGATGCCCATGTTGGGCGCATTGAGCAGGCCGGCCATGCTGGCGGTGTTGACAATGTGGCCCTGCCAGGCCGGGTCTTGCGCGGCAGCGGCAAGCATCATGGGGGTGAAGACCCGCACGCCGTGGGCCACGCCCATCACGTTGACGCCCAGCACCCAATCCCAGTCTTTGGCTGAGTTTTCCCAGATGAGGCCGCCGGAGCCAACGCCGGCATTGTTAAAGACAAAGTGCGGCGCACCAAAGCGTGCCTGCACGGCCTGGCCTAGCGCGTCCATGGCGGCGGCGTTCGATACATCGACCCGCTTCGCCAGCACCGTCGCGCCAGCCGCCTGCAGCTCTTGCGCCGCGCGGTCCAGCGCGTCCTGCTGCACATCCACCAGCACCAGGTTCATGCCCAGCCGGGCGCCGATGCGGGCACATTCCAGGCCAAAGCCCGAACCGGCGCCGGTGAGTACCGCCGTTTTTTTGTTGAAATCGGTGATCATCCAGTTGCTCCTGATTTGAGGGGGTGCCAGACCATCTCCAGATGGTCAATG
>JBIKZZ010000260.1:0-4942 GCA_044354435.1 Rhodoferax sp. | reverse complement strand
CCAACTGGCAAGACCGCGAATTGGCCCGCTTGCAGAGCCCCGGCGAGGCCATTGTCTCGCTCTATGCCCGTGGGCGGGACTACCACAAGGTGCTGCGGCAACGCCTGCAGCGGCTGAGCGACCAGATTGCGGCGGCGGTTGGGCCCTTTGGCCACCGGGTGTTTACCGATTCAGCGCCGGTGCTGGAGGCCGAGTTGGCATCGCGCAGCGGCCAGGGCTGGCGTGGCAAGCACACCCTGCTGCTCAACCGCGAGGCCGGCTCCATGTTTTTCCTGGGCGAGATTTATGTGGACTTGGCACTGCCGCCCAGCGAGCTCGTGTCGGCCCATTGCGGCAGTTGCAGCGCCTGCATCGACATTTGCCCCACGCAGGCCATCGTGGCGCCGCACCGGCTTGACGCCCGGCGCTGCATTTCTTACCTGACGATAGAGCACGCGGGCGCCATCCCGCTGGACTTGCGCCCGCTGATGGGCAATCGCATTTACGGCTGCGACGATTGCCAGCTGGTGTGCCCCTGGAACCGCTACGCCCAGCGCAGTGCGCTGCCGGATTTTGACGAGCGCCAGGGCCTGGTCGGTCAGCAGCTGCTGACATTGCTGGGCTGGAGCGAGACCGATTTTTTGCGCCTGACCGAGGGCAGCCCGATCCGTCGCATTGGCCATGAGCGCTGGTTGCGTAACGTGGCTGTGGCGCTGGGCAACGCGCTGCGCGCGGCCTCGCCCGAGGCGGCCGTGCCCTGGCAGGCGGCCCTGCAGGCCCGTCTTGACCACCCCAGCAGCTTGGTGCGTGAGCACGTGGCCTGGGCCCTGCAACAATCACCGGCCGTGCCGACCGAGCCGACCCTGCTGAACTGACCCAAGGACCTGCCATGCACCCCTGTGAACTGCTGATCATTGACCCGCAAAACGACTTTTTGGACATTGAGGGCGCAGCACTGTCGGTACCCGGCGCCAACGCCGACATGAGCCGCCTGGCTGAATGGCTACAGCTTCACCAGGCTGCGGTGCAGGCCATATCCGTTACCCTGGACTCGCACCCCAGTGTGGGCATCGAGCGCACCAGCTTTTGGCTGCAAGCCGATGGCAGCGCCGCAGCGCCCTTCAGCCTGGTGACGGCCGCCGCCGTGCGGGCCGGCCAGTGGCGGCCACGTGATGCCGCCCGAACGCCTGCAGTTCTGGCCTATTTGGACGCGCTGGAGGCGCCGGGGCAGCGGCAGCTGGTGGTCTGGCCGGTGCACTGCGTGCTGGGCACCTGGGGCCACAACATCCACGCCCACCTTGCCCGCAGCATCGCGGACTGGGAGATGCACAGCGGCCAGCTGTGCGACAAGGTGCTCAAGGGCCTGAACCCGATGACCGAGCAGTACAGCGCCTTTCGCGCCGAAGTGCCGCGCGCAGATGACCCGCGCACCGCACTCAACCTGCCACTGATGAACCGCCTGGCCAAGGGCGCAGGGCTGCTGCTGGTAGCGGGCGAAGCGCTCAGCCATTGCGTGGCGGCGTCGGTGCAAGACATGCTGGCCCACCTGCCCGCCGCACGACTGCGGCAAACCGTGCTGATCACCGACTGCATGAGCCCGGTGACAGGTTTTGAGGAATCCGGCCAAGCCTTTTTGGCGCAAGCGCGGGCCGCCGGTGTGCGCACGGCGACTCTGGCCGAACTGCCTGCGCTAGGCTGACGCCAACTGACTCAGTCAAGGCGTTAAGCGCAAATCCACCTGCCAAGCCTGAGCCGCGCCGTTCATGGTTTTCCAGGGGTTCGAATTGTCAAATTTTGGACAGACGGCAACCAGTGGTAAAGGGAGACTACGGTTATCCCTTACTCATAGACCGCCCTATGTCCAGTGTCAACCTGCAAGATTTTTCCGTTCCTGCATCCGCCTGTGTGGAGGCTATGGCCCGCAACCGGGTGGACCATGTGGTCACGGTGCCCGACTGGGTGCAACTGGCCTTGCACCAACGGCTGGAAGAGGGCTTGCCTGGGGTCAGGCTGGTGGGCTGTTGCAGTGAAAACCAGGTAGTGACTGTGGCTGCAGGCTTGGCCCTGGGCGGCAAGCGCCCCTTGCTGATGATGCAAAACCAAGGGCTGTACAACTGCATGAACACGCTGCGCGCGGTCTGCCTGGATGCACAAATGCCTTTGGTGTTCATGGTCGGGCAGTTTGGGCGCGAATACGCCAACCTGGGGCAGCCCAGTACGGCGTCCCGGCGGACCATGGTGCGCATCATGGAACCTTTGCTCAACGCCATCAAAGTGCCTTTTTTATGCCTGGACTCTGAGGCCGACTTGGTCCGCATGGACGAAGCCTACGCCCTGGCCCATGCCCAGCGCACCGCGGTGGTGTTGCTGGTGTCCGCCCCCATGGCCTGGAGATAAATCACATGATGAACTTAATTCAAGCCTGTTCCGTGGTCGCCCAGCAACGTCCCGCCGATTCATTGTTGGTGGCCACCATGGGTGCCATGTTTGCCTTTGACCGCATTGAACTCGAAGCTGCGGGCGGGGACGCCAGCCGACGCCCGCCTGGACGGATCAGCTCGGTGCCCCTGATGGGCGGCGCTGCCGGCCTGGGGCTGGGGCTGTCGCTGGCCATGCCGGAGCGGGCCGTGGTGGTGGTTGACGGTGACGCGAGTCTGTTGCTTGAGCTCGGTGGGCTGGTCACGGTTGCCACTGCGCGACCAGATCATTTTTTACATGTCGTGATTCGCAACGGCACCCAGTTCTCAGGGCTGGGAAACCTGGCCACCTTGCAACCCACCTTGTCTTTTGCGGGCTTGGCGAAAGAAGCGGGGTACGTGCATACCGAGGTGATCGACAGCGCCGAGACCTGGGCGCAACGCTTCCCGCAATTGTTAAGCCAGCGCGGCCCGGTCCTTGTCGAGCTGATGGTCGAGCCGGTGCCGCCGCGTACCGGCCCCGGCTTTGAATTGCCAGAGATGCCTGATTTGCAATTTTCACGGATGGGCCATGAACTGGCTGCTCTGCAACAGTGGCTGGGGACAAAGACTTGAGTACGCCCAGCTATGACTATGTGGTCGTCGGGGCGGGCTCATCCGGCGCCGCCTTGGCCCATCGGTTGGCACAGCAGCCAGATACGAGCGTGCTGCTGCTGGAGGCAGGCGGCGCTCACCACAACGACTTTTGGGTGCGAACCCCTTTGGGCATTGGCCGGTTGCTGCAAAACCCCAAGTACGTTTGGCCGTTTTTTACCGAGCCGCAAGAGCAGGTGAACAATCAGAAGGTGTATTGGCCGCGAGGCAAGATGCCCGGAGGGTCTAGCTCGATCAACGGCATGATTTATGTGCGCGGCGATCCACGGGAATACGACCATTGGCGCGACCTGGGGTGCACCGGCTGGGGCTATCAGGATTTGTTGCCGTACTTCAAAAAACTCGAATCCGCGCCCCTCGGAGACGACGCCTACCGTGGCCGGCAGGGCCCGATTCAGGTCACATCGTTGGCAAAAGACCCACAGCCTCTGGGGGATGCTTTTCATGCAGGTTGTCTGGAAGCTGGCATTGTCCCCAACCCTGACTACAACGGCGCTGGCTACGAGGGCGTCAGCTATTTGCAGTTGTCGACGCATCAGGGTCAGCGCAGCAGCACCGCGCGGGCTTATCTGGATCGGTTCACCCCGCCTCGGCTTACCCTGCAAGTGCAGGCTCAGGCTACATCGGTGATGTGGGAGGGAACTCGGGCGGTGGGCATTCGCTACCTGCACAAGGGCCAAGCGCTTGAAGTGCTGGCCAGGCGCGAAGTGATCCTGAGCGCCGGGCCCATCGTGTCGCCGCAGTTGCTGGAGCTCTCTGGTGTTGGCCAGGCCAATCGCTTGCGTGAGCTGGGCGTGGAGGTCAAAGCCGATGTGCCTGGTGTGGGTGAAAACCTCTGTGACCACTTGCAGGGGCGCATCACGTTTGAATGCACCCAGCGCATCAGCCTGAATGAAATTGTCGCCAATCCGATCCGCCAGGCCTGGATGGGCGCTAAGTATTTGCTGACGCGGCGGGGCATGATGGCTACGCCGTCGGCGACGGTCCATGCGCTGGTGCCTGCGCATCCCGACGAGCCGCGCGCCACCGTGAAAATCCAAATGACTCACCTCAGTGCCAACAGCCGGTACACGCGCAGCCCCGGCGCAGGCCTTGACCCCTTCCCGGGTTTTGGGATCGGGTTTTTTCAGTTGCGTCCACGTTCCCGTGGCCATGTGCATGCGCATTCCCCAGATGCCTTGAAAGCGCCCTTGATGGATCCGCGCTATTTGCAGCACCCTGCAGATCAGGACGACATGGTGCGTGCCTTTCGAATGGCCCGCCATGTCTCTGGCCAACCGGCTTTGCAGGGTTTGATCCGGCGCGAAACCCGCCCCGGGCTGAATGTGCAAAACGATGCAGCGGTGCTGGACTACATCCGTCAGTGTGGGCAAACCTCCTGGCACCCCATTGGCACATGCAAGATGGGTACCGATCACATGGCGGTGGTTGACCCGCAGTTGCGTGTCAAAGGGGTACAGGCCTTGCGGGTGATTGATTCCTCGATCATGCCGACCATGCCCTCGTCCAACACCAACGCTGCTGCGATTGCTATCGGCGAAAAAGGTGCCGATTGCATTCTTCGACATCCCTTCCAGGTCAACGCATGAAGTATTCGTGGGAGTCGCCCGCTAACCCCGCCCAGGGGTATCAAGGCACGGTTGGTAAAACCCTGAAAGACTCGAAACCGTGGTGGCGAGAGCCCACGCGTGCACCGCAAGGCGCGCCCAATGTGGTGGTCATCTTGCTCGACGATTTGGGTTTTTCGGACTTTGGCTGCTTTGGCGGTGAAATTGCGACGCCCCACATTGACGCCTTGGCAGGTGCGGGTTTACGTTTTACCGGGTACACCACGGTCCCGATGTGCACACCGGCGCGGGCTGCCTTGCTGACGGGGAAAAATCCGCATGCGG
>JBIKZZ010000259.1:0-4955 GCA_044354435.1 Rhodoferax sp. | reverse complement strand
GCTGCGGGTGCACTGGCGGCGTGGCTACTGTGTGCTGGAGCGGCCCGAGAGCACGATGGACGACCGTTAGAAGAACACCATGCTCAAAATTATCTTTCTCATCCTCATGTCGGGCGGCATTCCGGTGGCTATTGCCATGGCCGGTGCCTCGCTGATCTACCTGTTCTGGCAGGACACCACGCCGCCCTTTGTGGTGATTCACCGCATGGTCAGCGGCATTGACAGTTTTCCGCTGCTGGCGGTGCCCTTTTTCATCCTGGCTGGCAACTTGATGAACAACGCCGGCATCACCAACCGCATTTATAACTATGCCTTGGCGCTGGTTGGCTGGCTCAAGGGTGGCCTGGGCCATGTCAACGTGCTGGGCTCAGTGATTTTTGCCGGCATGAGCGGCACCGCCATTGCCGATGCTGCCGGCTTGGGCACCATCGAGATCAAGGCCATGAAAGACCATGGCTACGACACCGAGTTTGCGGTGGGTGTCACGGCCGCTTCGGCCACGCTCGGTCCCATCATCCCGCCGAGCCTGCCCTTTGTGATCTACGGCATGATGGCCAATGTGAGCGTTGGCGCGCTGTTTCTGGCGGGCATCCTGCCGGGCCTGATGATGGCGCTGTTGATGATGCTCACAGTAGCCTACTTTGCCCACAAGAACGGCTGGGGCTCAGACATCAAGTTCGAGTGGCCCCGGGTCATCAAGGCGCTGGCTGAAACCGCGGTGGTGGTGGGCTGGCCGCTGGCGCTGTGGGTGCTGATCACCAAGCTGGGTTTTCCGCCGCAGGTCACGGTCTTTGCCGGGCTGATTGTGCTGTTTGCGGCAGACCGGTTGTTCAACTTCCAGGCGGTGCTGCCCATCATGACGCCGGTGCTGCTGATTGGCGGCATGACGACCGGCCTGTTTACGCCCACCGAGGGTGCCATTGCCGCCTGCGTCTGGGCCATGGTGTTGGGCCTGGCCTGGTACAAGACCCTGTCTTGGACCATGTTTGTCAAGGTCTGTCTGGACACGGTGGAGACCACCGCTACTGTGCTGTTCATCGTGGCCGCCGCCAGCATCTTTGGCTGGATGCTCACCGCAACTGGCGTCACCACCGCCATTGCGAGTTGGGTGTTGGCCTTCACCAAGGAGCCCTGGGTGTTCCTGCTGATCGCCAACTTGCTGATGCTGTTTGTGGGTTGTTTTCTGGAGCCCACCGCCGCGATCACCATCCTGGTGCCTATTCTCGTGCCGATCTGCCAAAAGCTCGGTATTGACCTGGTGCACTTTGGTCTGGTGATGGTGCTTAACCTGATGATCGGCCTCTTGCACCCGCCGATGGGCATGGTGCTGTTTGTGCTGGCGCGGGTGGCCAAGCTGTCGGTGGAGCGCACCACCATGGCCATCTTGCCTTGGCTGGTGCCACTGCTGGGCTCCCTGGTGATCATCACCTACTTCCCCAACCTGGTGTTATGGTTGCCCCGGCAGTTTTACTAAAACCCCTCATAGGGCTGACATGAACCCGTTTATCCGCCTCCATGCTTCTGATGATGTCCTGATAGCCCGTAGCCAGTTGGTGGGCGGTACCTTGGTCGAGGGCGTGACCGCCCGTGGTCTGATCCCGGCCGGTCACAAGATCGCCAGTCATGCCATCACGACCGGGGACCCGGTGCGGCGCTACAACCAGGTCATTGGCTTTGCCAGCAGGCCCATCGCGGCGGGCGAGCATGTGCACACCCACAACCTGTGGATGGGCGAGGCCAAGGGCGACTTTGCCCGCGATTACGCGATTGGCGCCGATCTCAAGCCAGCGTCCGCGACTCTGGAGGCCAGCTTCATGGGCTACCGGCGCAGCGATGGCCGGGTGGCAACCCGCAACTACATCGGCGTGCTGTCCTCGGTCAATTGCTCGGCCACGGCGGCGCGGGCCATTGCCGACCACTTTTCTCGGCAAAACCACCCCGAGGCCTTGGCCGATTTCCCTCATGTGGACGGCGTGGTGGCCCTGACGCACGGCTCGGGCTGTGGCATGGACAGCGATGGCCTAGGCCTGAAGGTGCTGCAACGCACCCTGGCCGGCTACGCCACGCACGCCAACTTTTGCGCGGTGCTGGTCGTCGGGCTGGGCTGCGAGTCCAACCAGATCAACGCCTGGCTGTCCCGCAGCAGCTTGCGCGAAGGCGATACGCTGCGCGTGTTCAACATCCAGGACACCGGCGGCACCCGCAAAGCAGTGGACAAGGGCGTGGCACTGATCCGTGAGATGCTGCCGGCGGCCAACCGGGCGCGGCGAGAGCCCTGCAGTGCGGCGCACATCAGCATCGGCCTGCAGTGCGGTGGCTCGGACGGGTACAGCGGCATCAGCGCCAACCCGGCGCTGGGGGCCGCGGTGGACCTGCTGGTGGCGCATGGTGGCACGGCTATTTTGTCTGAAACTCCCGAGATTTATGGTGCCGAGCACCTGCTGACCCGGCGCGCCGTATCGCCCGCGGTGGCGCACAAGCTGATTGAGCGCATCAAGTGGTGGGAGAACTACACCGCCGTCAACAACGGCGAGATGAATAACAACCCCTCGCCCGGCAACAAGGCCGGCGGCCTGACCACCATTCTGGAAAAATCGTTGGGGGCGGTGGCGAAGGGTGGCACCAGCAACCTGCAGGCGGTGTATGAATACGCCGAGCCGGTGCTGGCCAGAGGATTCGTCTACATGGACACCCCGGGCTATGACCCGGTCAGCGCCACAGGCCAGGTCGCCGGCGGCGCCAACATGATTTGCTTCACCACCGGGCGTGGTTCTGCCTATGGCTGCGCCCCTTCGCCCTCGCTCAAGCTCGCGACCAATACCCGCCTTTGGGAGCGCCAAGAAGAAGACATGGACATCAATTGCGGTGACATCGTCGACGGCAGCGTGTCGATTGCGGAAAAGGGCCAGGAGATTTTTGAGCTGGTGCTGGCCACCGCATCCGGTAATTTGAGCAAGAGTGAGCGCCATGGCTACGGCCAAAACGAATTTGTCCCCTGGCAGCTCGGCGCTGTCATGTAAAAAATATGTCAAAAACACTCGCAGCCCATATGCTGTATAGGTCTTTAGCTACTTTTTTTGTAGCGGCTGGAAGTTTTGACACTGAGGTAAAAACGGTGGCGACCAACGGGTCACGGCAGACATTGGCGCCATGCTGAGCGCCACCTGGTTACCCGGGCTGACTGCCCACGGCGTTGCGGTGCCCGCCTACCCGCGCAATGGCGCCCCCGGCGTGGTGCACCTGGGACTGGGCGCCTTCCACCGGGCCCACCAGGCGCTGGTGTTTGACCGGCTGCTGGCTGGCGGCGACAGCCGTTGGGGCGTGCTGGGCGTGGCCATGCGCCAGCCCGCTCTGGCGCAGGCGTTGGCAGCGCAAGACCATTTGTACTCGGTGCAGACCGCCAGCGCGCAAGAGCGCAGTTGGCGGGTCAGTGGCGCTATTTGGCGCAGCTGCGTGGCGGCCGAGTCACCCCAAGCCGTGGTGCAGGCCATGGCTTCCCCCGGTACCCGCTGGGTCACGCTCACCGTCACTGAAAAAGCCTACACCCCAACGCTGGCCGCCTTGCTGGTACAGGGTCTGCGCGAGCGTCGTGCCGCCGGGCTGGGCGGCCTGACTGTAGCCAGCTGCGACAACCTGTCGGGCAACGGCCGCCAGCTGCGGGCCCTTTGCCTGGCCGCCGCCAATGACCCTGCCCTGGGATCGGACGATGGCCTGGCCGACTGGATCGCCGCCCACTGTGCCTTCCCCAACAGCATGGTGGACCGCATCGTGCCAGCCGCCTCCAGCGTCACCAGCGCCGAGGCCGCGCAAGCGTTGGGCGTACCAGACCAGGCCGCGCTTCGGACCGAGGGGTTTTGGGAGTGGGTGATCGAGCGCAACTTTGTCGACGACACCGACGCCGCCACCCTGAGTGCGGTGGGGGTGCAGGTGGTGGACGAGGTCGCACCGTTTGAAGAAGCCAAACTGCGCCTCTTGAACGGCAGCCACTCGGCCATGGCCTGCATTGGCGCGCTGGTCGGCCTGCCGGTCATTAGTGATTGCATTGCCCAGCCTGCCGTCTATACATTGGTGCACGGGCTGATGACCCATGAGCTTGGCCCATTGCTGCGCCGACCAGACTGGCCTGACTACCGCGACGCCCTGCTGCAACGCTTTGCCAACCCCACCTTGCAGCACAGCGTGCATCAGATCGCGATGGACAGTTCGCAAAAAATCAGCCAGCGCTGGGTGCCCTCAGCCCTGGCCGCGCTGCAGGCCGGCCTGCCGGTGGAGCGACTGGCCTTTGCCGCCGCCTGCTGGCTGCGCTACTGCCGCGGCGTGGACGAGCAGGGCCGCGACTACGCGCTGGCCGACCCCTTGGCCGACACGCTGACCGCGCTGGCGCGCTCAGCAGGCGACGACCTTGACACCCTGGTCGCCACGCTTGGCCGCCTGCCGGCGGTGTGGGGCGAGGCGCTGCCGGCGCACCCGGGCTGGCTGCCTCGCGTTCGGCATTGGCTCGGGCGTATTCAGGCTGAGGGTGTGCTGGTGAGTGCTGACGCTGTTTGCTGAGTGTTGGCGGGGCCGGCGTGCGAAGCCGCTACCCCAGGCGGCGCGGCAGTGTCACGTCAATTTGAGAGGGCATTAGGCTCAGGTCAACTGTCTGGCCCATGCCATGACGCGGCGCATGGCCATGCTCAATTCCTCCAACGTCATCGAAGATTGAAGCTCATCGTCATACCGGTACTGCACGGCGAAGGGGTTGAGTTGCCGGAAATCATCGGGCGGCATTGGCAGCGTGGCACCGTCGTCGAGCAGCGCCTGCGCCAACGCAGCCAAATCATGGGTGCGACGAATCTCCAGCCCGCGCAGCACGCAGGCCGCCTTGAGGCTTTTTTCCACCGCTTGCTGCGCATGAAAGCCGATTGCCGACAAAGGCGCAGTCGGCAGTGGCAGCAGTAACTCGAAGGTGTCCT
>JBIKZZ010000149.1:0-7929 GCA_044354435.1 Rhodoferax sp. | reverse complement strand
CTTGATCCGTATGATTGTGTCCGATGATTCGGCGCGTGTGGCGAGTGTATTCAAGGCCATGATCAAGCCGGGTTGATGGTACTCTTGGGATAAACACAATGGCTGACGAATCGAATATTGCTGGCGCACAGGGTGGGCCCTCAAGCGGGAATCATGAGGCTCTGCAGCGAGAGCTTCAGAGTCTAACCAGCACCCAGCGTGCGGCGGTCCTGATGCTTCTTTTGGGTGAAGAGCAGGCAGCAGACATCATCCGTTTTCTCAACCCGAAAGAGGTTCAGGCCCTTGGTATGGCCATGGTTCAGGTTGCCGAACTGTCCCAGGATGCGGTTAACGCGGTGCTCGACGAATTTGTCGCCACCATCAAGCGCCAAACCAGCTTGGGTTTGGGAACTGCCGATTATGTGGAAAAAGTTTTTAAACGCGCTTTGGGCAATGACAAGGCGGCTTCTGTTTTGGGGCGCATCAACCCCGGGCACAGCAGCAAGGGCCTTGACATCTTGGCTTGGATGGATGCCAGGTCTATTGCCGACATGATTCAGGGAGAGCATCCTCAGGTTGTGGCCATTATCTTGTCGGTGTTGGAGAACGTCGTTGCAGCCGATGTGCTGAACTTTTTACCGCCAGATTCGCGCGCCGAAGTGATTCAGCGAGTGGCCAAGCTGGAGACGGTGCAGCCCTCTGCCATGGAGGAACTTGAGGCCATCATGAAAAAGCAGTTCTCCACTAACTCCTCGGCCAAGTCGTCGAGTTTTGGTGGTATCAAGGCGGCAGCCAATATCTTGAATCTCACCAAATCTGCGCTGGAGGCCTCGGTGATGGGTGGGTTGCGAACCCTGGATGCTGATCTGATGCAAAAAATTCAGGACAACATGTTCACCTTTGAAAATTTGGTCAGCGTGGACAACAAAGGTATCCAGGTCATCATGCGCAATGTTGATCCGGACCAGATGATGATTGCGCTCAAAGGCGCCAGCGATCCTGTCAAAGACAAGTTTTTCAGCAACATGTCTGAACGTGCAAGGGGCATGTTCAAGGACGACATGGAGGCCAAGGGCCCCATGCGCCTGTCAGATGTGGAGCTGGCGCAAAAAACCATCATGCGGACGGCGCGCAAACTGGCAGACGCCGGCGATTTGGTACTGGGTGGCGGTGCCGACTATGTCTAGCAGTGTGCTGGTCTCTGTAGAGAACAACTCGCGCCAATTGGTAGTGCGGCCGGCCCGCGTCTGGCAGGCGGTTGACTTACTGCATCCAGTCGCGCCGCCGGGCGGGTTCATGCCTTCCGCTTGGCAAACCGAAGTTGCGCCTCAATTTGGTTTGGTCGACTTCGACCTTCAGACTCTGCGCCTTTTGCCCCCGCCGCCATTAGCTGGTATCGACGGTGTCAGCACAATGGCCGCTGATGTTTCAGAAGCGCCAGCGGCCGAGCTTACGCCGATCCCGCCGCCGGTTGCCTCGGAAGCGGCTTTGGCGCAGGCTCGTGACGAGGGCTACGAGCAAGGGGTGCTAGATACCCGCACCGCGATGCAGGGTGAGATGGACCGCGAGCTGGCTCGACAACTGGGTCTGGACCACACGCTGATCAAGGCTGTGGAGACGGCTTTGGACACACTGCATCAAAGCCCGACCATCTTTTTTGAGCCAATCAAGCGTCTTTCTCTTCACTTGGCTGAGCAGTTGGTGTTGGCAGAACTCGCGTTGGATGGACGTGCCATAGACCGCCTGGTTCAGCGCTGCGTGGAGGAACTGTCACTGAACGACACATCGATGGTTCGTGTGGAGTTGCATCCCACCGACCTGCAGGCATGGCGGGTGCTGCGGGAACGCAGCGGCTTGAAAGGTGGTATTGACGCCAACGTTCATGCCAATGCGTCATTGCAGCCTGGCAGCGTGCGAGCCAGTGCCAATGACGCGCTGGTCGATGATCTGATTGGTGAGCGACTCAGTGCACTCGCACAAGGGCTTCAGATCGATGAGCCCCGCTGGCGTGCCCGCAGCGCCTTTGTGGGGAACAGAGTGGCCTCCGATGATCAAGCTGCGCCGCTTGGTTCTTTGCAACAGGCCTCTGGCGCTGACATTGTGGAAGCTCAGGATGTCTTGGTTTCGGGCGTAGACCATGATATTTGATTTTGACGCAGAGGTCGATCAATCTGTTGCAAAAATACACACCCAACGGCCGGTGCGCAGCGGTACGCTGGTTCGCCTGGTGGGACTCAGGCTCGAGGCACGCGGCATCATGGCGCCGGTCGGTGCCTGCTGTGAGGTGATTGGCCAAAGCGGCAAACGAATTGAGGCCGAAGTGGTCGGCTTCGCCGATAGCACTATTTTTCTGATGCCGTTTTCTGAGCCGGTCGGGATAGGCCCTGGAGACAAGGTTAGGGTGTTGAGTGACACCGACCACGTGTTGTTGGGTGACGAGTTGCTGGGCCGGGTGATTGATGCGCGTGGGCAAGCGCTCGACGGCAAGCCACAGCCGGCATGCACCAATACATTAGGACTTTTGGGCCTGCCCCTGAATCCCATGGAGCGCGGGCCTATCGACCGCGTACTTGATGTCGGGGTCAAGGCCATCAATGGGCTGTTGACGCTTGGGCGGGGACAGCGGGTAGGCCTTATCGCCGGCTCAGGTGTGGGCAAAAGCGTTCTGCTGGGTATGCTGACCCGGTTTACCAAGGCTGACATCGTGGTGATTGGCCTGATTGGCGAGCGCGGACGCGAGGTTCAGGCGTTTATCAACGAGACCTTGGGCCCAGAGGGGCTGGCTAAGTCCGTTGTGATTGCAGCACCCGCCAATGTGTCGCCTGTGCTTCGACTAAAGGCTGCACACTTGTCGCACGTGGTGGCCGAGTATTTCCGCGACCAGGGCAAGGACGTTCTGATGCTCGTGGACAGCTTGACCCGGGTTGCCCATGCGCAGCGAGAAATCGGGCTAGCCATCGGCGAGCCACCCACGTCCAAGGGCTATCCACCCTCTGTGTTCGCCTTGTTACCTAACTTGATCGAGCGTGCTGGCGTTGGCCGCCATGGCCACGGCTCCATCACTGCCATCTATACCGTCTTGGCAGAAGGTGATGACGGCAATGATCCTATCGTTGACATTGCCCGGGCGTCGCTGGACGGCCAAGTGATGTTGTCAAGAAAGCTCGCTGACGCGGCCCATTACCCGGCCATTGAGTTGACGGGTTCCATCTCGCGGGTCATGCAAAATCTGCTTTCGCCTGCAGATTTGAAAATGGCCAATCGATTCCGACGCCTGTGGTCCCTTTACCAGCAAAACGTTGATTTGATTCAGGTTGGCGCTTATCAGGCTGGCTCAAACCCAGAGATTGACCAAGCGATTGCTATGCGTGAGGCGATGGAAGAATTTTTACGGCAAGATATGTATGCCGGCGTGGAAGAAAGCCGAACACGTGTTGATCTTCGTGTGTTGATGGAACTGTGAAGGAACGCCTCATGAAAGTACGTACCTGCTGGTCAGCGCTGGAGATGAAAGCCGAATTGGTAGTGAAACAGCTCAGGGCAGAGACTGGTCAAACCCTGCAGCTGCTTGAATCCTTGTCAGCAAGCCAAGTACGGATTGCGCAGATGTACGAGGAATACCGGTGCAAGGCTGTGGAGTTAACCACTGCTACGGGCATGTCTGCTGTCCAAAATCACCGTCAGTTCATGGTTCAACTGCAGACATTACAGGCTCGGGTCGATAACGACATAAGTAAGACCAAACAGTATTTGCAGGTGTTGGAGCAGCGCACCGTTAAGGCGGAGACGCAGCGTGTCAAGATGCAGTCGCTGCTGGATAACGACCGACTTGCCGTCAGAAATTTTGAGAATCGCCGAGAGCAACGAGGTATGGACGAAATGGGCATGATTCAGTTCAACCATGCGAGAGCTGCATGAATCACTCTGGCGGTCTGTTGTGGCATGCACGGGCCTGGCGCCGCCAAGGGGCGTGGCGGGGGACCTGCAACCACATCAGGCAGTGGCTTGAGCAGGTCCAACCAAATAGCAGTCAGCTTGTCATCATTGGCGCCAGCGCGGGTTGGATGATGCCCAGCCCTTGGCTGCAACGATTCTCAAGTGTCAGCACCATTGACATCGATCGCTGGGCGGCGCCCTTGTTTCGCATGCGTCATGGATCGGCCTTGAAGCGCTCCGGAACCCAACTGCGCTGTGACACCGGTGATGCACTGGGCGACCTTCAAACGCTGTTGGCAGCACATCCAGATGCCGCAGTACTGTTTGACAACGTGTTGGGCCAGTTGCGATTCATGCATGACTCTATGGATGAAACCATGTCTTACCTCGACATGATCAAACAACGACTGGCGGGCCGGGAATGGGGCAGCTTGCACGACGCGTATTCTGGCGCGGTCCGCCGTTCTGTGCGGGTAGGCAAGAAACTGGTGATGTTCCAAAGCTTGCAGGCGCAATCCGCCGCCACGACGCTTTCAGGTGAGGCTGGCGTGCCCATCGAGCCGGAGCTGGCTCCTTTTGCGATTCAGCTGGAGGCCGAAGGCGAATGGCTGGATCATCTGACTTCACAGGTTTTCCCCACCGGTACCACCGTTCACCATATCGCTTGGCATTACAGCCGGTACTACTGTCATTGGCTGCAGGCTGGCTGGGTCTCATCCAAACCAAGGGCTTGTCGAAAATGATGTGGATGAACGACGGTCTTGGTTGCCGTGTACGTCGTCTGGTGACCGGCGTCATGGCATCAGCCATGGTGCTGGCCTTGGGCGGTACCCTCAGCGCCTGCGGTGGCTTGGCCTCGGACTCCCCGGCGTCCAATGGCCAGCCGCTCGCCCCAGTTCCGGCAGTCGCCGCGCTGGTGGGGGCAGCTGCCGGCACGCTGTACGACAAGAGTTTTGTAAGCTTTATGACGACCGACTTGGCACCCGCCGTCAATTGGTATGCGATGTACCACTTCAACACCACTTCTGCGGACATCATTCCTATCCTTTATTCAGGTTCCGTCACTTCTAATGCGGGCCAGATCCGCGAATTTGGGTCATCCAGAACCATTCGATCGGCCAGCGTCAGCTCATCTGAGACCTCTGCAGGTATCTTTCGGGTCATCATCTCTGGCGTCAATACCCCAGATGATCGGGCAATTGCGTTATCAAGCTCAGCGGTGGTCACGTCGGCAGACGCCAGTGGCAATTGGGTTGGCGCTTGGACTGACAACCTCAATACGGCCATCAGCAAGCCGGCAACTTTACGGTTTGACCAGGGGATTGCTGCGACTGTCACCTTTGGTGGCTGCGAACGTCAGCTGAGGCTGTTGAGCACTGGCGCCGCCAATAGTCCGTATTTTTCAGTAACAGTTGATATTTCAGCGCAAACAGGGTGCCCGCGTACTCCGGGCGCAGAGGCCGCAGCTCTGAGTGGTGTTGCCTTTGTCATTCCTTCACTGACTGAAGGCAAAACCAAGCGCTTGATGCTCATGGTCGTCGATCGCACCGGAAGCGGATTTTCATTTGTTGGCGATCAATAGGCTTCAAGCTGTGTCTTGAGGTGGCCTGTTGTGGTTGACAGGCCTATTTGAGCGAGGAGGTGGTCATTCTTAAATGCCGGCGCCTCATGTTTTTGGGTCTGGTACCGATGCTTTGGCATGGGTCCTGGGCCGTTGCTGCTCAGAAGGGCCCGGTGTGGATCCGTTCTTCGGGCGTGTTTTTCGTATTTACAGTAGGTGATGTCTGTGAAAAGAACCATTGTTGAAGTCTTGTTGGCGCTTGGGTTGATCGGCGCAGGTGTTTTTGGCTGGATGAACTGGAAACAGGTCCAAACAGCCAAAAGCCAAGTGGTCGAGCTCAAAGCGGCCTCTGAAGAAGCGGCCAAACTTGCCGCGACGTCGCAGGGTGCCGTTGCCGCAGCAGAAGAGCAGTCGGTCGCCCTGAAGGCGCAATTGGCGCCACTTCAAGCCCAGGTCAACCAGCTCGACGCTATTAAAGCTGCCATGGCCAGCGGTACAACATTGGCCGACCTGGAGGCTGCTTACAAGTCGCAAAAAAGCCTGTCGGCAGAGCGGCAGGTGGGTCTTGGCGCTGTGCGCATGATGACCAAGGGTGGTGACGACCCTGCTGCACTGGAGGCGTTTCGAGCCGCTCTCAAGTTGACCGATCTCGGGAACCGGAAAAACACCATGTGTGCGGCGCAAATCGCTTTGGCTGCAGCAGGCGATAAAGTGGTTGTGATGTCAGAATGCCAGCCCGAAGCGGCCCATGGCACAGCCGACACTGCGGCCAAAGCTGATACGCACAGCCAGCCCGCCGCCCATGGTAGCGATGCCAAAGTTAAAGCCAAGGACTCGGCAGCACATGCTGCTCCGCACTGGGGTTATGCTGGCGAGATGGGGCCAGACCGTTGGGGGAAAGAGTTTCCGACCTGCGCCAAGGGTAAATCACAGTCCCCGCTGGATATCGTCGGGCCTTTTGTCAAAGCGCGTACCAGTGTCAGTGCCGACTACAAAGAGGGCCCGTTAACAATCCTCAACAATGGACACACCATTCAGGTCAATGTACCTCCAGGCAGCAAGTTGCGGATTGATGCGAAGCCCTATGAGCTGCTGCAATTTCACTTTCATCGACCCAGTGAAGAGAAAATTGAAGGTAAACCCCTCTCAATGGTGGTGCACTTTGTTCACAAAGGCGCTGACGGCAAGTTGGTGGTACTGGGTGTCTTACTGAAAGAGGGCAACGAGAATCCAGGCATCAAGGCGCTTTGGGCCAACATGCCGCTCAAGGAGGGCCCGGAGGCCACACCCGAGGGCGTGAAGTTCAATCCTGGCAGCCTGCTTCCCCGTGAATTTGATTTCTTCAGCTACGAGGGCTCACTGACGACGCCACCCTGCACTGAAGGTGTCCGTTTCTTCATCTTGAAGAGTACAGTGAACGTGTCTGCTGCGCAAGTTGCCCAGTTCCCGTTTGATGCCAATGCCCGGCCAGTGCAGTCGCGTAACGGTCGCGAGATCATCACGAACTAAGCAGTGGGCGCAACCGCTTTTTTCTTGTCGCCGATCGGACCCCATCCATGAACCATCTGAAAGTCGTTTTCGCCACTGCCTTGGTCACCGTGTTCATGGCTTTGGGTATCCTCTGGGTGACGGTCGAATTGGGTTGGCTCAACTTCAACCCTGATTCGGCCTCGGCAACGGCAGATCCTTTGGCCACGGAAAGCAAAGCGTTCAACAAAAAAAATGCAAACTTCATTTGCGAAGTTACGGTCTCCATGCCGCAAAGGAATCTGACCTCTGAGCCCAAGGTGTACACGGACTTCTTGATGGCGGGGCTGGACCCGGAGGGGAAATCAGGTTGGTACCAAGGCGAGTTTTCAATCTCCGAGTCGCGAAAAGGAGCGCTTCGCATGGACGGCAATAAGGCATTTGTGAGCCGGCCAGCCATGTTTGAGCGTTTTGGCCAGATGATCACGCAAGAGGAGTTCACGTTGGACTTGAGTGACGGTATGTTTGTCCAAACCTTGACCTTCCGCGATGCTGGCCGACGGCATGTCATCAAAGGTGTTTGTGCCAAGTACGCCAAGGCCCCGTTTCATTGAAACTCGCTGACATTTTCAGGTAGCTTTTTGGGCGGCTGAACCGCTCGGGCTTTTTTGCCCGGGTTAGCATGCGCCCATGGACACAGAGCCAGCGCAACGCAGGGGCTGGGCTGGGCTGTTGGCGCCCGGCCTGTTGGCATTTGTCGCCGGCACGGCGCTTCAGCTTCAACAGGCGGCGCTGCTGCCTTGGTGGGTTTACATGCTCTGCATCCTCCCAGCCCTTGTGGAGCTTACCTCTAGCGCTCCTTATTCAATAGCAAATTGGCGCCGGCCGACTGCGCTGCTGCTGGCGCTGGTTTTGCTGGGTTTTGGCCTGACCGGGCTGCGAGCCGGCTTCTTTCTGGCGGATGCCTTGTCTGCGGAACTGGAGGG
>JBIKZZ010000257.1:0-4983 GCA_044354435.1 Rhodoferax sp. | reverse complement strand
CGACACTGAGGTCCAGCAGCCAAAGATCACAGCAACTTTGTCTTGCGTCAGCAGTTGCTTGGTCTTCTCGGCAAACAAGGGCCAGTTAGAGGCTGGGTCCACCACCACAGCCTCGAGCTTCTTGCCCAGCAGACCGCCCTTGGCGTTGATCTCGTCAATCGCCATCAGCACGGTGTCTTTCAACACGGTTTCTGAAATAGCCATGGTGCCCGAGAGGCTGTGCAGAATGCCGACCTTGATGGTGTCGGCGGCAAAAGCTGGCAGGGCCGACAGGCCTGACAGCGCGACGGCAGCGGTGAGCGCCTTGAGGGTAAAACGACGTTGCATAGTGTGCTTCTCCAGGAGTTGAAAAACCAGGTCGTCGCGTCTGGGTGAACAACTTGCAAACCCTTGAGTGCGACGATGGTTTGACTGTAGACAGTCACTGGCAAACAGGAAATACGCCGGGTGGCGTATGGCCAAAGCAACTTCAGCAACTTCAGCAACTTCAGCGACTTGTGAAGCGCTTAGTCTGGCAAATCGATGATGGTGGCCAGTGGCAGGCCGGTCGGTGCCTGGTAATCGGCCAGCACCCAGGCCCGCGCCGGGTCGGTAGCCGCCTTTTGTAGCAAGGTCAATGCGAAGGCTATGGAAGGGCGGTCCAGAGCGGCAAACGGCTCATCAAGCAACGTGAGTGTCGCACCTGCGCAAAAGGCTGCTGCCAGCCAGACCTTGCGCTTTGAACCCGTGGACAACATGTACATGGGCTTCTGCCAATGCGGCTCTAAGCCCAATCCATCGATCAGCGCAGGTAAACCCGTATGGTCAAAATCGGGATGACGCGCAGATAGCTCGGCCAAGTAGGCCTCCGGGGTGACCTGGTCCAGGCCGCTGACTTGGTGATCCACCCGAAACACCTTCGACCGGTAGGCAAAGGGCTGCTCACTCAGGCTGACGCCCCTGAGCCACAGGGCCCCGGCATCACTGGGCAAGTCGCCGGCCAGCAGGCTCAGCAATGTGGTTTTGCCACTGCCGTCGCCGCCGCGGATCAGGCTCAAGCCCGGTGGCAATTCAAACGACAGCGCTTGGAACAAACGGCGTTGCGGGTAAGCAAAGCCCAGGTCTTTCGCCCGCAAAACAGTGCTTGGCATGGTGTCCTCAGCCCCTGTTTGTCAGTAATGTGGCGGCAAATCATCGCGCGGTTGGCGCACCGCGCCCTGCCCCGCCTCGGGCTGGCGGTCGCGCAGCGATCGGACCTCACGGATGAGCGCATCAATCTGCGCCTGCTGACGCACGATCACCTGGTCCAGCTGATCAATTTGGTCTTCAGAAAAGGCCGCCTTGACCTCCAGGTTGGTGAGGCGTTGCTCGTGGTCTTGGTAGGGTGTCATGGCGCTATTGGACCCCACGCCGGCGCTCGCGCAGCATAAACAGGTACAAGCTCTCGACCTTGTCACGCGCCCAGGGCGTTTTGCGCAGGAACTTCAAGCTGGAAGCGATGCTGGGATCGTGTGTGAAGCAGCGCACGGGCACACGCTCAGCCAGCCCTGGCCAGTCGTAATGCGCCGCCAATTCGGTCACGATAGCCTCCAGCGTCAGACCATGCAGCGGATTCCTGGGCTGGCGGAGTGCCAGCACAGGCGAAGGCGCGGGGGCGGTGTCGTCGGGGTCTGCCATCCCCTCATTTTGGCAGAGCGCACTGGCAAGGACCGCAGCCCCACGCGGGTTCAGCCCTCAAACTGCGGGTGCAGCTGCCGGATCCGTCCCATGGCCATACCGGCAGCGGCAGTGCGCGTCTCAACCCCCAGCTTGACGTAAACCCGCTCCAGATGTTTTTTCACGGTCATGGGGCTGGCGCCCAGAATCTCGCCGATGTCGCGGTTGGTCTTGCCCTTGACCACCCAGTACAAGACCTCGGCCTCACGAGGGGTGAGCTTGAAGCTCAGTGACATGGCCTCGATCACGGTCTCGTCGGACACCTCGCGCATGATGATCAGCCAGTCGCCGCCGCCCTCTGAGTCGCCAATCTGCTGATGCAGCCGAAAACTCAATCGCTTGGGTCCCATCTCAATGCTCAGGCGCGGCGGCTCCACCTGGGCCAGCGCGTCGGTGGCGTGCTGCTGCAGCCAGTCCAGCACCGGCTCCGGCGTACGCGGTGCCTCTGTGCCACAGTAACGCAGCAGCAGTTCGCGCGCCAGCGAGGTCTGCCACATCAGGCGGCCATCACTCAGGCGCACGGTGATGCTGGCGTAGCCAAAGGCGTCCAGCGCATTGCGGGCCTGGCGCTTTTCGCGCGCGCCCTGCAGGTGCACCGCCATGCGGGCCAGCACCTCTTTGGGCCGGATGGGTTTGGTCACATAGTCCACGCCACCGGCCTCCAGTGCCGCCACCAGGTGCTCGGTCTCGGTCAGCCCGGTCATAAAAATGATAGGGATATGCGCGGTACGCGGTGCTGCCTTGAGCCGTCGCGCCACCTCAAAGCCGTTGATGCTGGGCATCATGGCGTCAAGCAGCACAATGTCGGGCAGCACCTGCTCAGTCCGTTGCAGCGCCGACTCGCCGCCGGTGGCCACCAGCACCGTGTAGCCCGACTCGTCCAGCGCGTCATGCAATACCGCCAGGTTGT
Organism: Rhodoferax sp.; assembly: GCA_044354435.1. GTDB lineage: Bacteria > Pseudomonadota > Gammaproteobacteria > Burkholderiales > Burkholderiaceae_C > Rhodoferax. Next base: position 2,378 of record JBIKZZ010000257.1, on the reverse strand, counting down.
CGGGCACGTCATCCACGATCAGCACCACATCGCTGTGCGCGCGGTCCAGTGGGTCATCAAGGTTGACGGGGGTCATATCAGGGCACCTTCGGGTCAGGGGTCGGGTCGGGGGTCGGGTCGGGGGTCGGGTCAGGCAGACTCAGCAGTGGCCTGAGCTGCTGGGTCATGCTCTCGAACTGAAACTGCCGGGCCAATTCGCGCATCCGCGCCACAAAGACCAGGCAGCCGGGTTGCTCCCGCTCGATCTGCGCCAGCGTGTTCAGAATGCCACGGTAAAAACCCAGTTCAGCGGCTTCGAACAGCGCTTGCAGGGCCGCCGCCGACGGCACCGGCTCAGCCGTCTCCAACCAGTCCAGCCCCAAGCGTCGCTCGAGCCAGTCGAGCAGTTCACTGTGCCGCAGCGGCTTAAGGATGAAATCCTCGGCTGGGACGTTCACCTCGTGGTCAAGCCCCTTGTCAAAGGCGTTGGCCGACACAATGGCCACTGGCAACGCCGAAGCACCTTGCAGCAAGCGCAGGCGCCGGATGGTCTCCCAACCGTCAATCCCAGGCATGGCCAGGTCCATCAAAATCACGTCTGGCCGGTAGCCAGTGGCCAGCAGGTCGAGTGCGTCATGCCCGCTGGCCGCAGTGCGCAACTCAAAACCAAGCGGCTGCAGCAGGCGCAGCAGCAGTTCGCGGTCGGCCTCTTCGTTGTCGACCACCAGCACCCTGCGCCGCGCGCCAGCGTAGCCCAGGCGCGGCTTTTTGACCTGCAGACGCGACACCGCGGCGGCATCTGGCGCACCCAGCCGCACTTCGGGCAAAAACAGCTTAACGCGGAACACAGCACCAGCGCCGGGCGAACTGTTCAAGCTGAGTTCGCCGCCCATCAAATCGGTGAGCATCTTGGCAATGGTCAGGCCCAGCCCAGCGCCCTGAGGGGTGTCAGGTTCGGCGCCAGCACTGGCGCTACGGCTAAAAGGCTCAAAAATACGCGCCTTATCCTGGTCCGACAGCCCCGGGCCGGTGTCTTCAATATCGATCACCGCCATCTCCCGTGCATGCCGAACCCGCAAGCTCACCCGGCCCTGTGCTGTGAACTTAATGGCATTGCCCAGCAGGTTGATCAGAATTTGGCGCACTCTTTTTTCATCACCACGCACCACGGCCGGCAGACTGCCCTCGGGCTTGTACTCAAAGGCCAGGCCCTTCGCCTGGGCGTGCAACTCAAACATGGCCGCAACCTCCACCATCAAGCTGTCAAAGTGCATCGGCCTCGGTTGCAGGGTGAGCTTGCCACTCTCAATGTGGGCGATATCGAGCGTGCCCTCGATCAGTGACAGCAAATGCTCACCACCGCGCCGAATCACTGCCACCGCCTGCTTGCGGTGCGGCGGAATGGTGGCGTCCTCGCCCATCAGTTGGGCGTAGCCCACAATACTGTTGAGCGGTGTGCGCAGCTCGTGGCTGATGGTGCTGATGTAGCGGCTCTTGGCCTGATTGGCCTGGTCGGCCGCAGCCCGAGCCCGCTCGGCCACTTGGCGAGCGCTTTGCAGTTCGGCGTCGGTCTGCCGGTGCGATTCAATCTCACGCATCAGCAAATGGGTTTGCCGGTTGGATTCTTCTTGCGCCACTTGCCGGCTCTTGTGGGCCAGCACCACCCACCAGGCCACCAGACCTGCAATCAACAGCAGGGCCAGGTAAGCTTTGACAAAGCCCGAGTACAGCGCGGCATGTGGCGCCAACCAAAGGGTTTCGCCGGTCTGCATGGGCACGAGTCCACGCAGCTCTTGGTGATACAGCAAGCCAAAAACGCTGGCCAACAGAGGCGCAATCACCAACATCAACAGCAGAAAATAACCCAGACCGCGGTCCAGGTAGGGCCACAGTGGGCGCGGCATCAGGCGCCGCAGCGTAGCCGACCACTGCGTGGTCAAGCTGGCGTGGGGCTTGCACAGATCACCGCAACGCGCATCCAGGGTGCAGCACAGCGAACAGATCGACCCCTGATAAGCCGGGCAGTGGGCCATGTCGGGCCCCTCATAGTCGCGCTCGCAGATCACACAGCGCTGCACTGTTTGCTGCACTGCTTGCTGAACCGGGCTGCGACGCGCAATGTAGTAGCGCCCACCTGTGGCCCAGGCGATCAACGGCGATGTCACCAGCGCCGTGACCAGGGCTATGAACGCCGAAAACGCCTGAGCCAGAGGCCCGAAAAGGCCCAGATGCGCGGTGACCGAGAGCAATGAGGCCAGCGCCATGGCGCCCACACCCACCGGGTTGATGTCATAAAGATGCGCGCGCTTGAACTCGATCCCCGGCGGCGACAAGCCCAACGGCTTGTTAATCACCAGATCGGCCACCACCGCCATCATCCAGGCAATGGCGATGTTGGA
>JBIKZZ010000256.1:0-4991 GCA_044354435.1 Rhodoferax sp. | reverse complement strand
GTGCTTCTGGTGAGCGACGGTGCCATCAAGGACGCGATGCGCGCGATCTTCCAGAAGGCAGGGTTGGTTGTCGAGCCTGCAGGCGCCGTGGGCGTCGCTGCGGCGATGGAGCATTCCTCGCTTCGCTCCAGCAGTTTGGCCACCGTGCTGTGCGGCAGCAACCTCACCCAAGAACAGATGCGCGACTGGCTGGTTCACTGAGGCGCCGGACCGATCCACTTAGAAAAAAATCCTCAGATGACCGAGCCAGCGCCCCTGACTGGCCACCTGTCCACCTACCGCAGTGCGGTGTTGCCAGACTGGGTGGACTACAACGGTCATTTGCGCGATGCTTACTACCTGCTGCTGTTCAGCCTGGCGACCGACGCGCTGATGGCGCAACTCGGGCTGGACGAGGCCGGGCGGGCTGCCACCGGCCATTCGCTGTACACGCTGGAGTGCCATCTCAATTTTGTGCAGGAGGTCAAACTCGGTCAGCAGGTGGAGGTGCGGACTCAGATCCTTGGCCACGACCAAAAAAGGCTGCACCTGAACCACAGCCTGCACCTGCTGGACGAGGCGCCACTGCTGGCCGCGAGCGAGCAGATGCTGCTCAATGTGGCCACTGCCGCAGCCCGCGCGACCCCATTTGCCGAACCGGTGCTAAGCCGGGTGGAGGCCCTGGCCCGCGCCCACCAGGGGCTACCAGCCCCCCGGTTTGCCGGCCGCGCCATCAGTCTGGCCCGTTCATGAAGCCTAAGAAACCCGACCCACGTTTGCGCACCCCGCTAGAGGGCAGCGGCCACCGGCCCTGGGACCCGCAGGCCGTGATCGCAGCGCCGCTGCAACTGCACCAGACCCGAGTGTTGCCGGAGTGGGTGGACTACAACGGGCACATGAGCGAGTCCTGCTACCTGCTGGCGTTTGGCGATAGCACCGATGCATTTTTTCGCTTCGTCGGCATTGATGAGACCTACCGCGATGTCGGTGGCCATTCGTTCTACACCGTGGAGACCCACCTGCACAACCTGCGCGAGGTGGCCCTGGCCGCACCGCTGCGGCTGAGCCTGCAACTGCTGGATATGGACGACAAGCGGGTCCACCTGTTTCACGCCATGCAGCACGGTGATACCGGCGAACTGCTGGCCACGGCCGAGCAGATGCTGGTGCATGTGAACATGCAGCAGGGCAGGGCGGCACCTATTCTGCCGACCATTCACCAGCACTTGCAGTCGGTTTTGCTGGCGCATGCCACCTTGCCCCGGCCCGCGCAGGCTGGCAGCAGCATTGGTATTCGCCGCAAGACGGCGGGCAGTTGACGCCGGCGACTAATTGAAACCAGGAGTTGATTGGCATGAACTTTGACCTGACCACCGAACAGACCATGCTGGTGGACACTGTTCGCAGCTTTGTCGAAAAAGAGCTCTACCCGCACGAGGCCGAGGTGGAGCGTCTTGACGAGGTGCCGGCCGAGTTGGCCCGTCACCTGCAGAGCCGGGCGATTGATCTTGGCCTGTACGCCGCCAACATGCCCGAAACCTTGGGCGGCGGCGGACTCAATAACTTTGACATCACCCTGATGGAGCGCGAGCTGGGGCGCGCTTCTTATGGCTTGCAAATGTTGGTAGCCCGGCCCAGCAATATTCTGCGGGCCTGCCAGGGCGAGCAGATCGAGACCTATTTGCTGCCGACCATTCGCGGCGAGCGCCACGACTGCCTGGCCATGACCGAGCCCAACGCCGGCTCGGATGTGCGTGGCATGCGCACCCGCGCCGTGCGTCAGGGTGATGACTATGTGATCAACGGCAGCAAACATTTCATCAGCCACGCCGACAAGTCTGACTTTGTGGTGCTGTTTGCTGCGACCGATGTGGAAGAAACCGCCCACGGCCCTAAGAAAAAAATCACAGGCTTTTTGGTTGACCTGGACAGCCCAGGCCTGACGGTGCGCCGCGGCCCGGCCTGCGTGTCGCACCGCGGCTACCACCAGAGCGAGCTGTTTTTCAATGACTGCCGGGTGCCGGTGGGCAACCGGCTGGGCGAGGAGGGCAAGGGATTCGACTTGATGGGTGAGTGGCTGGGGGCTACCCGGCTCACCGTGGCCGCGACCAGCGTTGGGCGCGGGCGCCGGGTGTTGGACATGGCGACCCAATGGGCGGCCACGCGGCAGCAGTTCGGGCAGCCGATTGGGCGTTTTCAGGGTACGGGCTTTAAGCTGGCCGACATGGCCACTGAGCTGGAGGCGGCCGAGTTGCTGACGCTGCAAGCGGCGTGGAAGTGCGACCAGGGCCGCATGACCGATTCGGATGCGGCCATGGCCAAGTTGTTCGCCTCCGAGGCGCTGGCTCGGATCACCGACCAGACCCTGCAAATTTTTGGCGGCATGGGCCTGATGAGCGAGCTGCCCATCGAGCGCTTCTGGCGCGATGCCCGGGTGGAACGCATCTGGGACGGCACCAGTGAAATCCAGCGCCACATCATCTCGCGCGCCATGCTGCGGCCCCACGGGGCGTGACCATGGCAAACACTGCTACAGCCCCGGCCACGGACCCGCTACGGCGATTGCTGTCGCCGCGTCATGTGGCGGTGTTTGGCGGGCGTGCCGCCGCTGAGGTGGTGCGGCAATGCCGTCAACTCGGCTTTGCCGGCGAGATTTGGCCGGTGCACCCGCGCCACGAATTTATGGAGGGCCTGCGCTGCTACCCGGATGTGGCAGCCCTGCCCGCATCGCCTGACGCCAGTTTCATCGCGGTGCCGCGTCAGGGCACTATTGAGTTGGTGGCAGAACTCTCTGCCCGTGGCGCGGGCGGGGTGATCTGCTATGCCTCTGGCTTTGCCGAAGTGGGCGACGAGGGCATTGCACTGCAGCAGCAACTGGTGGCAGCCGCAGCCGGCATGGCCTTACTCGGCCCCAACTGCTACGGCATGCTCAATTACCTCGATGGCGTGGCCCTTTGGCCCGACCAGCATGGCGGCCAGCGACTGGCGCGCGGGGTCGCCATCGTGACCCAGAGCGGCAACATCGGGCTGAACCTGACCATGCAGACGCGCGGTCTGCCATTGGCCTGCCTGATCACGGTCGGCAACAAAGCCGGCGCCAGCATCGAGGCCATCGTCGAGGCCCTGCTGCTCGACCCCCGCATCAGTGCCATTGGCCTGCACATTGAGGGCCTGGACGATGTGGCGGCGTTTTCCCGGGTGGCCCTGCAAGCGCTGCACCAGCGGGTGCCGCTGGTGGCGCTCAAGGCCGGAAGCTCCGCGCTTGGGGCCCAAATCACCATGAGCCACACCAGTTCGCTGGCCGGGCCGGACGCGCTGTACCAGGCGCTGTTCCAACGCTTCGGCGTGGCCCGGGTGCACGATTTGGCTGGTTTGCTGGAGACCTTGAAGTTTTTGCATGTGCACGGTGCCCTGCCAGGTCGGCGCATCGTCTCGGCCAGCTGCTCGGGGGGCGAGGCCTCGCTGGTGGCCGACCTGGCGCAGGCCCGTGGTTTGGACATGCCGGCCTTGCCAGCGCCAGCGCAGCAGCGCCTGCACACGGTGTTGGGCGACAAAGTGAATGTGGCCAACCCGCTGGATTACCACACCTACATCTGGGGCGACCTGGCGGCCCAGACCGAGTGCTTTGCCGGCCTGCTGGACTGCCGTTTTGATGCCCACTTGCTGGTGTTGGATTTCCCCCGGCAGGACCGCTGCACCGCTGCTTCCTGGCAGACCACGGTGGATGCCTTCGTGGCCGCCCATGAGGCGCACGGCGCTCGTGGCCTGGTGGTGTCCTCGCTGCCTGAGGGCCTGCCGGAGGCGGTGGCCAGCCAGTTGTTGGTGCGTGGCATCGCCCCGATGCAGGGCTTGGCCGACTGTCTGGACGCGATCAGCCACGCGGCCGACATCGGCGTTGCACAACACCAGGCGGCCATGATCACGCCCTTGCAGGCGCCCCTGCCCTTGTCGCTGGCCTGCGCCCGACTGCTCGATGAAGCCAGTTCCAAGCAGGCCCTGGCCCGGTTTGGCGTGCCGGTGCCGTCCGGGCAGGTGCTGGGCCGGGCACAGGTGCTGCCCTATGCGGCCGCCTTGGGTTACCCGGTGGTGCTAAAAGCACTGGCCCCGGGGCTGGCGCACAAGACCGAAGCCGGTGCGGTGCGGCTCAACCTGCAGAACGACGCCGAGCTGGACGCTGCTTTGACCGCCATGGCCCCTCTGTCTCAGCAATTTCTGGTGGAGCAGATGGTGCGCGGCGCCCTGGCCGAGTTGCTGGTAGGTGTGCAGCGTGATCCGCAGTTTGGCCTGACCCTCACCCTAGGCGCGGGTGGGGTGTTTGTGGAACTGCTGCGCGACAGCGTGACGCTGCTGCTGCCCCTGACCCGTGCCGATCTGCTTCAAGCACTCCAAACCCTGCAGATGTGGCCCATAGTCACCGGCTACAGGGGTCGCCCGCTCGGGGATGTGGAGGCGGTGCTGGATGCGGTACAGGCCATCCTGGCCTATGCGGTGGCGCATGCCGACCGCCTGCTGGAGCTCGACGTCAACCCCCTGCTGGTGCTGCCGGTGGGCCGTGGGGTGTTGGCCGTCGATGCCCTGATTCGACTTGCCGATGAGGAGTGATTGATGAACCCAGCCGTGCGCACTGCGGTCGATGACGGTGTCCTGACCATCACCCTGGACCGGCCCAAGGCCAATGCCATTGATGTCACCACCAGCCTGGCGCTGCACGCCGCCTTTGTGCGGCTGCAGCAGGAGCCCGCCTTGCGGGTGGCGATCATCACTGGCACCGGTCGGTTTTTTTCGGCAGGCTGGGATTTGTCCGCCGCTGTGGCGGGCGAGGCGATCGACGCGGACCATGGCCCGGGTGGTTTTGCCGGCCTGACCGAGTTTTTTACGCTGGACAAACCGGTGATTGCCGCCGTCAACGGTCTGGCGATCGGCGGCGGTTTTGAGCTGGCGCTCGCTGCCGACCTGATGCTGGCTGCCGACACGGCCGAGTTCGCCCTGCCCGAAGTCAAGCTGGGCATGAT
>JBIKZZ010000253.1:0-5029 GCA_044354435.1 Rhodoferax sp. | reverse complement strand
CAAGCCAATTTTGAAGGCCTGAAGGGCAGGATGCAATACTTAAAATGCATGTTGCAATAACTTCACTGCATCGCTATGCTTGATAGACCTTCCATCCACTTTCTGGGTATTGCCGAGCATGGCAACTTGGCGCGGGCGGCCCAGGCCCTGGACATTAGCCAGCCCGCCCTGACCCGTAGCCTGCAAGGGCTGGAGCGGCGCCTGGGCGCCAGACTGTTCGAGCGCAGCGCACGGGGCATGACGCTCACACCGATCGGCGACGCACTGAACACGCGCTTGCTTGGGGTGGCAACGTTGCTGGCCGACACGGCTGCAGAGATGAGTCAACTCGCCTCCGGGGCGATTGGTCGCGTGCGCATTGGGGTCGGCCACATGGTCGCAGACCTGGTGCGCGACGCCCTCTTCCCCCGCCTGCTGGTAGACCGACCTGCTGCCAAGATCGAGTTTTACACCGCCGTCAATGTGGACTTGTACGAGCGCTTGACCCAGGGGCAACTGGATTTTGTGGTTGCGGGCGTGGCCAACGGCGTGCCACCGCCCTTGCAAAGCAAGGTTTTGTTGGAAGAGACCCTGGTCGCACTGGTGCGTCAGGGTCACCCTTTGACCACCCTGGCGCAGCCAAAGCTGGCAGATTTTCAGCGCTATGGTTATGCGTCGGCCTCGGGCATTCTTCCAAGCCACCCGCTGGCGGACAGACGCCTGGAGGAGTTCGGTGGCAAGCACCTCACGCAAACACTGACCACCAACTCGATGACCACGCTGCTGGAAGTGGTGGCCAAGACCGACCTGCTCACCATCACGGCTTGGAATGAGAGTCTGCGCAGCCGCTGGGCTGACAAGTTGGCGGCAGTTCCCTTGCCAGAACACACGGTGAGTGGTTTTATCGGCACCGTGCGGCGACCGGGTAGCAGCCTATCGCCGCTTGCCCAGTATGCGTTGGAGATCATCGAGGCTGCATTAGCCAGCCAGCCTCGGCTGCAGCAATAGACGGTGGACCCCGCTGTAGCACAGGAAACGTCGGTTCATGGCCCGGCCGATGGTGCACAGGCCCAGCTGCTGCGCCAACTGGTGGCCCATCTGGGTGATGCCGCTGCGCGAGACCACAATCGGCACGCCCATCTGGGCGCTCTTGATCACCATCTCGCTCGTCAGACGCCCGGTGGTGTAGAACACCTTGTCATCGCTGCGCATTCCGTCGCCCTGCAGCCACATCCAGCCGGCGATGGTGTCAATCGCGTTATGGCGGCCCACATCTTCAACAAAGATCAGCATCTGCTCACCCTGAAACAGCGCGCAGCCATGGACCGAGCCGGCCGACTTGTAGGTACTCTCCTGCAACCGGATGGCGTTCACAATGCCGTACAGCGTGTCCTGTGAGAGCGTGGCGGGTGGCAGCTGCAGTTGGTCGACCTCGGCCATCAGGTCGCCAAAGACGCTGCCCTGGCCGCAGCCGGTGGTGACTACTTTTTTGGCGGTTCGGGACTCAATGTCTGAGATGCCCTGACGGGTCTTGACGGCTGCGGCCCCAACGTCCCAGTCCACCGTGATCGACTCGATCTCTTGCGCCGACTGAACCAGGCGCTGGTTGCGTAAAAAGCCAAGCACCAGCAGCTCTGGGTGGGCACCCAGTGTCATCAGCGTGACCAGTTCGCGCTTGTCAACATACACGGTCAATGCCCGCTCGGCCGGGATGGAGACCAGGCAAGTCTCGCCAAATTCATTGACCGCGCTCACCTCCTGCACCAGCGGGGCGCTGGCGCGGGTGAGAAGGGGCAGCGGGCTCAGGATTTCTTGGCCGGCGCGGCCGCCACCGGTGCAGCCGCGGGCGCAGATGCCGCCGGGGCAGCCGAAGCACTGACATAAGGCCCGGGGTCGGCGCAGGCCGGCAAGGCCGGCGCCGGCTTGACCTCTTTGCCGGCCGCCTTGGCGGTCTTGGCAGCGTGGGCCGCCACACGATCTTGCGACTTGCACAGCAGGTAGCCGTCAACCTTGCCCGCCCAGGCAGTCTTGGCGGCCGCCTCTGCTGCCTTGGCCTTGGCCTCGTCAGACGCGGCTGGCAATTTGGCCAGCGCAGCTGCGCTCCAGAGCCCGACGATGCCTGCCAGCAACAGGAGTTTGAAGGAATGTTTCATACGGCTTGCCTCACGGGAAGGGGTTGTGCAGCTGCGGGCGGGATAGAGCGCTGAGCCGGAATCTTGCCGCTTTGAATGTCATCAAGCCACAGTTCATGGTGCTCTTTGGCCCAGGTTTCGTCCACGTAGCCGGTGCGCATGGCCTTGTAAGCGCCCTGCATGCCGATGGTGCCCATGTAGATGTGTCCAAGAAACATGGCCATCATCAGCACCGTGGCAACCGCATGGACCATGTGCGCAATCTGCATGGTGCCACGCTCGTACACCATCGAAGGCAACAGCATGTCGAGCACCAGACCTGAACCCACCACCACCAGACCCAGCAGGAACACGCCAGCCCAGAACAGGACTTTCTCACCGGCATTGAAGCGGTGCGAGGCAACTTCTTTGCCACCGAACATGCCGCCGGCTGTCATCAACCAGCGCATGTCTTCAGCCCGCGGCAGGTTGTCGCGCACAAAGGTGATGATCACCACCACCAGCGAGACCGCGAACACAGGCCCGGCAAAATTGTGGGCATTTTTCAGGGCAAAGCTGAGCCAGCCGAACAGGGTCGCTCCGATCACCGGCAAGATGACAAATTTGCCAAAGGCCATCACCAAACCCGAGACCGCGAGGATGCAGAAGGTAATGGCGTTGGCCCAGTGGGCGGAGCGCTCAAGCGGCGTGAATCGCTCAATCTTGCGGCCGGTCTCGGCGCCGTGCAGCGCCATGCTGCCCTTGCGCCAGTAAAAAACCGCTATCGCCCCCAACACGATCAGCAACACCGCGCCGCCGTAGGGAATGATCCAGTTGTTGCGCACTTGGCGCCAGGCTTCGCCGGCGTTGGTGAGGCGCGAGCCTGGGTACTGCACAAAGGGCTGGATCAGGTTGCCGGCCTCTGGCGTGGGCAGGCTGCTGTAGCCGGTGGCGCCGGCGCCCACCTGACGCCACATCGGGGCATTGTTGCCGGGCTGCACTTTATCGCGTTCGCCATTGGTCTGTTTGGCGTAGCCGGGGTCGTTGCTGGCGTCGGGCTTGACGGCCATGATGTTTTGGCTTTGCACGCCAGCTGCAACGGCCGGGACTGGCGCCACCGCGCCGGTGGCTGCCTGAGTCTGTGCCTGCACACTGCCGCCAAACAGGGCCAGCAGCAGCGCAATGGACAACACTTTATTCATGCGGGTCTCCCCTCAGTGGGTGCGGCTGTGATCATCTTGGCCGTACTGGGCCCGCGCCTTGAGCTGCGACTCCCAACTGGCTTTGTCACCGGCTTTCCAGCCGGCCACGGTATAGGCCTTGCCGGTACCGACCGAGGGCGCAGTGTCTTGCGCTGGGGTGCCCAAGGATTGGGGTTTATCCCTGCAAGCCACCAGGCCAGCAGCGGCGATGAGCGTCAACAGTAGTTTCATGATTTCACCCCCGCGGCAGGCGGCTGCCCGGCCTGCTTGGCACCATAGGCCGTGCCCCAGCCCCAGACCTCAGCCCCTTTGCCCCGCTTAAGCACGCGGTTGCGCAAAATGTCGGCGATCACATCGCCATCGCCCGCGATCAGTGCCTTGGTCGAACACATTTCGGCACAGACCGGCAACTTGCCCTCGGCCAGGCGGTTGCGGCCGTATTTCTCAAACTCGGCCTGGCTGCCATTCGCTTCAGGGCCGCCAGCGCAGAACGTGCACTTGTCCATCTTGCCGCGCACACCAAAGGTGCCTTGCGACGGAAACTGGGGCGCGCCAAACGGGCAGGCATAGGAGCAGTAGCCGCAACCGATGCAGACGTCTTTGTCATGCAGCACCACGCCTTCGTCGGTGCGGTAAAAGCAGTTGACCGGGCAGACGGCCATGCAGGGCGCGTCACTGCAGTGCATGCAGGCCACAGAGATCGATTTTTCGCCAGGCACGCCGTCGTTCAGGGTGACCACGCGACGCCGGTTCACGCCCCAGGGCACCTCATGCTCGTTTTTGCAAGCGGTGACGCAGCCGTTGCACTCGATGCAACGCTCGGCGTCGCAGATGAATTTCATTCTTGCCATCGTGTTCTCCAGTCAGTTCGGTCGGGCGCGGGCTTCAGGCTTTTTCGACGTTGCAAACCGTGGTTTTGGTTTCCTGCATCATGGTCACGCTGTCATACCCGTAGGTGGTGGCGGTGTTGATGGCCTCGCCGCGCACGATGGGCGCAGCCCCATTGGGGTAGTAGGCCAGCATGTCGGCACCCTGCCAGCGTCCCGAGAAGTGGAAGGGCATAAAGACCGTGTCGGGCCCGACGCGCTCGGTCACCATGGCCTGAACGTTCAAGCGAGCGCCGGTGGGTGTAGAGACCCAGGCCCGCTCGCCGTTACGAATGCCCTTGTCAGCTGCCACCTTGGGGTTGATCTCGATGAACATCTCTTGTTGCAACTCGGCCAACCAGGGGTTGGAGCGGGTCTCTTCGCCGCCGCCCTCGTATTCGACCAAGCGGCCGGAGGTCATGACCAGCGGGAACTTTTCGTGCACCTTGTCGGCGATGTTTTTGTCCTGGATGGTCTTGAACAGCGTGGGCAGGCGCCAGAAGGCTTTTTTATCGTCATGCGTTGGGTACTTGATCTGCAGGTCAGCCCGGTTGCCGTACAGCGGCTCACGGTGCTGAGGAATGGCGTCGGGGAAGTTCCAGACCACCGCGCGCGCCTTGGCATTACCAAAAGGATGGCAGCCATGGCCTTTCATGAAGACGCGGATCATGCCGCCCGACGCGTCGGTCTTCCAGTTCTTGCCCTCGGCCGCAGTTTTTTCCGGGTCGGTGAGTTCGTCCCACCAGCCCAGCTTTTTGAGCAGCACGTGGTCGAGCTCTGGGTATCCGGTGGTGATGTCGGCGCCCAGCGAATGCGAGCCGTCTTCAGCCAGCAGGCTCTTGCCTTCGCGCTCCACGCCAAAGTTGGCGCG
>JBIKZZ010000254.1:0-5029 GCA_044354435.1 Rhodoferax sp. | reverse complement strand
CGCAACCAGCACCGCGACCTGGACGCGCTTGCGGCAAGAACCGCACCGGCTGCGCCAGAGCTCCAGACGGCCATCGAACAGGCCCGTGCCGCAACACTGGCCTTCGCCGACTGGCTGACGCTGCAAGGTGCCGGCAAAACCGGGCCTTCGGGCCTGGGCCGTGAAGCCTACAGCTGGTGCCAGCGGCATGTCCATCTGGTGCCGATGACCTGGGACGAGGAAGTGGCGCTGCTGCAGCGCGAGTTGGCCCGGGCACAAGCCTCGCTCAGGCTGGAAGAGCACCGCAACCGGCACCTGCCACCGCTGCCGGTGATCAACAGCCCCGAGGAGTACGAGCGCAGGGCGGCGCAGAGCGTGGCCAAGTACATGGCCTTTTTGCGAGACCAACAAATTCTGCATGTCCAGGACTACATGGCGCCAGCGCTGAGCGCGCATGTCGGGCGCTATTTTCCAGAAGAGAGCCGCCATTTCTTTGCCATAGCCCGCCAGCACGAACCCATGGCGCTGTGGTGCCACTGGTACCACTGGTTCGAGCTGGCGCAGATGCGTGAGGCTCCCCATGCCAGCCCGGTACGCCGTGGCGCCCTGCTCTACAACATCTTCGACAGTCGGGCTGAGGGCCTCGCCACGGCCATGGAGGAGATGATGATGCACGCCGGTCTGTATGACGACAACCCGCGCTCGCGCGAGGTGGTGTGGATCCTGCTGGCGCAAAGGGCGGCGCGTGGCCTGGCATCGCTGTTCGTGCATGCCAACGAATTCACAATGCAGCAAGCCATGGATTTCCAGGTTGCAAATACGCCGCGCGGCTGGATGCGGGCCGACCTTCCCCTGCTTCAGTTCGAACAGCACCTGTACCTGCGCCAACCCGGCTACGGCAGCAGTTATATCACGGGCAAGGCCCTGCTTGATCGTCTGCTGGGCGACTACGCCAGTCAGCGGGGCGATGCCTTTGCACTGGCTGATTTTTTCGCGGATGTGGGCGCCGCAGGCATCATTCCGTGGCCGCTGGTGCGATGGGAACTGACCGGTCTGGATGACCAGCTGCCGCGTGATGTCGCGTGATCCGGCCTGAGTAGAATGAACAACGTCTATAAAGTGACCTCTTGTTACGCTTTCTCCTAACCCGCCTTAGCCTGATCGTCCCGACTTTTCTCGGCATGACGCTGTTGGCGTTTTTTCTGATCCGCCTGGTCCCGGGCGATCCGATCGAAACCCTGGCCGGTGAACGCGGCATCGACCCGGTGCGGCACGCGGAGCTGCTCAAGGCCTACGGCTTAGACCAACCCGTGCTTGTGCAGTACGGTATCTACATCGGCCGCGTGCTGCGGGGAGACCTGGGCAAGTCCATCATCACCCATGAGCCGGTGCTGAATGAATTTTTGGCGCTGTTTCCAGCCACCATCGAATTGGCCCTCTGCGCCATGGTGTTTGGCCTGCTGCTGGGCATTCCGGCAGGCATCCTGGCGGCGGTCAAGCGCAATTCCATCCTAGACCATGGTGTGATGGGCGTATCGCTCACCGGCTACTCCATGCCCATTTTCTGGTGGGGACTGCTGCTGATCCTGCTGTTTTCGGTGGGGCTGGACCTGACGCCGGTGTCGGGCCGTCTCGACGTCAAATATTTCATTGAGCCGACCACCGGTTTTATGCTGATCGACTCGCTGCTGTCCAAAGACAAGGGCGCCTTTTGGTCGACCGTGGCGCACCTGATCTTGCCGACGATCGTGCTGGGGACCCACCCGCTGGCGGTGATCGCGCGCATGACCCGTTCGGCCATGCTGGAGGTGCTGGGCGAAGACTACATCCGTACTGCCCGTGCCAAGGGTCTGTCTAATTTGCGCGTGGTGTCTTTGCATGCGCTGCGCAATGCGCTCATTCCGGTGGTGACCGTGATCGGCCTGCAGGTGGGCGTGCTGTTCACGGGCGCCATCCTGACTGAGACCATTTTTTCCTGGCCGGGTGTGGGCAAGTGGTTGATCGAGGCCATCAGCCGCCGCGATTACCCGGTGCTGCAGGGCGGCATGCTGCTGCTGGGTGTCGTTGTGATGCTGGTCAACTTGATGGTTGACCTCACCTACGGCATCATCAACCCGCGCATTCGGCACCAGTCATGAGCAACAGCATCGCCGCCACCGTCAACCCAGCTACGCCAACCCAGCCGTTGCGCGAGTTCTGGAGCTACTTCAGTGCCAACCGTGGCGCGTTGGCAGGTTTACTCATCGTGCTGCTGGTCTTGCTGACCGCTCTGTTTGCACCGCTGCTGGCACCGCATGCACCTGAACTGACCAACAACACCGTCTTTCTCAAGCCGCCGTTCTGGCAGGCTGGCGGCTCGATCAGCTACCCCCTGGGTACGGATGCGATTGGCCGCGATATCCTGTCCCGCCTCATTCATGGCGCCCGGCTGTCACTGGTGATTGGGCTGGCGGTGGTGGCCCTGTCGGTGGTGGTTGGCACGGTGCTGGGGATGGCCGCCGGTTATTTTCGCGGCATCTTCGAGATTGCCGTGATGCGGCTGATGGACATCATCCTGACCCTGCCCAGCCTGCTGTTGGCGATTGTGATCGTGGCGATTCTCGGGCCTGGGCTCATGAACGCCATGCTGGCGGTGGCGATCGTGGTGTTGCCCCACTATGTGCGCATCACCCGGGCGGCCGTGATCTCTGAAATGTCGCGCGACTACGTCACCGCCGCCCGCATGAACGGCGCCGGGCACCTGCGTCTGATGTTCAACGAGGTACTGCCCAACTGCATGGCGCCACTCATTGTGCAGGCCTCCCTCGGTATTTCGACTGCAATCCTGGACGCCGCGGCGCTGGGATTCCTGGGCTTGGGCGCCCAGCCGCCGTCGCCCGAATGGGGAACCATGCTGGCAGACGCCCGCGAATTCGTGATGCGCGCCTGGTGGGTGGTCACCTTCCCCGGGCTGGCGATTTTGATCACTGTGCTGGCTTTCAACCTGCTTGGCGACGGTCTGCGCGACGCCTTCGACCCCAAACTCAAACGCTGACTCAAACGCTGACGCCCCACCATGGCCCTGCTCGAAATCGAAAACCTGTCCGTCGAGTTTCCCTCGCGCAGCAGCGTGTTGCACGCCGTCGAGGGCGTCAGTCTGTCGCTGGATGCGGGTGACGTGCTGGGCATCGTTGGCGAGTCAGGCTCGGGCAAGAGCGTGACCATGATGGCGTTGATGGGCCTGGTGCCCTACCCTGGGCGCGTCACGGCCAGCAAGATGCGCTTTGATGGCCACGACCTGCTGGGCCTGTCCACGAAAGAACGCAGCCGCCTGACCGGCAAAGATGTGGCCATGATTTTTCAGGAGCCGACCACCAGCCTCAACCCCTGTTTTTCGGTCGGTTTTCAGTTGGCAGAGACCCTCAGGGTCCACCTCGGCATGGACAGCAAGGCGGCCAAGCGCCGCTCCATCGAGCTGTTGGAGCAGGTGGGCATTTCGGACCCGGAGACTCGCCTGAAGGCCTACCCGCACCAGTTGTCGGGCGGCATGAACCAGCGGGTCATGATTGCTATGGCCATCGCCTGCAACCCCAAGTTGCTGATTGCCGATGAACCCACCACAGCGCTTGACGTCACGATCCAGGCGCAAATCCTCGATCTGCTGCGCAGCCTGCAGCGCGAGCGCGGCATGGCGCTGGTGCTGATCACCCACAACATGGGCGTGGTGTCTGACATGGCGCAGCGGGTGGCCGTCATGTACGCTGGCCAAATCATGGAGCAGCAGCCCGCACAAGCCCTGTTCCAGCGACCGCGACACCCCTACACCGAAGCCCTGATGGCCGCCCTGCCCGAGCGCAGCGACGGCAGTGCCCGGCTTGCGACCATTCCTGGCATGGTGCCGGGCCTGTATGACAGGCCCACAGGCTGCCTGTTTGCGCCGCGCTGCAGCTACGCCGATGACGACTGCCGCAGCCAACGCCCGGGCCTGGTCAACGGCGTGCAAGCTGCGGTCCGCTGCCACCACCCCTTGAACCTAAGCGGCCAGCCCAAAGTGGGAGCGCTTGCATGACCTCTGTGGTTGAAGCGCATGACTTGCGCCAGGTCTACCGCATTGGCCGCGGCCTGTTCCGCCAGCCGCACCAACTCCACGCCGTGGCGGGCGTGTCTTTTTCAATACAGCCAGGCCGCACGCTGGCCGTGGTGGGGGAGTCGGGCTGCGGCAAATCTACCTTGGCACGCATGGTGGCCCTGATTGAAGCGCCGACGAGTGGTCGACTGGCCCTGGGCGGTGTGGACGTGCTCAGTGCTGCACCACAGCAACGACGCGAACTGCGCCAGGCGGTGCAACTGGTGTTCCAGAACCCCTACGGCTCACTCAACCCGCGCAAAAAGATTGGTGCCATTCTGGAAGGGCCGCTCGAGATCAATACCCGACTCGAGGCCCCGGAGCGCGCTCAACAGGCGCGCGCCATGCTGGCCCTGGTGGGCCTGCGACCAGAACACTATGACCGTTACCCGCATATGTTTTCGGGCGGCCAGCGCCAGCGCATAGCCATCGCCCGTGCGCTGATGCTCAAACCCAAACTGG
This sequence comes from Rhodoferax sp., assembly GCA_044354435.1. Taxonomy (GTDB): domain Bacteria; phylum Pseudomonadota; class Gammaproteobacteria; order Burkholderiales; family Burkholderiaceae_C; genus Rhodoferax. Next base: position 483 of record JBIKZZ010000254.1, on the reverse strand, counting down.
TGGTGGCCGACGAGCCTGTTTCGGCGCTTGATGTGTCCATCCAGGCCCAGGTGCTTAACCTGCTGGCCGACCTGCAAGCCGAGCTTGGCCTGGCCTACCTGTTCATCTCGCATGACCTTGGCGTGGTGCGCCATATCGCCCACGATGTGCTGGTGATGTACCTCGGTCAGACCGTGGAACAGGGCGACAAGGGCCGCATTTTTGCACTGCCGCTGCACCCCTACACCCGGGCCCTGCTGGGCGCCACGCCGGGGCTGGTGGGCAGCGGTGCGGCCGTGCCGCGAACGGTGCTCAAGGGCGAGTTGCCCTCGCCCCTGAATCCGCCACCGGGCTGCGTGTTTTCCACCCGCTGTCCGCAGGCCACCGAGCGCTGCCGCGTTGAGCGCCCGGCCCTGCGCGAACTCGCCGGGCGGCAGCTGGCCTGCCACCTGGCCGAACAATTTGTCGAACCCGCTGCGCCGCAGCATTAACCCCAGAGGAGTC
>JBIKZZ010000324.1:0-3769 GCA_044354435.1 Rhodoferax sp. | reverse complement strand
GGCCATGGAGACGCGGCGGCGCATGCACGAGCACGGCACTACCGCCGAGACGCTGGCCCTGGCCTCGGTGCTCATGCACCGCAATGCCATCGGTAACCCGCTGGCGCGCTACCGCAAGGCCTGCAGCGTGACCGAGGTGCTGGCCTCGCCCATGGTCAGCGACCCGCTGCACCTGCTGGAGATCTGCGCGGTCAGCGATGGCGCTGCCGCCGTCGTGCTCGGCTCCGAGGCACAGGCGCGCCAGCGCGGCGGGCGCCTGATCGAGGTGGCCGGCTGCGCGATAGCCACCGGCCAGTTTGGCGATCCGGCCCTGCGCATCCCCAATGTGGCCAGCCCTGCGCACACCGCCACGCCCCACACCAGCGAGGTGGTGGGCGCGGTGCAGCGGGCGTTGGCGATGGCCGGTGTCGGACCGCAGGACATCGACCTGCTGGAGATGGCCGACAACACCGCCTGGCACCTGCTGGCCTGGCCCGAATTGTTTGGCTTTTATGAGGCCGGCCAGGGCGACTGGATGCTGGCGCGGGGCGAGCTCGACATCGACGGCCGCTGCCCGGTCAACCCGAGCGGCGGTTTTCTGTCCTCGGGCGAAGCGACCACCGCCCAGGGCGTGTTGCAGGTGTGCGAGCTGGTGTGGCAGCTGCGCGGGCAGGCCCAGGGGCGCCAGGTCCAGGGCGCACGGCTGGGCATGAGCGCCGTACTCGGCCTGGGCGCCAATGGCGCCTCGGTCATCCTGAAAACCTGAACGCCGGGGGCGGCCGGCCCGGCACGGTGCCGATGCCCTCCCCCGCCTAGAAGCTGGCCTGCAACCCCACCTTCATGCTGCGCCCGGGCAACGGTGCCTTGCCGGGCGCGGTCTGCGTCAGCATCGAGGTGGCCGAATAGGCCAGGGTGTCACCCATGTTGTCCAGCCGGGCAAACCACAACAGGCTGGCGGGACCAGCCTTCATGCGGTAGGACAGGGCCGAATGCCACAGGGTGTAGGCAGTGCTGGCAGTCTGGCCGCTTGGCACCTCGGTCTGAGCGGCTGAATGGCTGGCACCAAATTCTGCGGTCCATGGGCCTTGACTTGTCTGAAGCGTAGCGCCCAAGCGGGCTGGCGCAATTCGCGGCAAGGCCTGAGCATTGCGGGTGTTGCTGGCGCGCACCAGGTCTCCCCGCAGGCTGAGGTCCAGGGTCTGCGGCCCCTCGAGCAGGCGTGCTCGGCCGCTGGCTTCGAGCCCGGTAAAGCGGGCCGGCACCTGGGTGTAGAGGTACTCGGGCAGGGGCTTCTCATCCCCCTTGTTCAGGCCTGAGGCCTCTTGTGAAATGTAGTTGCTGAACTCGTTGACAAAGGCGTTCAGGCTGAAGCGGTGGGCTCCGCTGGCCCAGGCCGCGCCCAGGTCCAGGTTGCTGGAGCGTTCCAGCTCAAGCGCTGGGTTGCCGACCTCGTAGGCACGGGTCGCCAGATGTGGCCCGTCAGCATACAGCTCGTAGTCGCGCGGGGCCCGCTCCGTCCGGGCCAGATTGCCGGTGAGTTGCCAACCCGCCGCCACGGGCCAGAGGCCGCCCAGCGCATAGCTGCGCGGGCTGAAATTGCGGCTGCCAGCGACAAAGCGGGTCACCAAGGGGTTGCCCTGGGACTCGACCGTGACCGACTCCATGCGTGCGCCAAAACTAAAGCGACCCCATTGGGTGCTCAGCTCTTCATGGGCAAACAGGGCGCTCTGACGGGTGTTACTGTAGGGGGCAAAGGCCTCCTCACCATCGGCCGAAAAACTGCTCTGCTCCAGCTGCAGGCCGACGACGCCGTCCAGCGCACCCCAGCGGGCCTGGCGGGCCTCCAGCCGCAGGTCCTGCCCGCTGCTCTTGAACAGGGTGCCGGCCACAGGCCCGTCAAACTCGGTGTGCTGGTACACGCTGCGACCAATGGCGGCGCTCACCGCCTGAAACGGACCGGCCAGGCCGCGCAGTTCACCATCCAGCGCATAACGCTCAGAGCGCATGCCAATCGTGACCACATCCTCGACCACCGTGCCGTACTCGCTGCTGAAACTGCTGACCGACGCACCAAGCCGGCCCCGCTCAAAAAACACCGATCCGCCCAGCGCACCACCCCGACTCTGACTGGCCGAGTTGCAGATGCGCCGCTGCAGCGCCGGCGCACCGGGCTGGGTACAGGCCAAGCCTGCTGGCGCCTGCAGGTCGTCAGTGCCGCGGCTGAACACATCGGCGTGCAGGGTGTAGCGCTCGTTGCCTGCCTCCAGCAGGACTCCGGCGCTACGCTCGGCGTTGCCGCTGGCCAAGCCCAGATCCACCTTGCCCGCGACGCCACCCTGGTCGTCAAACAGGGCATCGCGCGGGATGCGGTTGTCAATGACATTGACCACGCCGCCCACGGCACTGCCGCCGTACAGCAGCGCGCCCGGGCCGCGCAGCACCTCGATTCGATCGGTGGCCATTGGGTCCAGCGCCACCGCATGGTCATGACTCAAGCCCGAGGCATCAAGGCTGATGCCACCGTTGTTCAGAATGCGGATGCGGTCGCCGTCCAGGCCACGGATCACGGGCCGGCTGGCGTTGGGGCCAAAGTAGCTGCTGCTGATTCCGGGTGTGCCGTCCAGCGTTTCGCCTAGCGTGGTCTTGGCGCGCAAAAGAAGTGCGGGTCCGCTGTACTGCGTCACCGGTGCAATCAGGTCGTTCGCACCCAGGGGGTTGGCGGTGATCGTGATGGGCGGCAGGGTGCCAGCGATTGGCGTTTGCGCCAGGGTAGCGCCGGCACACAAGGCACCCAGGCAGCTCAGGGTCAAAGGAATTTTTTTCATGGGAGGGACATCATTTGAGAAAGACAGGAACGCGCCAGCCGGCCAACACACGGGCTGGCGGCTTGGGGCCTAACAACGAGGGGGGTTAGCGACGCGGCGGCGGCCCGCGTGCTTCAAAGGGTGCGCCCTGGCGGGGCAGCACCGGCCCGAGCGGGCAGGGAATCCAGACGGCAAACAGCTGCAGCACCGGCAGCGCCAGCACCAGCCCTGGCGCCAGGTCGGCATGGCTAGCCTGGTCAAACAGACGACAGTCGGACACGTCGTCATGGTCATCAAACAGATGCTCTAAGGGCTGGCCGGCAACGACAGCGGGCGCACCGCCGTGCGCCACCGCGTGCACCAACCCTAGCGTCTGGCCCAGCAGCAGGGCCAGGGCCAACAGGCCTGCGGCCAGCCGCGGGGTTTGCCCAGACGCAGGCCCCGACTGACGCGGGCAATATGCCATCCTTTGCCGCGCTACTTCACAGCCACTGCGTCGGTGATGCGGTAGTACAGGCCATAGGGGTCGTCGGCCAGCACGGCAAATTTGCCTTCCACCACCACGGGTTCGAGTGAGTACTTGACCGGGGTTCGGGTTTTGACTTCGACCATGCTTTCGGGCCCGCCGGGCACGCAAAAAGAGCAGCTCATCGGCACCGAGCTCAGCAAAAAATGCCTCTGCCGCTCGCCCGGCTCCAGCGGCATCATGAAGCCCTGGATGCGCTGCGGTTTGTCATTGAGCGCCTGCACGGTGGCCGGATAAGCGGGCAAGAGCCGGTTTTTGACGGACTTGGTCTTGACATCAGTCAGCAGTGACCAGGGCAACACATCGCCCCTCTGGGGCAGCGGCGCAATCGGACTGTTGGGGCTGTGGATGCCGGCACCTGTGCCAGCGGGAACGCCACCGGCAATCGGCGGGCTGAGCTGCGCCTGCGCGCCCAGCGAAAGAAAGGCCGCCAGGATCAACCCGGTTGTGACTTTGCGTT
>JBIKZZ010000252.1:0-5059 GCA_044354435.1 Rhodoferax sp. | reverse complement strand
GCATTGTCGAATACCGCCCCAAACATGTGCTGACCGATGTGGACGTGGCTGCCAGCACGCTGAAATTCGAGTTCAACGATGACCTCAAGGCCAATGTGCTCAATGTGGTGCCGCCCATGCGTGCCGGTGACATTGCGGTCAAGACAGGTCTGGCCACCGCGAACAAGCGCTGGTGCGAGATCGACTTCCTGACGCACGAATCAAAGGCTGCAAAAAATATCCATGTGCTGGGAGACTCGATACAGGTTGCGCCGGCCATGCCCAAGTCCGGCCACATGGCCAACCAGCACGGCAAGACCTGTGCGGCTGCGGTGGTGGCGCTGTTGACCGGCAAACAGCCCAACACGATGCCGATCTACAACAACACCTGCTACAGCTTTGTCAGCGACGAGGACGTTGTGCATGTGGCCAGCGTGCACCGCTACGACGCAGCCCAAAAAACCATGCTGACCGTGCCAGGCTCGGGTGGTGTGTCCAGTGCCGCCAATGAACTTGAAGGGCGCTACGCCCTGGCCTGGGCCCGCAACATCTGGGCCGATACGCTGGCTTGAGCCGGGTCCACCAGCCATATTGACGCTTGAGGCCTGCCATGTCGTCAGTCCGCTGCGGTGCTTTGCTGATGTCGCTGCTGGCAGGTTGGGGGGCTGGCGCCGCTCAGGCCCAAGCCGACGAGGCCCGTGCACGCAAGATCGTGGCCGGCGTGTGCTTTGTTTGCCATGGTGTTGAAGGTGATGCGGCCAGCGAGGTGTTTCCCCGGCTGGCCGGGCAGCACTGGGAATACACCGCCAAACAACTGGACAATTTCAAGTCCGGCAAGCGCAAGAGCACCGCGATGGCCGCCATGGCGGTTAAGTTAACCGCCGGGGAGATGGAGGCGCTAGGCCGCTATTTTGAAAAGATGCCCGTGACGCCAGAGCCCCCGAAAGAACCCGCCCTTGCAGCCAAAGGCCGTGACCTCTACCTCCAGGGCAACCCCAACAGTGGCGTGCCAGCTTGCGCCTCCTGCCACGGACCGACCGGGCTGGGCACCTCCGCCCTGCCTCGGCTGGCGAGTCAATATGCTGGCTACCTCGAAAACCAACTCAAACAGTTCAACAGCCGCGAGCGCACCAATGACAACGCGGTGATGCACACCATCGTCAGCAAAATGACCCCGCTGGAGATGGCAGCCGTGGCGCAGTACCTGGCCGGTCAGTAGCCTTGCGCCAACGCAAGCTCTGCGCAGCCGAGCCCATGTACCCTAGCCTGACCATGTCCAACTCCGAGTCCTCGCACATCTGGCGCCGCGCTGCGGCCACAAACTTCAACCGCAGCAGGCGTTGCGGCGTGCGGGCGATGCATTGGCTGGTCAGCTTGCTGGCACTGGGCTGGGCCGGCGCAGGCCTGGCACAAACCGCCAACGAAATGAAGCCGGTGCAGTTGACCCCATCGGTCTGGTACGTGCAGGGCCTCACGGCGCTGGGCTCGGCGGCCAATCAGAATTTCATCTCCAACGCGGCCTTCATCGTCACCGGGCAGGGCGTGGTGGTGATTGATGCCCTGGGCTCGCCGGCCCTGGCGCAGCAGTTGGTGGCGGCCATCCGCAAGATCACGCCGCAGCCGATCACCCACGTGATCGTGACCCACTACCACGCTGACCACGTTTATGGGTTGCAGGTCTTCAAGGCGCTCGGCGCCCGCATTCTGGCCCATGGCTCGGCCCGCAACTACCTGAACTCCGACACAGCGCGGCTGCGTCTGCAGGCCTCGCGCCAGGAACTGGCGCCCTGGATCGACGCCAACACGGCGCTGGTCGAGGCTGACGAGTGGCTGGACACCGAGCGCGAACTCAAGATCGGTGAGGTGCAGTTGCAAGTCAGGCACGTCGGGCCCTCACACACACCGGAAGACCTGGTGGTCTACCTGCCGCAACAGAAGCTGCTGTTTGCCGGCGACCTGGTGTTCCGGGCCCGCATTCCCTTTGTTGGCCAAGCCGACAGCCGCCGCTGGATTGCTGCACTTGACGACCTGCTGGCCTTGGATGCTCGGGTCATCGTGCCCGGGCATGGCCCGGTGTCCGAGTCGGCCCGCGAAGACATGCAGCTCACGCGCAACTACTTGGTCTACCTGCGCAGCGCCATGGGCCGGGCCGCGAAAAACATGGATCCTTTTGAAGAAGCCTATGCGGCGACCGACTGGAGCCGCTTTGAGGCACTCCCCTTGTTTCGGCTGGCCAACCGCATGAACGCCTACAACACCTACCTGCTGCTGGAGCAGGAGAACTGATGACTCAAGCCAGCAATTTACTTACGGCGTCGCCGATCGCCAGAAGACGCCTGCTGTTAGGTGGGGCACTGGTACTGGCCACCGGCGCAAGCCAGGGGTCAGAGATGGCCCTGCCGCCAGCGCACGCCTTCCCACAGCATTTGGCCACTGCACTGGCGCGCGGCCTGCCCCTGACCGTGATGGTGAGCCTGCCAGGCTGCCCGTTTTGCAAGGTGGTACGCGACAGCCATTTGGCGCCTCTGCTGCGCGAGCAAGCGATGGCGGTGGTGCAGATTGACATGGGCAGCGCCCTGCCCTTGCTGGGCGCCCAAGGCCAGGCGGGCACCCATGACGAGCAAGTGCGCCGATGGGGCGTCAAGGTGGCGCCGACGCTGCTGTTCTTCGGCCGCCAGGGTAACGAGGTGGCCGAGCGACTGGTCGGCGCCTTGTTGCCCGACTTCTACGGCGCCTATTTGGCACAACGGCTGGAAACAGCCCGCCGATCGCTGGCCTGAGCAACCTCAACGCTTTCGCTGAAGCCAGCGAGTATCACTGCCTCACCTCCTAGGTAAAACCCCTATTGGGACTTTTTTAATAATTCCTTATATTCGCACTTATTGATATTTAGGGCGATCAAGACTTCGACCGCGAAGGCTTGACGACAAAGGACATAGATTGAACACACACGACGTGAGCGCGGGGCGCCTGGTCCGCGCACCAGAGGGGTTTTTGGGGCCAGAGGGGATAAAGACCGTGTTCAGCCAGGCTCGTACCGGGCGGCGCGACTTTATCCGCGGTGCGCTGGCCGCCGCTGCCACGGCCGCAAGCTCTTTAGCGGCGGCACAGTCCAACCCTGCTCCCAGCGCCGGCGGCGACCCCAACATCCTGAACCTGCCAGAACACAGCAAGGGGCTGGGCCAGGGCGTGGCCACTGATGGCTACGGCAAACCCTCGCGCTTCGAATCAAACCTGCAGCGCCGTCAAAGCCCGGGCCTGACGCAAACCACCCAGTCATCCGTGTCATTTGCGCCTTTGCAGTCGATGTTTGGCATCGTGACGCCCAGCGGGCTGCATTTTGAACGGCACCACCAGGGCTGGTGGGACGTCGACCCGTCGCGTCACCGACTCATGGTCAATGGCTCGGCGCCTGACATGCTGGCCAAACCCCTGGTTTTTACGGTGGACGAGATCATGCGTCTGCCCAGCGTCTCGCGCTTTCATTTCATCGAATGTGGGGCCAACACCGGCATGGAATGGGGGAATGTGGCGGTGCCCACCGCCCAGTACAGCCACGGCATGCTGTCCTGCAGCGAGTTCACCGGGGTGCCGCTGATCACGCTGTTGGAGATGGCCGGTGCCGACCTGAAAAAAGGCAAATTTGTGCTGGCCGAAGGCGCCGACGGTTCCTCCCTGACGCGAACCATTCCGCTGAGCCAGATTCTGAGTGGCGAGGTGCTGGTGGCCTATGGTCAGAACGGTGAGATGCTGAGGCCCGAAAACGGCTACCCGCTGCGGTTGGTGGTGCCCGGTGCGCAGGGCGTCAGCTGGGTCAAGTACCTTCGGCGCATCGAGCTCGGCGACAAGCCCTATGCCACCAAAGACGAAGCCATCCATTACATCGACCTGATGCCCGACGGCCTGCACCGGCAATACACCAGCATCCAGGAGTGCAAGAGCGTCATCACCACGCCCTCGGGCGGACAGGTGATGCTGGACCGGGGCTACTACAACATCACCGGTTTGGCCTGGTCAGGACGGGGCAAGGTGGCCCGGGTGGATGTGTCGGTGGACGGTGGGCGTAACTGGCGGGCGGCCCGGTTGGAGACGCCAGTGCTGAGCAAATGTCTGACCCGCTTCAACCTGGACTGGGTCTGGGACGGCAAGCCAGTCATCCTGCAAAGTCGCGCCACTGACGACACCGGCTATGTGCAACCCAGCTACCGTCAGACCCGGGCGGTGCGTGGCACGCGCTCGATTTACCATAACAATTCGATCCAGTCGTGGCTGGTGCAGGAGAACGGCGAGGTGAAAAATGTTCAGCTGTCGTGACCTCGGGCTGGCCCTGGCCAGCCTGGCCTGCGCGCTGGGCGTGATGGCCGGGCCGAACGCCAGCGCCGACAAATACCCCGGGGTCGGCCGCGCCGCAACACCCAAGGAACTGACCGCCTGGGACATTGACGTCCGACCGGACTTCAAGGGCCTGCCCCCGGGCTCAGGCTCAGTTGCCCAGGGACAGGACGTGTGGGAAGCCAAATGCGCCTCCTGCCACGGCGTGTTCGGGGAATCCAACCAGGTCTTCAACCCATTGGTGGGCGGCACCACGGAACAGGATGTGAAGACCGGCCGCGTGGCCCGCCTGACTGATGCAGCCTACCCCAGCCGCACCACGCTGATGAAGGTCGCCACGCTGTCAACGCTGTGGGATTACATCAACCGGGCCATGCCCTGGAACCAACCCAAATCACTGACCCCGGACGAGGTCTATGCCGTCACCGCCTACCTGCTCAACCTGGGCAACGTGGTGCCCGACAACTTCACCCTGTCCGACCGCAACATGGCTGAGGCCCAGGCCCGGTTGCCCAACCGCCAAGGCATGAGCACCGCCCATGCGCTGTGGCCTGGCCTAGAACTGGGCGGCTTGCCCAAGCCGGATGTGACTGGCTCGCGCTGCATGCGCGATTGCCCTGGCGCGATCACCGTGACATCAGCCCTGCCCGATTTCGCCCGCAACCAGCACGGCAACCTGGCCGAGCAGAACCGACCCTTCGGCCCGCAGCGCGGTGCAGACACCAGTCAACCCGAGCCCCGGACTGGC
>JBIKZZ010000251.1:0-5084 GCA_044354435.1 Rhodoferax sp. | reverse complement strand
CCCAGGGCAAAGTTAGGGGTCAGCCGGGCCCGCAATGCAAGGTCTTTGACGCCACGGGCGATATTCTTTTTGCCCGCCGCCTCCAGACGTTTGATCAGGCGGGGGGATTTCAGGCTCAGATTCAGCAACTCGAACTGCAGATAGAGCAATTTTCTGAACAGTGACTGAGTCAAAGGGACCTTCTCGAACAGCCTTTGCCAGCGCGCCGAAATGAGCGCATCCATTTTGGGTAGCACCCAGGGCGGCGTACGTTGGAACAGCGTCAGCTGCTGCACCTGGCGCTGGATCATGGGCACAAATTGAATGGCCGAGGCGCCAGTACCAATGACAGCCACCCGCTTGTCGCGCAAATCGAGGTCATGCCGCCAGCGCGACGAGTGAAAGCCCACGCCTTTGAATGTCTCAAGGCCCGGCACGCGCGGCATCACTGGCACATGCATCGGACCGCAAGCCATGATGACGAATTGTGCTGAATAATCACCCGCGGTGGTCTTCAAACGCCACACCTTGGCCAGTGCGTCCCAGTTGGCCGCGATCAGCTCCGCCCCAAGTCGGACATGCGGCATGACACCGAAACGCTCGGCCGTATCGCGGGTGTAGGCCTTGATCTCAGCCTGCTTCGCAAACAGGCGACTCCAGCGGGGGTTGGGCGCAAAGGAATAGGAATAGAACGCCGAGGGCACGTCGCAGCCACAATCGGGGTAAGTGTTGTCGCGCCAAACCCCACCAACCTCAGCCGCCTTTTCCAGCACCAGAAAATCACAGCGGGCCTCACGCAACTTGATGGCGGCGCCGATACCAGCAAAGCCGGCCCCGACGACGATCACCTCATAGCGTTTGTCTGGCTGCCGGGCTGGGGTCACTGACGGTGCAGGGGCTTGGTGAAAACCCAAGGGACTCATGTTGGAACGGTTCATAGACCGCCTAGTGTAGAAGCCCGCCGGCATAATCAATCCCCAGAACATCGCGAGACTCCATCCCTGACGAACGCCCCAAGACCTTGCTGTAAGCCCATGACCATCCTGCAACGCATCACCACTGAATACATCGAGGCTGAAGACAGGGTGCGGCTATCTGGCATAAGCCCTTCTGGCGAAGCTGTGAGCCTTTGGGTCACGCAGCGCTTGTTGTCCCGGTTGTTGAAGGTCATCTTGAACTGGACCGCTGAAGGCGAGAACGCGCAACAGGCACTCAAAAACGCTTTTGCGCAACAAGCCGCACGCGCCGACCTCAAACTTCAGCTGTCCGTGCCGGCCCAGCCCATTGCTGTACTGGTGAACACCATCGATATCAGTCAGACGGTGGATGCGCTGACTCTGGTCTTTCATTGCAGCGATGGTCCGGCGGGGCAGCTGACGCTGCAGCGCGCAGACGTTCGCCAATGGCTCAATATCCTGCATGACACATGGCGCCTGGCCGAGTGGCCGCAAGATCTCTGGCCCGACTGGATGTCAATGCCTCAGGGCGGACCTGCCGCCGTCACACAGGTCACACTGCATTAGGATCCGAATGAACCGCTTTCTCGTCCATACCGGCGTCAAATACCCCATCATCCAGGCCCCCATGGGATGGATCGCGCGCACCCCACTGGCGTCTGCCGTGTCCCGCGCGGGCGGTTTGGGCATCATCGAAACCTCATCCGGCGAGACGCAGAACTGCCAGGCCGAGATCACCGCCATGAGCGCCCTGGGCCTGCCCTTTGGCGTGAACCTGCCGATACGCTTTCTCAAAGATGACGCCATGCTGCGCTTTGTGTGCGGCTCTGGTGTCAAGTTCGTTACCACATCGGCCGGCAGCCCGGCCAAGTTCATCGCGCCGCTCAAAGACGCCGGCATCGTGGTCTACCATGCCGTGCCCACGGTGGATGCCGCCATGAAGTGTGTGGACGCCGGTATTGACGGCCTGGTGGTGGAAGGTGCAGAAGGCGGCGGCTTCAAGAACCCGGAGGAGGTATCGACGCTGGTGCTGCTGCAGGCGATCCGGGCCCGTACCGATGTGCCGCTGGTGGCTGCTGGCGGTATTTGCGACGGCCGCGGCATGGCGGCGGCCTTTGCACTGGGCGCTGAGGCAATCCAGATGGGCACCCGCTTTGTCAGCTGCACCGAGAGCCCGGTTCATGCCAACTACAAAAACGCCATCGTGCAGGCCCGTGAGACGGGCACCTTGGTGCTGAATAAAAAATCAACCCCCTGCATCCGCTCGCTCAAATCGGCGCGCACGCAGGCCATCTACGAGGCCGGCCTGATGGCGCCGGACGCCCTGTCGGGCATCCTGCAGCTTTACTTTGGAGGCGACATGGAGGCAGCCCCCGCGTTGGCGGGCCAGACCGCTGGCCTGATTGACGAGATCAAGAGCGCGCAACAAATCATCGACGACACCGTGGCCGAATTTTTTGCCATCACCGCTCGGCTGGGGCATCTGGCCCACAGCCGCTCCTTTGGCTGAGGCATGAGCGCGGGGTAAAGCGATGCGTTTTGTTGTGCTCGGCGCCGGTGTGATCGGTTGCTACGTGGGCGGTCGGCTGGCAGCGGCCGGGCAGGCCGTGACCTTGGTCGGGCGGCCACGCCTGACAGAGGCCATGGCCTTGCAGGGCCTGACTGTGTCAGACCTGGACGGTCACCGCACCCATGTCGCGCCGAAGCAGTTGCGGCTGGCCAACAGCCTGGCTGCAGGTTGGTCCGCAGCGCCAGACACCGAGCCCACTGTGGTGCTGCTGTGTGTCAAAGGCGGGGCCACTGCATCGGCGGCGCGGGAACTGGCCGCCAGCTGCCCGGCGGGCACGGTGGTGCTGTCGCTGCAAAATGGGGTGGAGAATGTGGCCCGCATCAACGCGGAGGCGCCGCAACTGGTGGCGCTGGCTGGCATGGTGCCCTACAACGTGGTGATGCCAGGGCCAACCCAGGTGCACCGGGCCACCACCGGCACGCTGCGCCTGGCGCGTCACCCCATGACCGAGGCCATGTTGCCCCTGCTGACTGCAGCGGGGCTGCCCACCGCGCTTAGCGATGACATGCTTGCTGTCCAGTGGGGCAAGCTGTTGCTGAACCTGAACAACCCAATCAATGCCCTGTCCGGCCTGCCGTTGCGCGAGCAGTTGCTGCAGCGAGACTACCGCCGCGTGCTGGCCGCCTTGCAGGTGGAGGCCTTGGCCGCACTGAAGGCGGCGGGCATCGTCCCTGCGCAGGTGGCCAGCGCCCCGCCCCGCGCCCTGCCGCATGTATTGCGGCTGCCCAATTGGCTATTCACGCGAATCGCCGCCCGCCTACTGAGAATTGACGCCAGCGCACGCTCATCGATGTGGGACGACTTGCAGCAGGGACGTGGCACCGAAATCGACGACCTATGTGGCGCCGTGGTGCGGCTGGCAGCGCGCCATGGGGTAACAACACCGCGCAATGCCGCCATCGCAGAACTGGTCATGGCCCACCACCCCGGACAGCGGTGGACCGGTACCGCGCTGCGCCAGTGGTTGCTGGCGACCACCACCACAGAAAGACCACCATGACCTATGACCACGCCATGCCGCCCCAAGTCCTCGCCTTTGATGTCTTTGGGACGGTGGTCGACTGGCACGGCAGTGTGACCCGCGAGGTGCAGGCGCTGTACCCTGGGGTCGACGGCGAAGCCTTTGCGCTGGCCTGGCGCGCCGGCTACCAGCCGGCCATGCGCCGAGTGATGTCGGGCGAGCTGGGCTGGACCCTGATCGACGACCTGCACCGCTTAATCTTGGACGAGCTGTTACCCCGCTTTGGCTTGGGTGACATGGCCGAGGCAGAGCGTCGGTACCTGAACCGGATCTGGCACCGGCTGGACCCCTGGCCAGACGTGGTGGCGGGCCTACATAGGCTCAAAACACGCTACACCCTGTGCACCCTGTCCAACGGCAACCTGGGCCTGCTCACCAACATGGCCAAGCGCGCAGGTCTGCCATGGGATTGCATTTTGTCGGCAGAGGTGTTTCGCGCCTACAAGCCCGACCCAGCCACCTACCTGGGCGTAGCCCGGGTGTTTGACATAGCGCCGAACCAGGTGATGCTGGTGGCGGCCCACCAGGATGACCTGGCCGCCGCACGCCTTTGCGGCCTGCAAACGGCCTATATTGAGCGCCCCGCAGAATTTGGATTGAACAGTCCCAAGGACGTGTCACCTCACCCCGCCAACACCCTGCATGCGCGGGACTTTCTGAACCTGGCGGATCAGCTCGCTTGCCCCTGAGATGACGGTAACGGGCGAGGCAAGCTCTGCTTAAGCCGATATGAGGTCTCCGCTCAACAAATCCGGCAGGCGTTCCTTAGGCAAACGCATGCCGCAGGCCTGGGCATGACCACCACCCCCAAAGCTGGCGGCCAGTGGAATGCAGTCAAACCCCCGCTGCGAGCGCAAGCCGATTTTGACTGCACCGGTCTTGTCGACCGTCCACATCAACGCAAAGGTGCCACTTTGGCGAGACAAGAGCTCGCCGATCTGGCTATGGAACACGCCCGGCACATTGACCATCAGCCCAGCCACACCATTCACTGTGACGGGCTGGGCCGACTCAGCCAGGTCGACAGCGAGCTTACTGAATTTCTCGTCCATGGCGCGGCCGCGCATAACATAAGACGCCAGTTCGTCTGGGCCGAAATCGGCAATGGCGCTCCAACGGGCAAAGTCAAAGGCCTCCATGTCCAGCGCCGCCAAAAAAGCAGCACTGTCGGGGTACTGCCAAGTCCAGATGTCGCGGTCTTCCACATGGCGCACCAGATCCGGCAGTGCGACCTCGGGCAAGAAAAAATCCCAGGCGAGCCGGGCGCCAGATTTTTTCATGTCGAAATGCACCACGCCGCACCGGCATTTGAAGCCGTGCAGGGTGTCGGCAGCGCTTTTGTGATGATCCAACAGCACCAACTGGGCCGCGCGGGCCTCCACCGCCTGCAGCAGCTCTGGGCCAAATGAAAAATCAAGGATGTACACCGCCCGGTCAGCGATCGCCGGCAGTTCATCGACCGACGTGATCTGACCATGGTCCAGGGCCAGAAATTCCGCCTGTCCCCGGTAAAAGCGCCAGGCCGCCAGAGCAGCAGCAAAGCCATCTGGGCAGTTGC
>JBIKZZ010000250.1:0-5095 GCA_044354435.1 Rhodoferax sp. | reverse complement strand
GCAACGGCCATGAACGTCGCCAGGCTTAAACTCTTTGACTTGTTCAACCGACGATCCAAAACAGCCGCCTGATTCAGACTACCGAATCACACAAGGCTCAGGCTCATACCTGATTTGGAAAATACTTCACATTGACACGACTCTTCTCGCGTACCCGCGCAATGCGCCTAAGCGCTACGGCGCGTCCGCTACGCCAGTTGGGCGCCACGTTCAGAAAAACCGAACTATTTGCTCGCAGCAAATATCGTCATCATTCCCACTCAATCGTCGCCGGCGGCTTACTGCTCACGTCATAGGTCACACGGTTGATACCGCGCACTTCATTGATGATGCGGCTGGACACTTTTTTCAGCAGGGCGTAGGGCAATTCGGCCCAGTCGGCGGTCATGAAGTCGCTGGTCTGCACGGCGCGCAGGGCGACCACGTAGTCGTAGGTACGGCCGTCGCCCATCACGCCCACGCTTTTCACCGGTAAGAATACAACAAAGGCCTGGCTGGTGAGTTCGTACCAGGTTTTGCCGGTGGCCTCATCGCGAAAGTTATGCAGCTCCTGAATGAAGATGTCGTCGGCTCGGCGCAGCAGGTCGGCGAACTCTTTTTTGACTTCGCCCAGAATGCGCACGCCAAGACCCGGCCCAGGAAACGGATGGCGGTACACCATGTTGCGGGGCAGGCCCAGGGCTACACCCAGCTCGCGCACCTCGTCTTTGAACAATTCGCGCAGCGGCTCCAGCAGCTTCAAACCCAGTTGCTCGGGCAGTCCGCCCACGTTATGGTGGCTCTTGATGGTCACGGCTTTTTTGTTACCCGCGCCGCCTGACTCAATCACGTCCGGGTAAATGGTGCCTTGCGCCAGCCACTTCGCTCCGTTTTTAGTAGCGTCACCGCGAGTGATATCAAGGGCTGCAGCCTTAAAACATGCCACAAACTCGCGGCCAATGATCTTGCGCTTGGCTTCCGGCTCGCTCACCCCGGCCAAGTGCCCGAGAAACTGCTCGGCGGCGTCTACCCGCACCACCTTGGCGTGCAGCTTGCCAACAAACATGGCCATCACCTGGTCGCCCTCGTTCAGGCGCAGCAGGCCGTGGTCGACAAACACGCAGGTGAGCTGGTCACCGATGGCGCGGTGGATCAGGGCCGCTGCCACCGACGAGTCCACCCCGCCCGACAGACCAAGAATGACTTCCTCGGTGCCAACCTGGGCGCGGATTTTTTCAACCGCCTCAGCAATGTAGTCGCCCATGATCCAGTCGGCCTGCGCGCCGCAGATGCCCAGCACAAAGCGCTCCAAAATCGCGGCGCCGAGTGGGGTGTGGGTCACCTCCGGGTGAAACTGCACGCCATAAAAGCGCCGATCTTCGTCGGCCATACCGGCAATCGGACAGCTGGGCGTGCTGGCCATGAGCTTGAAGCCGTGGGGCAAGTCGGTGACCTTGTCGCCGTGGCTCATCCAGACCTTGAGCATGCCGTGCCCTTCGCCCGTGGCGTAGTCCTGGATGCCGCGCAGCAGCTCGGTGTGGCCATGGGCACGCACGTCGGCGTGGCCAAATTCACGTTGCTGGCCGCTCTGCACCCGGCCGCCGAGCTGGTGCGCCATGGTCTGCATGCCGTAACAGATGCCCAGCACGGGCAAGCCCAGCTCAAACACCGCATTGGGCGCTTTGTCGGTGCTGTCTTCGTACACGCTGGCGTGGCTGCCTGACAGGATGATGCCCTTGAGCGAGCCATCACGGGCGTAGGCGCGCACCCAGTCGTCGCTGACGTCGCAGGGGTGCACTTCACAAAACACATGGGCTTCGCGGATGCGGCGGGCGATCAGTTGGGTGACTTGGGACCCGAAGTCAAGGATCAGGATTTTTTGATGGTGCATGACAGGCTG
Organism: Rhodoferax sp.; assembly: GCA_044354435.1. Lineage (GTDB taxonomy): Bacteria > Pseudomonadota > Gammaproteobacteria > Burkholderiales > Burkholderiaceae_C > Rhodoferax. The sequence continues at coordinate 3,216 of JBIKZZ010000250.1, read as the reverse complement.
CTGGGGGGCATCTCCCCCTGTGTTGCGAGGGGGCATGGATTCCCGCGTGCGCGGGAATGACGGGGGAATTAATCGGCGCGGTAGTTGGGCGCTTCTTTGGTGATTTGCACGTCGTGCACATGGCTCTCGCGGATGCCGGCGGTGGTGATCTCGACGAATTCCGCAGTATTTTGCATGGCCTCAATGGTGGCGCAGCCGCAGTAGCCCATGCTGGCGCGCACGCCGCCGGCCATCTGGTAGACGATGGACACCATGGAGCCCTTGTAGGGCACCCGGCCTTCGATGCCTTCCGGCACCAGCTTGTCGGCATTTGGGTTGCCGGTGCTGGACTCCTGAAAGTAGCGGTCCGCGCTGCCTTGTTGCATGGCGCCGATGCTGCCCATGCCACGGTAACTTTTGTAACTACGGCCCTGAAAAAGTATGACCTCGCCAGGCGCCTCTTCGGTACCGGCAAACATGCCGCCCATCATGACGCTGCTGGCGCCGGCCGCAATGGCTTTGGCGATGTCGCCGCTGTAACGAATACCGCCGTCAGCAATCAAAGGCACGCCGGTACCCCGCAAGGCGTTTGACACGCTGTCTATCGCCATAATTTGTGGAACACCCACGCCGGCCACGATGCGGGTGGTGCAGATGGAGCCCGGGCCAATGCCGACCTTGACTGCATCGGCACCGGCCTCCACCAGCGCCAGTGCGGCAGCGCCAGTGGCAATGTTTCCGCCCACCACGTCCACCTGCGGGTAGTTTTGCTTGACCCAGCGCACCCGGTCGATCACGCCCTTGCTGTGGCCGTGCGCGGTGTCCACCACAATGGCATCGACACCGGCGCGGACCAGGGCCTCGACCCGTTCCTCGGTGCCCTCGCCTACCCCAACCGCCGCGCCGACGCGCAGCTTGCCGTGTGCGTCACGCGCGGCGTTGGGGAAACTGGTCTGTTTGGTGATATCTTTGACGGTGATCAGACCCTTGAGCTCAAAGGCGTCGTTGACCACCAGCAGCCGCTCTATCTTGTATTGGTTGAGCAACACCTTGGCCTGGGCCAGCGTGGTGCCGTCAGGCACGGTGACGAGTTTGTCACGCTGGGTCATGATTTCTTTGACAGGCAGGTCGTAACGGGTCTCAAAACGCAGGTCGCGTCCGGTCACAATGCCGACCACTTTGCCCCCGTCGCACACCGGGAAGCCCGACACGCCGAGTTGCTCTGACAGCGCCATCACCTGTCGAACCGTGTGGCTGGGGGTGATCACCACCGGGTCGCGCAACACACCCGACTCGTAGCGCTTGACCTTGGCCACCTGCGCGGCCTGATCTTGCGGCGTGAGGTTTTTATGCACGATGCCGATACCGCCCTCCTGGGCAATGGCAATCGCCAACCGGGCTTCGGTGACGGTGTCCATCGCAGCGGATACCAGTGGCAGGTTCAGCGCAATGTTGCGAGAAAAACGGGTGGAAAGCGAGGTGTCCTTGGGCAGGACTTGGGAGTAAGCTGGCACCAACAACACATCGTCGAAGGTGAGCGCTTTACCAATCAGGCGCATGTCTGAGCTCCAAATTGCCGATTGTACCTGCCAGCTTTATCGGCTTGGCGTACCCGCTTCCGCATTCCATGTCGTCGCGCTCCAAGGCAAAAACGCTAAACTGACCCAATGAAACCGCCCTGGTCCCGGATACGGCAAACCGTCTGTCAGATCGCTGTATTTGCGCTTATTGCTGCCAGTCTGCCAGTTTTGGGCCAATGGCAATGGACTGACTCGGCAGGCAAGATGGTGTTCAGCGACCGTGCACCACCGCCCGAGGTGCCCGACAAGGCCATCCGCAAGCGCCCGAAAGCGGCTGGCGCGGCAGACCCTGCCCCCGCAGCCTCTGGCCCCAGCATCATGCCGGCCGCAAGTGCCGCAAGTCCCCCAAGTGCCGCCAGCCCGCCTGTCATCCGCCGCACCGATTCGGCACTGGCCGCCAAGGCCAAACAAGCGGAAGAAGCAGACCTGGCGCAGCGTGGCGCCCAAGAGGCCCGGTTGCGCCAGGCGCGGGCCGACAACTGTGGGCGGGCCAAAAGCGCCCTCGCACACCTGGCGTCGGGCCAGCGCATTGCCCGCAGCAACGACAAGGGTGAGCGCGAAGTGCTGGACGACGCGGCCCGGGCCTTGGAGCAGCGGCGCTTGCAGGGCGTGGTGGATACCGAGTGCAAAGGCCCTTGAGCCAGCCTTGGCGGTCTGAGTCTTCGCTGACGTCAGTAGCCGGCTTTGGCGCCGGGCCGCTTTTTGGTAAAAAGACCGGCAGTGCGAGCTCCCTGGCGTGCAAAGCGTTCACGCCGTGCGACCTTCGGGTCAACCTTGAGCGGTCGGTAGATCTCAATCCTGTCCCGATCGCGCAGCACGTGAGTCAAGGTGACTTTGCGTCCCCAAACGCCCACCGTCATTGTGGCCGGGTCAATCTCGGGCCTTTGAACCAGCAAGCCACTGGTCTGCAGAGCCTGGATAACGGTGCAGTCAGGACTCACGCGCAGATGCAGTTCCAGCACCTCGCGGGCTTGCGCCGAATAGACCAGGCAGACCTGGATCAGACCATCACTCACCGTAAACCTGCCCGGCGCGTTTGACAAACGCATCCACCAGACTGCCTGCGATTTTGTCAAACACCGGCCCGATCAGGCGGCCGAATGTGGCATTGTCAAAGCCGTAGTTCAGGGTGAGCTCCACCCGACAGGCGCGCTGCGAGCCGTCGCCCAATGCCAAAAAATTCCAGGCGCCGTCGAGTCGAGAAAACGGCCCGTTGACCAGGCTGATGACCACTTGCCGGTCTGGCAGGTGTCGGTTGCGGGTGGTAAATGACTGCCGCAAGCCACTGAAGGCAATGCCAACTTCTGCCGTCACCCCGTCCGCGTCAGTGCTGAGCACCCGGGCCCGGTCGCACCAGGGGAGAAACTTTGGGTAGTGCTCTATGCCGGTCACCAATGCGTACATTTCCTGCGGGCTGTAACAGAGTAAAACGGACTTCGCGACGGTTTTCATACTTATAGAATGGGGCCTGCCGGGGATTGTAGACAAGCCTTGTACAGACCTCATACAACCCCATCCCCATTCAATGGCCAAGAAACCTGATCCCGCTGCCCGCATCGCCGATAACAAAAAGGCGGCGTACAACTATTTTTTTGAAGAGCGTTTTGAAGCGGGCTTGGTGCTGGAGGGATGGGAAGTCAAATCCCTGCGTGAGGGC
>JBIKZZ010000249.1:0-5161 GCA_044354435.1 Rhodoferax sp. | reverse complement strand
CACCACGCCCATGATGGCGGCTTTGATCAGCAATGCAATGTCCAAGGCGTGTCCTAGTTGTCTGATGGTTTAGAAGGCATGGATTCCCGCGGGGGCGGGAATGACGTTTTTGGCCGTCATGCCCGACTCGATCGGGCATCCATCTTCGATTATCCCCGGCCGCCTCACTCGTAGCGCAGCGCCTGTATGGGCAACAGGCGCGAGGCGCGGCGGGCCGGGTAGAAGCCGAAGAACACACCCACAAACACCGAGAAACCCACCGCCAGCAGGATGGAGGCCGGCGTCATGCTGACTTGCCAGCCGGCAAAGCGCTCGGTAGCCCAGGTGGCCAGGCCACCCAGGGCCACGCCGATGGCGCCGCCGATCAGCGACAAGGTCACCGCCTCGATCAAAAACTGCGCCAAGATGTCGCGCCCACGCGCCCCCACCGCCATGCGCAGGCCGATCTCGCGGGTGCGCTCGGTCACGCTCACCAGCATGATGTTCATGATGCCGATGCCGCCAATGATCAGGCTGATGCCGGCCACCGCCGCCAGCAACAGCGTCATGACGCGGCTGGAGGCCTCTTGCGCCTGCAATATCTCGGTCAAATTGCGCACCGAGAACGGGTCGTCGCCGCCGGGCTGCACCTTGAAGCGCTGGCGCAGCAGGTCCTTGATGTTGTCCTCGGCCACCTTCATGCTCTGGCCCTCGCGCACCTTGACGCTGATCGAGCCGATGCGCCGCAGCTTGCCACTGGCGCCGCCCTGGATGCGGTTGCGGTAGGTAGAAATGGGCACCAGCACCACGTCGTCCTGGTCTTGGCCCATGGCGTTCTGGCCCTTGCGCGCCAGCACCCCAATGATGGTGACCGGCACTTTTTTAACGCGAATCACCTGGTCCAGCGGGTCGGAATCGCCAAACAGCTCGCGAGCCACGGTCTGGCCCACAACGGCCACCTTGGCCGAGCCCTGTAGATCGGCAGCATCGAAGCTGCGGCCGTCTGAGAGCGGCCACTCGCGAGCCTCCAGATAGTCATTCGTGGTGCCCAAGATAGAGGTGCTCCAGTTGGTGTTGCCCGCCACCACCTGGGCACCCGTGCGCGAGCTGGGCGCGGCCACCTGCACCTCGGGCACTTCGCGGGCAATGGCATAGGCGTCCTCTTCCGTCAGGCCTTGCCCAGTTTGGGCGCCCAGGCGCACACCGCCTTGCGTGACGCCGCCCGGAATCACCAGCATGATGTTGGAGCCCAAGCCCTTCATTTGGGCCTGCACCCGCTCTGTGGCGCCGTTGCCCACAGCGATCATGGTGATTACCGCCGCCACGCCGATGATGATGCCCAGCATGGTCAGGATAGAGCGCAGGGTGTTGGCGGCCAGGGCGCGCAGCGCGATGCGCACCGTCACAAACAGGTTCATGCCGTCACCCCGCCCGGTTGGCGCACGTCTTCCACGATCAGGCCGTCGCGGAACACCATCTTGCGGCGCGCCCAGGCGGCAATGTCGGTCTCGTGGGTGACGATCACCACCGTCATACCCTGGGCGTTGAGCTCGGTCAGCAGGCGCATGATGTCGTCGCTGGTCTTGCTGTCCAGGGCGCCGGTAGGTTCATCCGCCAAAATGAGTTGCGGCTGGTTCACCAGCGCTCGGGCAATAGCCACCCGCTGCTGCTGGCCACCTGAGAGCTCCGACGGACTGTGTTTGGCCCGCTCGGCCAGCCCCACCCGGGCCAGTGCCGCCAGCGCCCGCTCACGCCGAGCCGCCGCCTTGATGCCGGCGTACAGCATGGGCAACTCCACGTTTTCCAGGGCGCTGGTGCGCGGCAGCAGGTTGAACTGCTGAAATACAAAGCCAATGCGCCGGTTACGGATGGAAGCCAACTGGTCTTGCGCCATGGCCTCGACCACTTCGCCAGCCAACCGGTATTCACCGGAGCTGGGTAGGTCCAGGCAGCCCAGGATGTTCATCAGGGTGGATTTGCCCGAGCCCGAGGCGCCCATGATGGCCACAAAATCGCCCTTGGCAATGTCGAGCGAGACGCCGCGCAGGGCGTGTACGGTCTGGTCGCCCATGGTGTAGGTCTTGACCAGCTCACGGGCCTCGATCAAGCACATGGCTGGCGCCTCGCCAGGCTCGGCAGCGAGCGAAGGCGTGTTGTCCATCAGAACGGCAGGCGCGGGCCAGTCGGTGCACCGCCCGGGGCAGTGCCGGCTGCCAGGGTGCCGATGATGACCAGCGCACCTTCTTTAAGCACCGCTGCCTGGGGCGCATTAGGGCCCAGCAGCAGTTCGGTGCTGCTGCCGTCCGAGATGCCCAGGCGCACCGCATAGGCCACCGGCTTGCCGTCGGCGCCCATCAGGTAGATGCGTCCGCGTGTGCTTTGGCGGCCGGCCACTGCCGCCACCAGCGCGGCGTACTTGGGTTTTTGCTCGGCCGTCAGCACGTCGGCTATGCGGGCCCGGATGTCAGAACTGATGCGCTCGCGTGCCTTGGGCCGCTCCTCGGCAGTCAGATCGCGCAGCGCGCCAAACCGGGGCCGGGCCTCGGCGTAGATGGCGTCCACCTTATCGGCCTGTGCGGGGCTCAGCGCCAGCTCGGCCACCAGACGGTTGCGAAACTCGATCATCGGGTTGCCGTTGGCCGGCAGGGCTGGCGCCGCTGCGCCGCCACCGGGCGCTGCACCGCTGCCAGCAGCTACGCCATTTATTGAAGGTTTTTGGCCTGCAGGCCTTGTCGCAGCGTCGTTTCCAGCTATATTTTTAGGAGCATCTGCCGCCGCAGGCCCGGCCATTCCTGGATTGCCAGGCGCTGGTCGACCACCAGCCCCGGGCGGTGGGCCACCTGGGGCCTGGGCCAAGATCTGCTGGTACTTGCTGCGCTGTGCCGGCGTGAGCATGGCACTGATCTGCGTGCGCATGTCGGCGCTGACCTTGTCACGGGCCTCGGCGCGCTGATCTTGCGGCAAGTCGCGCAGCGCCATGAAGCGCGGCCGCAAGTCAGCACTGATGGCGTCCAGCTTGGCCTGCTGCTCGGCGCTGAGCTGCAGCTCAGTCACCAGGCGCTCGCGCTGCGCCGCCATGCCGCCACCGGGGCCACCTCCGCCGCCGCCTGCGGGTTGGGCCAGGGCCTGGCTGAACCAAGTCCAATTGTTGGCGCTGGTGCTGGTGCCGCTGGCGGCCGAAGCTGGGGCACCTGGTGTCGCAGCCGGCGCCGAGGCTGCCGCTGCAGCCGGTTCGATGCCGGCTATGCGCACCCGCAGGGCGGCATTGGGCACCTTGAGCACGTTCTCGCGCACGTCGGTCACCACCCGCACATTGGCCGTCATGCCGGGCAGCAGGCGCCCACCGGCATTGGAAAAACCCACCACCGCCACATAGGTCACCACATTGGCCACGCTTTGCGCGGCCTTGCGCACCTGGCGCACCTCGCCTTCAAAGGTCTGGCCCGGGAAGGCGTCCACGGTGAAGGTGGCGTTTTGGCCGGTGCGGATGCGCCCCACATCGCTCTCGTCAATACTGGCGTCCACCTGCATGTCCGACAGATTTTGGGCAATCACAAACAGCTCAGGCGACTGCAGGCTGGCGGCAACCGTCTGGCCGCGCTCAATCGCGCGCTTGATCACGATACCGTTCACCGGTGAGGTGATGCGGGTACGGGCCAGGTCAATGCGGGCCTGGGCCAGGGACGATTCGCGCTGGGCCACATTGGCCTGCGCACTCTTGATCTGGGCCTCGGTCACGCCGGCCTGCGCCTGCGCCTGCTTGACCAGCTCGCCGGCGGTATTGACCAGCGCGCGCGCCTTGTCGCCTTCGCTCTGTGCAATGAATTGCTTTTCTACCAGGGTCTGCTTGCGATCCTGATCGCGCTGCGCCTCTTGCAGGTCGACCTGCGCGCGCGACACGTTGGCCCGACTGGCGGCGGCGGCCGCCTGCGCTGTCACCACGGCGGCATTGGCGGCATCTACATCGGCCTGGGCAGAGCGCACCCGGTACTCAAAAGTTTCAGGGTCAATCCGGGCAATCAGCTGGCCGGCCTTGACCTCGGAGTTGAAATCCACATACAGCTCCTTGATCTGGCCCGACACCTGGGTGCCCACGGACACCTGGGTCACCGGGTTGACCGCGCCGCTGGCCGACACCGTGGCCTGCAAGTTGCCACGTTCAAGTTTTGCAGTGCGGTACTGCACCGGGTCAGCCGCACTGCGCTGGCTCCACCACCAGTAGCCACCACCGGCAGCCAGGGCCAAGCTGATCAACGCCAATACCGGGTAAGTCTTTTTCATGCGGCTCATTCTAAGGAAGCCGCCACCAAGGCGACGGCTGCTCGCGCCGGCCTGCAGTCGTTGGCGCCGTAAAAACCGCTTTTCGTCGCAAGGGTGTGGCGGCCCAAGCACAAATCGCCAAAATACCGCCCACCGCACCACCGACCCCTATGACCATGCAATTCACCCCCCTCATCGCCGTGCACATGACCGCCGCCCTTGGCGCGGTGGCCCTCGGCCCTGTTGCCCTGTGGGCGCGCAAGGGCGCCACACAGCGGCCTAAACTGCACCGCGCCTTTGGCTACGCCTGGGTCACGCTGATGGTGCTGGCCGCCGTCTCGGCCCTGTTCATCCGCGACTTCGGGCTCCCCAACCTGGCGGGCTACACCCCCATCCATTTGCTGATTCCGTACACGCTGTTCTCCATCGTCATGGCTTTTGTCTACCTGGCCCGGCGCAACATCGAGGGTCACCGCAAGACCATGCAATGGCTGTATATCGGCGCCTGCGGCATTGCTGGCGCCTTCACCCTGCTGCCCAACCGCTACCTGGGCAAGTTGGTCTGGGGCGAGTGGCTGGGCCTGTTATGAGCTACGCCACAAAGACATCATTGACCGCTTTAGCCGGGCTACGACTACAGAATATTAGGCCACTAAATTTCACATATCTGCTAACATTCCATCCTCATGAATTGGACAATTTCCTACTTCAACGAGAAGGTCAGAAAACAAGTTATGAGTTTGCCTGCAGGCATCCTTGCAGATTACGTCCGCTTGACCGATGCCATGGCTATTCATGGTGCTGACCTGAGAATGCCGCACTCCAGGGCCATGGGTGGTGGCCGAGATGCAGAACTGCGCCTGGCCCGACAACGATTGAAAGATGTTCAAAATGGCTGATACCGGTTACCAACCCGTTGCAC
>JBIKZZ010000248.1:0-5167 GCA_044354435.1 Rhodoferax sp. | reverse complement strand
CTACGAGGATGCGCTGCGCTCCGTGATGGCCTCTGTCAAGCTGGGCGGTAGCCTGGCGTTTGCACTGATTGGCAATGCGATTCTGGTGCCAGTCGCCCTGTTTTACCTGCTGATGGACTGGCACCGGTTTGTCCAGCGTGCGCTTGAGTTTGTGCCGCCGCGCCTGCGCGGGAGCGTTGACGGCTTCACCAGAGAGGCCGACGAGGTGCTGGGCCAGTACCTGCGTGGTCAATTGCTGGTGATGGTGTTGCTGGCGGTGTTTTACAGCGTTGGCCTGGCGCTTTTCGGGCTGGATTTGGCCTTGCCGATTGGCGTGTTCACCGGCTTGGCCATTTTTGTACCCTACCTCGGCTTCGGCCTGGGCCTGGTACTGGCCACGCTGGCGGGTTTACTTGAGTTCGCCAGCACTGCCGGGCCGTCACACGCTCTGCTGATGGTGGCTGTGGTTTACGGCCTGGGACAGATGATCGAGAGTCTGTTCCTCACACCCCGGCTGGTGGGCGAGCGCATTGGCTTGCACCCTTTGGCGGTGATCTTTGCGCTGCTGGCCTTTGGCCAATTGTTCGGCTTTGTCGGCGTGCTGGTGGCACTGCCGGCCAGTGCGGTATTGTTGGTGGCCATGCGCCGGGCTCGCGCCGCTTACCTGGCAAGCCGGCTTTACCAGGCCTGATGGCGGGATGCGGCAAATTGCGCTCGATATGGGTCTGGCCAGCGGCCCGACCTTGGCCAATTTTTTCCCAGGTCCCAACGAGGCCGTGCTTAGGCACTTGCAGCTCTGGATCGGCGAGCGCAGCAGCTCGGCCACTCGCTCACCAGTGCCGACCTACCTGTGGGGTGCCAGCGGCAGCGGCAAGAGCCACTTACTCCAGGCGGTGCAGCGGACGCTGAGCGAACAGGGTGCCACTGTGGGATGGCTCGATGCCAGCCTCCACACGCCGCCGCCATTCAGCGAGCAGTGGGGCGTCGTGCTGATGGACGACGTGCACCTGTACACCGCCGCGCAGCAGCAGGCGGCCTTCAACTGGTTTGTTAACGCTCAGACGCACCAGCGTTGGGTGCTGGCCACGGGCGAGGTGGCGCCGGGCGAACTGCGCTTGCGCGAAGACCTGCGCACCCGGCTGGGCTGGGGGCACTTGTTTTGCCTGCAGGTACTGAGCGAGCCCGACCGGCGCGCTGTATTGCGCCAAGCAGCCGACGAGCGCGGCGTGTTACTGGGCGATGAGGTGATGGATTTCATGTTGACGCGCTTTTCCCGCGATCTGGGCAGCCTGATGGAACTGCTGGACTTGATGGACGGCTACGCCTTGCAGACCAAGCGGGCGATCACCATACCGCTGATCAAAGCCATGATGGACGAGGCCTGACCCCGTGAGGCTGACCCTGTTTGACCTGGACCACACCCTGCTGCCCATCGACTCGGATTACGCCTGGGGCGTATTCACCACGACTATAGGCTGGACCGATCCGGTCGATTTCAACCGGCGCAATGACGAGTTTTACGCCCATTACAAGGCCGGCACGCTTGACATCCACGACTACGTGCGTTTCGCCACCGACGCCGTGCGCCGGCAGGGTGCCCTTAAGGCCGAAGCCGCCCATGCCGAGTTCATGAGCAGCGTGATCATGCCGGCCATCCGGCCCGAGGCGCTGGCCTTGGTGCGCTCGCACCAGCAGGCGGGCGACACCGTGCTGATCGTCACCGCCACCAACGAGTTTGTGACCCGCCCGATAGCGCAGGCCTTTGGCGTGGCCGAGCTGATTGCGGTGGAGCTGGCACGTGATGGGCCTGATACGGCAGCCGGCGGCAGCGGCTGGATCACCGGCGAAATAGCCGGTGTGCCCTCGGCACGCGAGGGCAAGGTGACCCGCGTGAGCCAATGGCTGCAAAGCCGTGCACTGGGCTGGGCCGATGTGGAAACCACGTTTTACACCGACTCCATCAACGACCTGAGTCTGATGGAGGCCGTGAACCATCCGGTCGCCACCAACCCGGACGCGCGGCTGCGCGCCGTTGCCGAGACGCGCGGATGGCGCATACTCGATCTTTTTCAAGGCCTGTGAACCGCCACAGCACATGCAATGACCCTGTCGTTCTCGCGCTGGCGGGAATCCATTGGCCCCTGGATACGCGTTTTCGCGGGAATGACACAGCACCCCAACTTCAATGATCAAAAAATTCATCGACAAACTGCTGGGCAAAGTCTCCGGCGCGCCCAAAGCCAAAAAACTGCCCTTTGGCAAACGGGAGGAGGTGACCGTGGACCGCCACGGCATTGACCCAAGCTTGGTGGACGAGCGGGCGCGCAACGTGGTCAGCACCCTGCAGGGCGCCGGCTTTGAGGCCTACATCGTGGGTGGCGCCGTGCGTGACCTGATGGTCGGCCTGGCGCCCAAAGACTTTGACGTGTCCACCAACGCCACGCCCGAGCAGGTCAAGGGCCTGTTCCGCCGCGCCTTCATCATCGGGCGGCGTTTTCGCATCGTGCACGTGGTGTACGGTCGGGGCCGCGAGCATGAGGTGATCGAGGTCTCCACCTTTCGTGCCTACATGGACAACGCCGCCGCTGAGGCTGTCGCTGGCAATGAGCGCACCAGCAAAAACGAGCTTGCGGGCATGAAGCATGCTGTCGACGCGTCTGGCCGGGTGCTCCGCGACAACGTCTGGGGTCCGCAAGAAGAAGACGCTGTGCGGCGCGATTTCACCATCAACGCCATGTACTACGACCCGCAGACGCAGGTCGTGGTCGACTACCACCACGGCATCGAAGACGCCAAAAAGCGCGTCATCCGCATGATCGGTGACCCAGCCACGCGCTATCGCGAAGACCCGGTGCGCGTCATTCGCGCGGTGCGCTTTGCCGCCAAGCTGAGCGGTCTGGACTTCAAGCTTGAGCCCAAGACCTCGGCGCCTCTGAAAAAAAGCCAGGAGCTGCTGGCCGACGTGCCGCAGAGCCGCTTGTTTGATGAAATGCTCAAATTACTGCAGACCGGGCACGCGCTGGCCTCGATCGACCAACTCAAGCTGCTCGGCCTGGCGCGCGGCATCTATCCTCTGCTGGACGTTGTGGTTGAGCGGGCCGGGCAAGCGTTTGTCAATGCGGCCCTGAAAGACACTGACCGTCGGGTGGGCGAAGGCAAGCCGGTGGCGCCCAGCTTTTTGTTGGCTTGTGTGCTGTGGTCGGATGTGCGCGACGGCTGGGCACAGCGCATCCAACAACGCCAGCATTCGCACCCGGCCTTGCAGGACGCCATTGACGACGCATTCAATGCCCGCATTGGCGATGTGTCGGGCCGCGGCAAGCTGGCTGCCGACATGCGCGAGATATGGATGATGCAACCACGATTTGACAAACGGGTTGGTAGCGCTGCGTTTGGTTTGGCGGAGCAGCCGCGGTTTCGCGCCGCTTTTGACTTCATGCGCTTGCGCGCAGACGTGGGCGAGATTGACGAACTGCTGGCCGACTGGTGGCAAGAGTTCAGCATGGCCGATGACACGCTGCGTCAGGATATGGTTGACCAGGTCCGCGAGGAGCAGTTGCAGCGGCCCCGCGCGCCCAGGGTCCATCAAGTGGCCCGGACCGCCGAGCCCGACGGCCGGTCGGCGGCCAGTGCTGCGGCTGCGGCGTCGCCCAAAGTCCTTGGTCCAGCGGAGGGTGGCGGCGATGATGCCCAGCCTGAGGGCGGCTTTGCTGCCCCCAAACGACGCCGTCGACGTCGGTCCAGTAAACGCGGCGAGGGTGGTGACGCGGGCGCGGCTGAGGGCGTCCAGGGCCCTGCTGGCGACTGACCCCGTGGCTCGCGCGGCCGTTACGGCCTATCTGGCGCTGGGTGCCAACCTGGGTGAGGCACAGGCCACCGTCCGTTGGGCCATGGCTGCCATCGCGGCCTTGCCAAGCTGCGCGCTGGGGGCCTGTTCCTCGCTGTACCGCACCGCGCCAGTCGATTCTTCGGGACCAGACTACATCAACGCCGTGGTAGAGGTCAGCACCACGCTCTGCGCTCCGGACTTGCTGGCCCAGTTGCATGGGCTGGAGCAGCAGGCCGGGCGCGTGCGGCCCTACCGTAACGCACCGCGCACGCTCGACCTGGACATCCTGCTCTATGGGAGCGCCCAGGTCCACAGCCCCAAACTGACAATTCCGCATCCGCGCATGTTGGACCGCGCATTTGTGCTGATGCCTTTGGCCGAAATCGCGCCTGGTCAGGTGTCGACGGGGCAGCTACGGGTCGTGGCGGAGCAGACATGCCAACGCCTTTGAACCCCACTTCGCCTCAACCCCAACGAAGTTTCACAGGCAACCTGGCGGCCATGATGGGCATTTGCCTGGCGTTCATGCTGACCGCGCTCAACACCTCGGTGGTCGGCATGGCCATGCCACGCATCGTCGCAGACCTGCAGGGCTACGAACTGTACCCCTGGGCAGCCTCGTCTTACTTGGTGGGCAACACAGTGATGATTCCGCTGGCCGGTCGCCTGGGCGACCTGTACGGCCGCAAACCCTTTTTGCTGGTGGCGGTGGCCCTGTTTGCGCTGGCCTCACTGGCCTGTGGATTAGCGCAAAGCATGCTGCAGCTGATTCTGTACCGGGGCGTGCAGGGCCTGGCCGGCGGTATTTTCCTGGGCGTGGCGTCGGCCAGCGTAGCCGACTTGTTTCCCGAAAGCGCCGAGCGCCTGCGCTGGCAGGTGTATATGTCAGCTGCCTTCGGGCTGTCCATGGCGGTGGGGCCGTCGTTTGGCGGCTGGGTGTCTGAGCACGCCAGCTGGCGCTATGTCTTTTACGCGAACCTGCCGATCGCGTTGGCGGCCTTTTCGATGGTCTGGGCCTTCCTGCCGCGTGTGCGCCATGGTGATGGCGACCGCCGCATTGACGGCTGGGGCGTCGCCTTACTGACCATGGCTGTGTGTGGCCTGCTGTTCAGTGCCGAGCAGAGCCAGGCCCATGGCCCGCTTAAACCCTTGTCTGTCGGGCTGTGGGCGGCCACGGCGTTGCTGACCTGGGCATTTTTGCGACAACAGTACCGAACCCCGGCGCCGGTCATTCCGCCCGATGTGATGGACAACGCCGTAGCCCGGCGTCTCATGTTGCTCAGTGCCGGCTCGGGAATGACCATGTTTTTGCTGGTGTTTTACACGCCGCTGTTGCTGCAGGGCAGTTTTCACTTGTCG
>JBIKZZ010000029.1:0-19374 GCA_044354435.1 Rhodoferax sp. | reverse complement strand
CACCAACCGCAACCGTCCCACTTTGCAGCTTGGCATCAGCCTCTGGCACCACGCGGTACAGGTTGCCCGACTCGACCATGGTGAAACCCTGCAGACGCAAAGCCGCCGTGAACTGGTTGATGGCCACAGCCCGACTGACCGGCTTCTCGGTGAACAGGGTCATGGTGCCCTTGACCCGCGGGTCCACCACCAGGTTGACGCCCATGATGGTGGCCATGGTTCGCGCCACGGCCTCGATCTCGGCGTTCACGAAACTCAGCGTGATCGGCGCGGCGCGGGAGATCGGCGGCTTGGCGGCTGACTGGGCCTGAACTTCTGGGGCAAAAAGGCCCGAAGCCCCCGCCAGTAAAGCACTTATAGCTATTGAAAAAATAGCAGTAACGGTTGACCGAGAAGCGGATGATGTCATACGGATTCAACCCAGTTTGATGATGGAGCGTGCGCCATCGCGTTGGCCAAGGATATTCAGAAGGTTTGCCAGCGCGTCGAGCCGCTCGGGGGGAGCGCTGGCCACGCCTTCAAAGCGCAACCGGTCGCCGACCCACTGGCCAGAGCCGGTTAATTGTAGGCTGCCTTCCAGCGTTTCAAGGGTAAGCGCAAGGCCTGATCCGCCCTGCACCGACAGCCGATAACTGCCCATCGGCTTGAGTGTGGACAGGCGCGACGACATTTGCAAGGCGTCGACCTGGGCACGACCACTCAGGCTCAGCCGCCCCGCCGCCCACTCCGCACCCAGGCCCTGGGTTGACAAGACCAGCTGCCCCTGCGGCTGCACCGTATTCCAGGGTGTGCCAAGGCCGCTGAGCATCTCCGCCGGCCATTGGCCTCTGCCGTCGGCGACTGCCACGCGCACGCTACCCCAGCCGGGCGACACAACGACACGCCAAGGCGCCTGCATACAACAATCAGCCAGCAGCTCAGCCTGCAGGGCCGAGCCGGTGAGACTCAGCCGCCACGCCAGCCGACCCGGCAAACGCGCAGAATCCTGGCTGCTACCGCCACCAGTGAGGGCCAGCTGCGCCGAGCCCTGCCAGACACTGCCACGCACTTCTTGAAACAGTAAGCGACCCTGCGCTGCCTGCTGAACCGCGTCCGTCAGCCAGCGCGCTGGCGCAACCAGCAACAGCGCTGCGATCAGGCCAGCCAAGCCGCCCCAAAGCGCCCATCCCCAGGGGGCAGACGTCTGTGGCGAAACCTGGCGGCGCGACATAGGAGCGTTGAGCAATGCTTGCGCAAACGGGTGGCGCGCCGGCTCAGGGCGCGCCCAGATTCAGCACCAAGGTGCCGTCCCAGGTGCCTGCAGCGCTTCTTCGAAGCCTGGCCTCGGCCGGCAGAACGCGCACGTTCAACCGAACCTGCGCCAGCCATTGCGTCAGCGCGTCGGCCGTCACACCCTTGAGCGTCACGGTGGCACGGTCGCCCACTAAGGCCAGCTGCAGGCTGGGCGCCAAGGGCTTGACCGATGCCTCCAGCAGGCGCCGGGCTTCATCTGGCGCTAAGCGAGGTTGTGCTTGCAGCGCTTTGGCTTGAGCCTGCAAACTCTGCATTTGCTGCAGCTGAACCTCCAGTGCGCGGCGCTGCGGCTCGGCACCGCGCAATATGGCGAGCGCCGGTGCCATGGCCAACAACCACAACATGGCCAGCACAAGCAAGGTCGCACCGCCCAGCAGGGCCAGTTGCTCACGCCGGCTAGCCTGTTGCCAAAGCGCGCGAAGGGGTGCCAGCCAGTTCATCGTTCACCGCCCGACCGCATCAGCACAGTACCGCTCTCGGAAGCAACAACATAACCCTGAGGCTTCAGACGCAGGGACAGTGCAGACAGCTCGTCGGGCGTCAGCTTAAGGCCTTTGAGCCGCAGCTCACCGGCGGAAAAATCCAGGGCATCAGGCACCGCGTTGGCCGGAGCCTGGGCACCAAAGGCACTCAGCATTGCCTCCAGGTCACGACCGGAAGCCTGGCCGCTTGCGCGTTGCAGTGCCGCCAGCTCGCGGCCCATTTGAAGGGGCGCATCGACCACCACCCGCACCTGCGCGAAGGTGGTGGTGAGGATGTCACGAATGTTCTGGCGCTGTGCCTGAAGGGCTGCCTGTTCCCGCCAGGCCCAGGCATTTAGGCCCGCCAGATTGATCAGGATCAGCGCCAGCAGAGCCAGGCGCACAGCACGCCAGCGCGGCGCCCAGGCCAGCCGCAAGGCAGCGTCTGCCACGCGTTTCCAGCTTCTCGCGCCATTTGAATTGAGCAGCTCGAACTGCGCCAGGTCCCAAGCAGATTGCGCGGCCTGCACGCGGCGCAGCGCGCCCGGTTGCAAGGTAACGGCGTGCTGCAGCAACTGCTCGGCGTGTGCCACGAGGGCAGGCTCGGCCACCACGGGCTGGTACTCGGGCCAATCGAGCAGCGCCAGCCCGGCGGCCGACAGTGGCCACACCACCACCCCGGTTGATTTAACGGCCACACAGTGGGCGTCATCTGGTGTGCCAAGCACATGCAGTACGTCGCGGCTGCCATCGGGGGCAAACTCGGGCACGATGCGGCTGACCGGGCGGCCAGCCTGCTCCAGCGCCTGGACTGCGGTTTTCAGCCAGGCCCGCTCACAGACCGCCACCCAGGCCGGCGCTTCATCACTGGCTGCTGGCTCCAGGGCGAAATGCAGCTCGGCGGTGTCGTCCAGCACCCGGTCTTCCAAAACACCCTCCAACACCGCGCGCAGTCGTGTTGACCCACCCTCACGGAACATGCTCCGGCCCAGGCTACCTTTGGGCAATTGGACCTGCTGCCAGGACAGCTTGTGTACCGGCACCAGCGCCACCAATTCACCGGCCGCGGGCAGCAAGGCCAGCGCTGCCCGGCCGCTGTCGCCCACAGTTTGCCCATCTGGCGTCAAGACATAGTGGTAGCCGTCTGCCGCATCAGCGGGTGCATTGGGCAGGGTCAGGATCAGGGTGCTCATGGTCAATCACTCGCGGTCATTGTAGGGTGGCGACCACTGGCTGCTGGCCCCGCCGACGCCAAAGGGCGCGCACCTCCAGACCCTCTCGCTGCACCAAAGTCCGCTCCACCACCACGTCTTGCGCCACCTGCAGGCGGCCGAGGATTTCAAAGAATCGGGTGCCGACGCTGTGCTGAGCAGCGTCGAACAAGGCCGCCGGATTGCCACCGACCTTGGCGGCATCGTCCAGAGTCGTCAGATGGGTGACGGTGCGCGCTGTCACCAGTCTGTGCGCGTCAGCCAGTTCAAAGGCCTCAATACAGGCGTACACGACCTCGACCGGCGCGGTGTTCAGGTTCACCGGCGTGCGGACCGGCAGCACGGTGACAAAGGGTTGAAGCAGCGTCAAACTGCGCGCCGAAAGACCAAGCCATGCCAACTGCGCCAGGTCCTGAGGCCAGAGCGGCGCATGTGTCGCAAAGACCAGCTCATTGGCAATTGCTGGCGCTGACGAGGCGGATGCTCCCGGCGCGCCGGCAGCAGCGTCGCCCTGCGCTAACTTCAGGTTACTGACAAGAGCAGCCAATTCGCGGTCCGATAGGCCAAGCAGCTCAAACAGGCGGCGAAACGCCAGCAGGGTGGGCGCGTGCACCTTACCGTCAACCAGGAGGTTGCTCACATTGAGCCTTGATTGCAGGTCAACGATGCTGCCTGACAAAAACGCCTCTTGCGAAGCTTCTGCGGCCAAGGCATCTCTTCGGTCTGCTGCAAGAAAGGTAGACAGACGGGCTTGCTCCAGAGGCACGGCCCAGGGCTCGGCCAGATGATCGGCACCGCCTTTGCGGGCATCTTCGCGCAGGATCAGCCGGGCCCAGTCGAGCGCGCCGGTCAGCACCCAGGCCGACTGCACGCGCGTGCGCTGCGCCGCCTCGATCTCTATGCCGCGCCATTGCTGCCAGAGCGCTGTGGCGGCCAGAGTCGCCACCAGCACCACCGTCAGCATGGCGGTCAGAATGGCGGCGCCTGCCTGCCGGGGCAGGCCAGCCCTGCGGCAGCCGTGCCTCATTTACCGCCCCCCAGGTCGGCGCGCATCCAGTCACGGGTCAAGGTGCCGCTGATGGCCTGTCCGGGGCTCAGCGCAAGCACAAGGCGAACGCCATCCGGCAGTGCAGGCACTGTCACTGCAGCCGCAGCGGAACCTGCGGAAGGGGCGACGGGGTTGCCACCGGTGGCCCTGCCTTCGCTCGACAAGGGGTTCGTCCAAGCGTCGCCGCGGTAGTAAAAGATCTGCCAACGCGCCAGCGGCGCAATTTGCACTTCCCGTTGGCGATCTTCGTCACTCGGGTTTTGGGCCCAGAGCGCCGCCTTTTGCCAGGCCAGCTGCAGCGCGCCATGCGTGCTAACGGGCGGCGACTGCCAGCGCAGCCAGACGCCGTCACTGGCAGCGCCACGCCGGGTCCAGGCCACCACGCGCAAGCCTTGGGCGGCGCCGGCCGAATCATGGCGTAGCAGGCGCAGTGCCCGCCCGTCCCAATCCAGGCTGCTGGTGTTGGGCTGAACCGCTAGCGCATCCAGGTCAGCGCCCCACTGCACCAAGCCGGCCTGCAGCGCAAGCACATCATCGGCTTGCTGACGCATCTGGTTTTGCGCCCGCGTCATGCCGTCCAACCCGCGCCAGGCCAGCGCAGCCATCAGCGCCATCAGGCTGATGGCCACCAGCAGTTCAATCAGGGTAAAGCCCGACGCTGACCGGCCGCGCATCAGTTGCGCCCCACTACCGTGGACAGGCTCAGGATCGGGGTGTCGCCGTCCAGCACCCGGGCGTCGACCCGTCGGAAATTGCTGTTCGGGGTGGGCCGCACCACCAGCTTGACGCGATAGGTATGCCCGGCCTGCTCACATTCGGTCTCGGTATCGCCCACACCAGGCATCTGTTTGCTCAGGCGAATCCTGACCAGCGCATTTTCGGCACACATCTGGCCCAGCAGCGCGTCGGTTTGTCGCTGTGCATTGCGCGTCAATGCTGCGGTGGCCTGCATGCCAGCGGCCAGCGCAATGGCCACAATGCCGAGTGCCACCAGCACCTCGAGCAAGGTGAAACCACGGCGGCGAGCGGCCGTCATGGCGAAGTGGACTGCACCGCAAACGGGCGCAGGCCGTCTGTCGCAATGCGCACGCTTTGGCCCGGACGGCTGCGCGACTGCAGCGTCAGGCTCTGCGCGCCAATGATGGGCTCCGGCCCGAGCAACAAGGTAGCCCCTGGCGATGCACTGGTGTCCGGGTCCAGCCACTGCTTGGGGAGCCGCGCCGCGTCCAGACCGTCAAACCGAAAGCCCGTTCCCTCTAGGCGCCACTGCACCGGCGCCCCGCTCAGCTGCGACCGGGCCCGCGCCGCCTCGAGCAAAGCCACCAGCCGTTCAGCCTCACGTTCCAGCTGCACCTCTGTGCCATCGCGCAGGGACAGGGTCACACCAGCCGAGGCCATGGCCACAATGGCCACGACGATGAGCAACTCCAGGACAGTAAAGCCGGCGCTGCGGCGCGGCCGGCGCTCAGGGCTGCCAGCTGCCAACATCTGAGTTTTTGCCCTCGCCGCCTGACTGGCCGTCGGCGCCGAAAGACATCACATCGATCTCCCCCTTGACGCCCGGGTTCATATAGACATAGGCGCGGCCCCAGGGGTCTTTGGGCAGCTGGTCCAGGTAGGGCCGCCAGTTCAGAGGCACCGGGTCCACCGTGGGTTTACCCAACAAGGCCTGCAGACCCTGCTCGGCACTGGGGTAGCGCTGGTTGTCCAGCTTGTACAGCTTGAGCGCCTGCATCAGGTTGCTGACGTCGGTTTTGGCAGCCGTGACGCGGGCGTCATCGGCGCGGTCCAGCACATTGGGCACGATCAAGGCGGCCAACACGCCAATGATCAGCAACACCACCATCAGCTCGATCAGGGTGAAGCCGCGCTGGATCAGGCGGCGCAGAGTGACAGTTGTTGGTGGCATGACGGGGCTCCCTGGGAAAACAAACTCATGCAGATAATACCGTGCGTAGCTGATAATCTTCGCATGCCGACCCCTCCCTATGCACGCTGGTGGCTTCGAATTGCCACGTTTTTGGCCGCGGCCCTGGCTGCCGGCAGCGCGGGCTATTGGGGCCTTAAGCTGACCTCGCCAGCACTTGAACCGAGCACCTCAAAGCTGGTCTTGCCAAGCCTATCCGCTCCTTCGCCGACCGTCATTGCCCGAGTCCTGGGCGGGGGCCAACTCAGCCCGGCCGCGACCAGCGCAGTGGTGGTGGACTCTGGGGCGAGCCGCTTTAAGATCACCGGCGTGGTGGCTGGCAAGAACGACCAGGGCTATGCCCTGATTGCGGTCGATGGCAAGCCGGCACGGCCGTTCATGGTCGGCAGCCAGGTGAGCGACACCCTGCTGCTGCAATCGGTGAACAAAGCAGGCGCGGCACTGGCCGCCAGCCTGGATGGGCCGATCGCATTCCGGCTCGACTTGCCTAAATTCGAACCGCTTTAACGGTGCGCTGCCGTCAACTGAGCGCCGCTCAGCCTTGCAGCGCTTGGCGCATGGCGTCAATAACACCTTTGTAATCAGGCTTGCCAAAGATGGCGCTGCCGGCCACAAAGGTGTCTGCGCCAGCGTCGGCCACGCGCCGGATGTTGTCCACTTTGATGCCGCCATCGACTTCCAGTCGGATGTCCTTGCCACTGGCGCTGATGCGCCGGCGCGCATCCTCAATTTTGCGCAAAGCCGAGTCAATGAAGCTCTGGCCGCCAAAACCGGGGTTGACGCTCATGATGAGGATGAGATCAATGTCGTCGATCACCCAGTCCAGCACATCGAGCGGTTGGGCCGGGTTGAACACCAGCCCGGCCTGGCAGCCCCGGGCCTTGATGGCCTGAACACTGCGGTGCACATGGCCCGAGGCGTCAGGGTGAAAGCTGATCAGGTCGGCCCCGGCGTCGGCGAAAGCTGCCGCAAGGGCGTCCACCGGCTGCACCATCAGGTGCACGTCAATCGGCACGGCCACACCGGCTGCCGTCTTGGCGTGGGGCTTGAGGGCGCTGCAAATCATCGACCCGAAGGTGAGGTTAGGCACGTAGTGGTTGTCCATCACATCAAAATGGATCCAGTCGCTGCCGGCCGCAATCACGTCCTGCACCTCCTGACCCAGGCGGGCAAAATCGGCGGACAAAATGGATGGGGCAATTCGGTAAGTCATGGTGTGCTGCTGAAAAATGACGGGTTGGACGAAATGGGCATTTTCGCAGGTAGCATCGCACCATGTCGAAGTATCAATTCCGGGTTGAAGTCTCCCCCCGTTACCTCGCCGAGCAATCGGCGCCGGAACAGGGCTTGTACATGTTTTCCTACACCGTGAGCATTGCCAATGTGGGCGCCGTGCCGGCGCAACTCATTTCGCGCACCTGGAACGTCAACGATGCCAACGGCCACACCGAGCGCGTCAAGGGCCTGGGGGTGGTGGGCCAGCAGCCGCTGCTCAAACCCGGTGAGGTGTTTGAGTACACCAGCGGCACCCGCTTGCGTACGCCCACTGGCACCATGCACGGCAGTTTTTTCTGCGTGGCCGAGGACGGTGAAAAATTTGACACTGACATCCCCATGTTCGTGCTGGACGCGCTGAGCTCCAGCGGCGGCCAGAGAACCTTGCACTGAAACTGGTCTGACAGCGCTTAGGCACTGACGCGTCGCATCAGCCATGAGCCAGCTCGGTGAGTTTGACCTCATAGCGCGTTACTTCAAGCAGCCGGCGCGCCGTGCCGTCTTGGGTGTGGGCGATGACTGTGCGCTGCTGCAACCGCGCCCTGGCACTCAGCTCGCCATCTCCTGCGACATGCTGGTTGAGGGCCGCCATTTCCTGCCGACTGTTGACCCCTTTTGTCTGGGGCACAAAGCGCTGGCCGTCAATTTGAGTGATCTGGCAGCCTGTGGCGCCACGCCACTGGCGTTTACGTTGGCGCTGGCCCTGCCGCAAGTGGATGAAGCCTGGCTCGGGCCCTTTGCACAAGGGCTGCTGGCGCTGGCCGATGCCCATGGCTGCGAGCTGGTCGGCGGCGACACCACCCGCGGCCCGCTCAACATCTGCATCACCGTGTTCGGCGAAGTGCCTGTGCTCAATGGCCGCTCGCAGGCCCTGCTGCGCTCGGGTGCAGAGGCGGGCGACGATCTGTATGTCAGCGGCACGCTCGGTGATGCGGCATTGGCACTCGACGCCCTGTTCGGCCGGCTCACCGTGCCTGCCGCCGTACTGGACGCCGCGCGGTTGCGGCTTGAGATGCCAAGTCCCCGGGTGGCATTGGG
This sequence comes from Rhodoferax sp., assembly GCA_044354435.1. Taxonomy (GTDB): domain Bacteria; phylum Pseudomonadota; class Gammaproteobacteria; order Burkholderiales; family Burkholderiaceae_C; genus Rhodoferax. The sequence goes on along the minus strand of JBIKZZ010000029.1, from coordinate 11,121 downwards.
CCAGGCCCTGCATGGCATCGCCAGCGCGGCCATTGATGTCAGCGACGGCCTGCTCGGCGACCTTGGCCACATCCTCCAGCAGTCTGGTGTTGGCGCCACGGTCGAGGTGGATATTGCTACATCTTTAGTAGCATCAAAGTCATACCAGACAAGGGCTGGAGGCCAATTTGAGCCTCAACCTGCGCTGGCCGACTGGCGCCGCTGGGCGCTCGCTGGCGGCGACGACTACGAGCTGCTGTTCAGCGCGCCGCCATCGGCACGCGCCGACGTGGCAGCAGCCGCGCAGGCCAGCCAGACCCCGGTCACCCGCGTTGGCCGGATCGAGGCCGAGCCAGGCTTGCGCCTGCTGGACGGGCAAGGCGAGCTGCTCACCAACCGCTACACGTCTTTTGATCACTTTCGCTAGGCCAACGCCAAGGCACAGCGTCGGCGTCGGCAGCGGGTGCCGCACAATCCAGGCATGACCGACGAAGCCCCACCCCACCAGCGCCGCGTGCGCTACGCGGGTACCCACCCGCGTAGCTTTGGAGAGAAATACAAGGAACTCGACCCGCTCAGCCACGCCGACGCCATCGACAAGGTCATGGCTCGCGGCCAGACGCCAGCGGGCATGCACCGGCCGATTTGCGTGGCCGAGATCCTGGCGGTGCTGGCACCGCAACCGGGCGAGGTTGGGCTGGACGCCACACTAGGTTACGGCGGCCACGCACGCGAGCTGCTGGCGCGCTTGAGCCCGGGGGGGCGGCTGTTTGGGGTTGATGTCGACCCGACAGAATTTGCCCGCACCGAGACCCGCCTGCGCGGGCTGGGCTTCGACGCCACGGCGCTGATCTTGCACCGCATCAATTTTGACGGCGTAGCGGCCCTGCTGCCAGCCGCCGGTGGCGGCTTTGACGTGATCCTGGCCGACCTGGGCGTTTCGTCCATGCAGATCGACAACCCGGCGCGTGGCTTCAGCTTCAAAACCGAAGGCCCGCTGGATTTGCGACTGAACCAAGTGAGTGGCCAGTCCGCCTCGGAGCTGCTGCAGTCGGTGACCCGAGCCGCACTGCGCGAACTGCTGACTGACAACGCTGACGAGCCCTTTGCCCAGCCGCTGGCCGCCGCGCTGCAGGGCCAATACCTGCAAACCACCACCGAACTGGCCGACCTGGTGCGGCAAACGCTGTCTACAGCACTGCCAGCGCGCATGCCAGCCGCCGAACGCAAGATCGAGACCACCAAGTCGCTGCAACGCACCTTCCAGGCACTGCGCATTGCCGTCAATGACGAATTTGGCGTGCTGGAGCGCTTTCTGGCGCTGCTGCCCAGCTGCCTGAAGCCAGGTGGCCGGGTGGCGATCTTGAGCTTTCATTCGGGTGAAGACCGGCGGGTGAAGAAGGCTTTCCAAGCTGGTGAGCGCAGCGGCATCTACGCCCGGGTGGCGCCCGACGCGCTGCGACCTTCAGCCCAAGAGCGGCGCGACAACCCGCGCTCGGCGTCGACAAAGCTGCGCTGGGCAGTGGCCGCCGGCCCAAGATAATGCGGGCATGAGGATCCTCGGCCCCCGCTTCCTGTTTGCCCACCCAGCCCACCTGCTGGCGCTGGGTTTTGGCTCGGGCCTGAGCCCGGTAGCACCCGGCACGGCCGGCACGCTGTGGGCCTGGCTGGCCTTTGTGGCGCTGCAGCCCTGGATGACCGACAGCCGCTGGGCCCTGCTGCTGATCGCCACCCTGATACTGGGCACCTGGGCCAGCACCGTGACCGCCCGCCATATGCAGGTGCTGGACCCCAGCGCCATCGTGATCGACGAAATCGTGGCCTTTTGGCTGGTGCTCTGGTTGGTCACACCGACCAGCCTGCTGGAGCAGTCGGTGGCCTTTGCCCTGTTCCGCTACTTTGACGCAGCCAAGCCCGGGCCGGTGGGCTGGGCCGACGCGCTGTGCCACCGGCTCGACGCCGTGGGCGACCGCCACGCCTGGCGCAAGGCCGGGCTGGGCATCATGTTTGACGATCTGGTGGCGGCCGGCTGCACGTTGCTGGTGATCGCACTCTGGCGTGCCTGGTAACACTTATGCTACAAAATAAAGAGCTAACTATTGAGCATTCATGCGGCCTAGTGGCCGATTTATTACTCAAGAAGCAGCTGCGACTGGTCACCGCCGAGAGCTGCACCGGCGGCCTGATCGCCGCCGCCTGCACCGACCTGGCCGGCTCCAGCGCCTGGTTTGAGCGCGGTTTTGTCACCTACTCCAATGCCGCCAAGACCGAGTTGTTGGACGTGCCCGAACGGGTGCTGCGCCGAGCCGGTGCAGTCTGCGGCCCGGTGGCGCAGGCCATGGCCGAGGGCGCGCTGGCCCACTCCCATGCCCAGGTGGCGGTGGCGGTGACAGGCGTGGCCGGTCCCAGTGGCGGCAGCCCGGCCAAGCCGGTGGGCACGGTCTGGTTTGGCTTTGCCCTGCCCGGTCAGGTGCTCACAGAAAAATGCCACTTTGACGGTGACCGCGCCGCGGTGCGACAGGCCACGGTGCGCCACGCGCTGACCCGGTTGGTGGAACTGCTGAACGCGGCCTGAGACGAGGTCAGCCCCAGTTTCACTCCATGAAACAGCGCGCCGCCGGCCCTACGCGCTCGCCGCTGGCAACCCGCTGGTCCTTGACCCAAAATGGCAGCAACCGCCCGACCTCCAAGGAGCACACCGCCATGATCCGCATCGCCACCGCTGGTTTTCAGCATGAGTCCAACACGTTTTCGTCGGTGCCGGCCAGCCTGGACCTATGGCGCCGGTCTGGCATTTTGGAAAGTGCTGACGCCATACGTGCCGAATACGCCAGCTCGCAGTCCACGCTGGCTGGGTTTTTTGCCAGGGCCGCGGAAGAGCCCGATGTCGAACTCGTACCGCTTTTTTTCACCCGCCTGACGCCTATGGGAGCCATGACGCCCGAGGCAACGGCGTTTATTTTTGACAAGATCATTGCGGCACTGCGGGACCAAGGCCCGTGGGACGCAGTTCTGCTGCCGCTGCACGGTGCGGCCGTGTCAGAGACCTGGCGCGATGCCGATGGCGAGCTGGTGCGCCGCGTGCGCGAGGCGGTGGGGCCGGACGTGCCCATCGGCGTGGCGCTGGACATGCACGCCAATGTAGCGCCACAGTTGGTCGCCAATGCCACGGTGGTCACGGTCTACCAGACCAACCCGCACATCGACGCCTACGCCCAGGCGCGGCACTGTGCCGAACTGGTGCTGCAAACCGTCAGAGGGCGTATCCAGCCCACCTGTGCGCTGGCCATGCCGCCGTTGGTCGTCAACATTCTGTGCCAGGGCACGGACGACGCCCCCATGCGAGACCTGTTGAAGCTGGCACAGGACCAAGGCGACCGAGCCGGCGTGCTCTCAGTCAGCGTGGTGGAGGGCTATCCTTACGCTGACGTCCAAGAAATGGGCATGTCGTTCATTGCCGTGACCGATCACGATGCCGCGCTGGCCCAGGATGTTGTGCAAACACTCGCTTTGGCGGCTTGGCAAATGCGGGCCGAGTTGAACCACGGCGCCGCGTCCATCGATGCGGCCCTGCTGCAGGCGCAGGCAGCAGCAGCGGGGCCGGTGGTGCTGTTCGATGTGGGCGACAACGTGGGCGGCGGCAGCCCGGGCGACTCCACCTTGATCTTGCACGCCGCGCGCCGACTTGGCATTGCCGACCTGCTGCAAGCCGTGTGTGACCCCGAGGTAGTGGCCCTGGCGCAGGCGGCCGGTGTGGGTGGCCGCATCACGGCGACGGTTGGGGGCAAGAGTGACAGCCTGCACGGCACGCCGTTTGCCATCAGCGGCGTGGTGACCGCACTGTCAGACGGCGCCTACGAAGAAACCGGCCCAACCCACGGCGGCTTTCGCTTCTTCAATGACGGTGCCAGTTGCGCGCTACGCACCGATGACGGCTACCGCCTGGTCTTGACCTCACGCAGCGCCGGCTCGGCCAGCCTGCAGCAGTTCCGCGCCCTGGGTATTGAACCCACGGCCATGAAGATCATCGTCGCCAAAGGGGTGCATTCACCCCGGCCTGCCATGACGCCCATTGCCAAGGCCATGATCTGGGTGGCCAGTGCCGGGGTGACTTCGGCCGACCTGTCGACCTTTACCTACCAACATCGCAGAGTGCCCTTGTACCCACTGGAGCCCGACACCCACTGGCCCTGACAGGGTAGGCTAGCCAGCCAGGCCCACAAACACCTGCTGAACGTCGTCATTGTTGTCAATGGCGGCCAAAAAGGCCTCCACTTCCTCCAATTGCTCTGGACTCAGGCTGGCAGGGTCCACCGGGTTCTTGGCCTTGTAGCCCAGCTTGGCCGATAGCACCTTGAAGCCCTGCGCAGGCAACGCCCGGCTCACCAGGTCCAGGTCGGCCGGGTCGGTCAGAAACAACGTGGTGCCGGCTTCATCGCCAGGCTCCAGGTCTTGCGCGCCAGCCTCAATGGCGGCCATGTCCGGGTCGGCACCGGCCACGGCCGGCTCGGCTTCGATCATGCCCAGGTGGTCAAAGTCCCAGGCCACCGAGCCGGCCGTGCCCAATTGCCCCTTGCGGAACAGCACCCGCATTTCCGGAGCGGTGCGGTTCACGTTGTCGGTCAGGCACTCCACCATCACCGCCACGCGGTTCGGCGCAAAGCCTTCGTAGATCACGTGCTCAAAGTTCACCGCTTCGCCGGACAGGCCAGCACCCTTCTTGATGGCCCGCTCCAGCGTCTCCTTGGGCATGGAGACCTTGCGCGCCTGCTCCACCACCAGCCGCAAGCGGGCGTTGGAGGCCGGGTCAGCGCCGCTGCGTGCGGCCAGCATGATGTCCTTGGACAATTTGCCGAAGATGCGACCCCTGGCATTGGCGGCGAGGTCTTTGTGTTTGGCTTTCCACTGTGCGCCCATATTGGCAAATCCTTAGGGTTGATGGTTCAGATTCAGGCCCAGAACGGGTCAAGCCGGCGGGTAAAGCCGGGCAGGTCTTCAAAATATGGCAAGGCGCCACCCTCGACGACGTGAAACTGCCAGTTGGCGCTGCCAGCCACAGTGTGGCGGCCCTGGTAGTCGGTAAAGTCGCCGCGCGTCGCCATCGACACCCAGACCGGGGCAGTCAGTGTTTCATACAGGGTGTTGATGTCAGCACTGAACATCTGGGCCGACACAAAATACAGCGGCGCGAAGCGAGCACCCGGTTGCCGCGTCGTCAGCAGGTCGTAACGCCACAAGGCTTCGTCAATCGCGTTTGAGCCCCAGGTCCGAGCCAGAAAGTAGCGGATCACTCCCGGCCGGGTCAGCGTGCGGTACACCCCCTCGGACCAACGCGGCCAACGAAACATCCTGAGCAGCCAGGGCGGGCCGACAACCGACCCCGCCGGCCCATAGCGCCGGCGTTTGCCACTGAATCCGGTGGGGCTGACCAAGGCCAGACGCCGCACCAGCTGTGGTGCCTCAACCGCCACGCGAGCCGCAAATTCACAGGCCAGCGACACCGCCAATACATCCACAGCAACGCCGGCCTGCTCAGCGTGAATGGCCCGCAGTGCCGCCTGCAGGGCGTCCGTCATCAGTCGCACGGTATAGGGACGGTCCGTACGCTCTGAGCATCCGAATCCCGGTAAATCCAGCGCATACACCGCCCGCTGCTGGCGGTAGTGGGCAAACAAGGGCGCCACCTCGGCCACCGAACCGGCGGCATTGACGCTGTGCACCAGCAGCACCGGGGGCAGCCCGCTGCCGGCACCCTCGGGCATGGCGCTGTAGAGACTGAGCCGGCCAGCCGGAGAGTCCAGATCCCTACGCTGCGCAGGGAGGGCTAGGGGCAGTGGCATAACGGGTGGCAGGGCACGAGGCATGCCCAATGGTAAAGGCAATCCCGACCTGGTCTCAGCTTTGCCACGGTGCGGCTGTAACAGGATCGTCAGCCGCGCGAGAGTGGCAACTGCTCAGGGCACCACTGGCCGGCGTGCCAGATAAGCCGTCATCAGCAGCAGGTTGGGCACCCAGCAAAGCCAACTGACCCAGGGGTAAAACAACTCAAAGGGCACACCGCTGGCGAAAAACAAGCCCAGGTACAGGCGCAGGGTGACGGCCGCAAATGTCAGTGCCACATTCAGCAGCATCCAGCGTCGATGCGTTGGCACGTCGCCGCGCCGGATGGCCAAGCAGAAACACGCTGTAGGCGACCGCGGCATAGGCCGCCACGCCGACGCAGCCGATAGCGGCGACCCAGGCCCCGGTGGTTTGCACTGCTCGCAAGGTCATGGAGGCCGTCACCGTACTGAAGATGCCACAGATGCCGCCAAGGGCCCTGGCTAATTCGGTGCAGTCGCCGGCGCCAACAAACCCAAGTCGGCCAGGGCCGCCGCCACGGCCAGCGGCAGCGGCGTGTGCGGCTCGGGGCCAATCAGCGCGGTGAGCCGGGCGTTAGCCAGGGCGTGGGGCGTCTGCCACAGGTAGCGCATTTCCAGCAGGGCGGCCCAGGCCGGCACGAACGGGCTGGCCAGGCGCAAGATAGTCCAGGGCATGCCAGCCCGCTTCAACGAAGCACCCGGTGCCAGCCACCCCTGAGCCCGGGCCACTGGCGTCAGCGCCTCCAGCCAACGCTGCGCCGTCAGGGCGTGCCCGGCAAAATGAAACACCTCAAACGGTGCCAGCGCGTCGCGCCGCTCAGCCACCGCCACAAAGGTGCGCGCCAGGTCGGGCAAATAGGCCCAGGCGGTGGACACATCGCCTACACCGGGGTAGGTGAAACGCCCCTTGGCCAGTTGCTTGGTCAGGGCCAGGTCAAACCAGCTGCCACGGCCGGCGCCAAAAAAGTCACCGGCCCGGATCACCACCGCGCGCGCACCCGAGGCGCTGAGTTGCACTTCCATAGCCATTCGGATACGGCCTTTGACCGTGTGGGCTTGTTGTGGCGTGTCCTCGCGCAGCAGGGCCGGGATGTCCTTTCCAAAGTTGTACACATTGCCGGGCAGCATCAGGGTGGCGTCAAGTTGGCGGCATAGGGCAATGGCTGCCGTCAGCATGGGCCCGCTCTCGGCTTGCCAGGCTGCGTTGGTATAGGCGGAGGGGTTCAGCGCATGCACCACCACCCTGGCGCCTGCCGCAGCGGCCAATAGCGCTGCCGCATCCTGCAACTCAACGGCGCGCCATTCGATACCCGGTGCCGTTGGCTGCACGGCACCGGGCCGCATCTGGCCGATCACGCGCCATCCCGCTGCGGCAAACGCCCGGGCTGCGGCCAGGCCGAACCGGCCGCGTGCGCCCAAAACCAACACCGTTGTCGTCATGATGAATGTCCTTTGTGTCTGAACGATGGTTGGATTGTGCGAACATTTCCGATCCGCCACAATTACATAAATGTTCATATTAGTAATTCAATTATGAATATTAAAAGCACTGCTGACTTTGACTGGCGACTGGTGCGCTCTTTCCTGGCCGTGCTGGACCAGGGCAGCCTGCTGGCGGCAGCACGGGCGTTGAAAGTCAGCCAACCCACCCTGGGCCGCCACGTCACCGAGCTGGAAAGCCAACTTGCCAGCGTGTTGTTTGAGCGCACCGGCCGGGGCCTGGTGCCCACCCGTACCGCACTGCAATTGGCCGAGGCGGCTCGCCAGATGCAGAGCGGCGCGCTGCAACTCTCACGCACATTGGCCGGCGCTCAGGCACAGGCCGGCGGCACGGTGCGCATCACAGCCAGTGTGCCGGTGGCGGTTCAGTTGCTGCCACCCATCCTGCTGGCGCTGCGGCTGGCGCTGCCAGACATCCAGATCGAGATCGTCAGCAGCAACCAGGTCAGCAACCTGCTGCTGCGCGAGGCCGACATTGCCATCCGCATGATGCGGCCGGACCAGACCTCGTTAGTGGCAAAAAAGCTCGGCGAGGCGGCGGTGGGCGCCTACGCCCATCGCCGGTACCTGGCACGACGCGGCGTGCCAGCCCAACCCATCGATCTGCTGCAGCATGAGCTGATAGGCAGCGACACAGACCCAACCATCCGCCAGGGCTTTGCGGCCATGGGCACCCCTGTGCCGCGCGAGGCCTTTGCCTTACGCAGCGACGACCTATTGGTGCAATGGCAGGCGGTGCGGGCCGGGCTGGGCGTGGGCTTTTTCACCGACTACCAGGCGCGAGCCGATCCTGAGGTGCTGCCGGTGCTGGCCGGGCAATTGCAGATCCCGTCGCTGCCCGTGTGGCTGGCAGTGCACCGCGAGATCCGCACCAGCCGCCACATCCGCGCAGTATTTGACTTTCTGGCCGCTGCCCTGCCCGACGCCCTGTCCGCCGGCGCTGCAGTGCGCTACCCTTCAGGCTCCTCCCTTTGAACACCGGACCCTACATGCCCAACACGTCGACGTCTCCACCTTGGTTTGATGCCTTTGAGCGCCGTGACTTCGCGCTGACCCAGGCCACATTACACGCCCACGTGCCACGCGGCGCGCCCAATGGCCGCCCGGCCCTGCTGCTGCTGCACGGCTTCCCGCAGACCCATGCGATGTGGCAGCGGGTGGCAGCCCGGCTGGCCCGGGACTTTTACCTGGTGATGCCGGACCTGCGCGGCTACGGCGACTCCAGCAAGCCCGCTGGCCTGTCCGACCACGGCAACTACAGCAAGCGCGCCCTGGCGCAAGATATGGCTGATTTGATGGATGCGCTGGGCGCGGCACGCTTTGCGGTCTGCGGCCATGACCGGGGCGGCCGGGTAGCGCACCGGCTGGCGCTGGACCACCCGGACCGGGTCAGCGGCCTGTGCGTGATTGACATTGCGCCAACGCTGGACATGTACGCCGCCACCGACATGGCCTTTGCCAATGCCTACTACCACTGGTTTCACCTGATCCAGCCCACGCCCCTGCCCGAGACCATGATTGCCGGAAACCCGCTGCCCTACCTGCACCACAAGCTGGGCGGCTGGGGAACCGGGGGCTTGGCACAGATCGAGCCCCAGGCGCTGGCCGAGTACGAGCGCTGCTTTGTCCTACCGGGCACCATTCATGCCATTTGCGAGGACTACCGCGCCAGCGCCAGCATTGACCTGGACCACGACCGCGAGAGCCGCGCCCGGGGTGAAAAAATTGCCTGCGACACCTTGGTGCTGTGGGGCGCGCGCGGTGTGGTGCAACGGCTGTTTCAACCGATTGAACTGTGGCAGGCCCAGTGCGCAGGCACAGTCAGCGGCCATGCCATGCCGGCCGGGCACTTCATACCGGAGGAGTTGCCAGAGGCTACGGCTGACGCCTTGGCCGGATTTCTAGCCACCAATGCGGTGCATTAAGCCATGACCAACGCGTTCTCAAGCACTGCGACTCTTAAGCCTCCAGGCGGCTTGGCACTGGTGATCGGCGCCAGTGGCGGCATCGGCGCGGCCCTGCTGACTCAGCTGCAGCAGGATGACAGATTTGAAAGGGTGCTTGGGCTCTCACGGCACAGCCAACCGGCGCTGGACCTGCTGGACGAGGCCAGCATCGCCCAAGCCGCCGCCCACGTAGCTGGGCTGGGCCTGCCGCTGCGGCTACTGATCGACGCCACCGGCCTGCTGCATGGCCAGGGGCTGCAGCCCGAAAAGACTTGGCAGCAACTCGACCCGATGCAGATGGCGCAGGCCTTTGCCATCAATGCCATTGGGCCAGCGCTGTTGATGAAGCATTTTTTGCCACTGCTGCCCCGCGAGGGGCGCTCGGTGTTCGCCACCCTGTCGGCCAAGGTCGGCAGCATCGGTGACAACCAGCTTGGCGGCTGGTACAGCTACCGCGCCAGCAAAGCGGCGTTGAACCAGCTGGTGCGCACCGCCGCGATCGAGCTGCGCCGGCGCCAACCCCAGGCCCTGTGCGTCGCGCTGCACCCGGGCACGGTGGCTACCAACCTGTCTGCGCCCTTTGCCAAAACCGGCCTGCAGGTACAAGCGCCAGACCATGCTGCAGCCCGCTTGCTGGGCGTGATTGATGGCCTGCAGGCCGCCGACTCCGGCGGTTTCTTCAACCACGACGGCAGCATGCTGCCCTGGTAAAGGGATCGGCTCAGAGTAAGTCGCAGGCGCAGGGGCCGGTCGCTCAGACGGCCACGGTCTTAGAAAAGTACCGGACGCCGGGCAGGCCCTCAAAGTGCTGGTCCTGCGTCCAAAGCGGCACATGGTGTGCCAACGCCGTGGCGTAAATCAGGCTGTCGGCCATCGACAGCCCGTTCGCAGCGGCGCTCAAGGCGATATTCAAACCAAGGTCAACAACCTGCCCTTCACGCATCAGGGCCACGGCCTGATTGGCCGCTGCGGGACCAAATTCACGCAGCGCGACTTTGTACACCTCGTACAAGGTGATGATCGGTACGATCAAGGCCCCGGTGTTGACAATCCGTTCAGCGAACAGGTCGGCGCGCGGCGAATTGCTGAAATACTCCAACCAGCAAGAAGAATCCAGCACCAGGCCCTGCTGCGGCACCGACGCCTGTTTGCTCACCATCAAAACCGCTCGGGATCGTTGGGTACTTCCGTGCTGCGGAGGCCGGTGAGCAAACCCCGGTACTGTGCCGGCGTTTTGACCGGTACCAACTGGATCACGCCGTTGATCTCGAACACGCTCATGCGGCTACCGGGCAGGATGCCACCGGCCTCCCTGATTTCACGCGGTATCACAACCTGGAACTTGGGTGAAACGACAACGGTTTGATTTTTCATATCGACCATCATAACGTTGTACACAATTACTGTCGATTGGCAGAATGAATCCCAAGTTCAATTCAGGCGCCGTGGCACTTCTTGTATTTTTTTCCGCTTCCGCAAAAACAAGGTTCGTTGCGGCCGGGTGTGGGCTTCGCGTAGACAGTTTCGACCCTCGGGCCTAGATGGCGCCACAGCTCGCGCAGGTCGTACACCGCCCAGATCGCGGCCGCAAAGGCTTCCATGCGTTGCCCACTGACGCTGGGCGGGCTGTCGTCGTCAAACACGGCCACGGTGGGTTCATCGGTGTCGTCTTCGGTCAGCGCCACCATCGCCTGCAAAGCGCCATCCAACATCTTGGCCGCGTCTTTGTCACGCGGTGGCACCCACTCCTCAGGCCAGGTCTCCACAGCAAACATAAAGCCCAGCGCCCAGACCTGGCCAAAGGCGGGCAGCACGTCTTGCCCTAGCGCGGCGCG